>JBQCEU010000295.1:0-10569 GCA_051959955.1 Terriglobales bacterium | reverse complement strand
CGGCCGGGATCAGGCTGGTGAGCGAGTCGGCTTCCAAATCGGAGTGATCGAGGAAGATGTCCTCGCGGGTGGTGGGGGGGGGCTGGAAGGTTTGATCCACCTGGCCGGAGGCTTGCGTGGGGGAGTTGTTCCATACCCCGCCGCCGGACATGGTGACGCCGGTGACGGTGCCCTGCGGCGCCTGCACGTCCACGTTGATGTCGGGGCCGCTGCCGGTGGCCTGGGCGCCCTGGTTGGTGCGCATTTCGGCGGAGAAGCTGAGGTTGGTGATGCGCTGGTTGCCGGCGATGAGCCAGGTGCCGTTGACCTTCCGAAACTGGAAGTCGAGAGACTGGGTGCCGCCGCCGGTTTCGGTGAAGTTGAAGGTGGCGTCGGCGATGGCGCCGGTGCTGTCGAGGCTATTGAGCGAGGTGACCGAGACGGTGCCCGTCTGGCCGCGGAGGTCGGTGACGATGCTGTCGGTCCAGAGCGAAGCCGAGAGGCCGTCGTTCAGGGCGTTGGGTGCGATGAAGGGGCTGATGTCGGCCGCAGTCAGCGCCGCGCCCTTGGCGGTGAGGGAGGCGGCGAAGCTGTTCATGGTGGCGGTGATGCCGGCCAGCGCATCGGCCTGGGCGGTTTGGGTGGGGGCGATGGTGCTCACCGAACTGACCGAGGTGCTGGTGCCGTTGGTGGTGGAGGAGTTGATGGTGACCGCGCTGGTCGTGGTGTCGTAGGTGACGGTCGAGTTCTGGGTGGTGGTGCCGTCGGTGATCTTGACCGTGTGGGTGCTGGTGTCCACGGTGGTTTGGTCGAGGACCTTGTCGAGGCCGACGCCGTTGGCGGCGAAGGGAGTGGAGATGAGGTTGAAGGTGGTTGTATCCACGCCGTTGTTGGTAAGCCAAAGAGATGTGACCTGCAGGACGACGTTGCTGATGAGCTGCACCTGGGCGGGGGTGGGCGGGGGAAGCGCGGCGGGAGAGGCGAAACCGGTGTCCACGGTTTGACCCTGGGTGGAGTACCAGGAGCGGATGATGAGGTCGGTGAGCGGGTCCACGTTGACCACCGAGTTGGCGTTGGCGTCGGCGCTGACGCTGTAGAGCGGGTTGCCGGAGGCGGGCTGGACCTTGAGCACGAAGGGCGGGGTGAGGCCGCCGGTGAGCAGGGTGAAGGTGCCGTCGGCGGCGGTGGTGGCGGTGCGGGTTACGCCGGTGGAATCCACCAGCGTGACCGTGGCGTTCGCCAGCGGCGCGCCCGTCGCCGCTGTACCGGTCACGCTGCCTGCCGGGGTCACGGTGAGCGCCGCCGGGCTGCTGGTGACGCCGCCGCCGGCGGCGGTTATCTGGGTCGAGCCCGCCGCCACGGCGCTGGCCAGACCGGCGGAGCTGATGGTCGCCACCCCGGTGGCGCTGCTGGCCCAGGTAAACGTCACCCCGCTGAGCGTATTGCCGCCCGCATCCTTGGCGGTGGCGGTGTACTGCTGCGTCTGGCCCACCTGGATCGAGGCGCTGGCCGGCGCGACGGTGATGCTGGCCACCGGCGGCGGGGTGACGGTGAGCGTCACGGCGGCGCTGGTAATGCTGCCGCTCTTGGCGGTGATCTGGGTGGTGCCGGCGGCAACGGCGGTGGCCACGCCGGCGCTGGTGATGGTGGCGACCGCTGTGTTGCTGCTGGTCCAGGTAAATGTCAGCCCAGTCATGGCAGCGCCGGTGGAGTCCTTGGCGGCGGCGGTGAAGGCCTGGGTGGCGCCGACGGCGATCGAGGGAGCGGCGGGAGAGACGGTGATCGAGGCCAGGGTGGGCGTGGTGTTGCCGCCGGAGTTGTTACTGCCGCCGGAAGAGCTACTGCCGCATCCCCAGGCGAGCAGGGCGGCGCAGAGGAGAGGGAGCAGATAGGGGCGACGACCAAGGTGGGGCGGGCGGGAGCAGGTCATGCCGCAGAGTTTCGGCGCTGCTGCTTAGCGGCGCAAGCGACAAAGCGCGCCAGCAGGGGGGGTGGCGCGATTTGTCGCATGGCTGATGCTAGGATCAGGTACTGCTTATGAGCCTTTATCCCGCGGACGCCGACCGGCTCGACTCCTGGAAAGCCATCGCGACTTATCTGGACCGGCAGGTGCGGACCGTGCAGCGCTGGGAGAAGGAAGAGGGACTGCCGATTCATCGCGTGCCCCACAAGAAGCAAGGCTCGGTATATGCCTTCAAGTCGGAACTCGATGCCTGGCGCCAGCGCAGCCCGGGGCTGGTGGGGGCGCCGGAGCCGCCCGCGCCGGCGGAGCCGACCCGCAGCCGGCTGCCGTGGGGCGGCGGCATTGCCGCTCTGGTGGTGCTGGGGGCAATAATCGCCTGGTGGCGGGCACAGCCGGCGCCCGCGCCGCCCGCGCCGGTGGCGTGGGGACGGCTGCTGGCCAAGGCGACCCGCCAGGGGGGCGCGCCGCGCTGGGTGGCGGTGGGACCCTTGCCGCGGGTGGTGGCGCTCAGTCCGGACGGCAGGACTCTGTATGTAGGCGACGAGCAGGACGGCAGCCTGCGCCTGGTGGATACGGCCACGCTGCGGGTGCGGGCCGTACTGCGCCTGGGCGGGGCCATCTCCCGGCTGGTGGCCGCCGGTGACGGCCGCCGTCTTTATGTTGGCCAGTTCACCGAAAGCCGGCTGGACATCGTGGACACAAGCCGGCAGACGTGGCGCAGCCTGGCGACATCCGGGGCGGTCAGTGACATGGCGCTCAGTCCCGACGGTGACAGTCTTTACCTGGCGCTGCAGTACGCCGGCATGGATGTGATCCATACCACATCCCTTGTCGCCCGACACGTTATCGGCCCAGCCTGTCCGAGCATGCTCGCGTTCAGCGCCGATGGCAGGCACCTGTACATCTATTACCAGTGCGGCGGGGGCGGCGGGCGGAGCGGCCACGACGCGGTCGGGATTTGGGACGTGAATCAGCGCCAACTGGTGGGCAGGCTGGCCGGGCCGCCGCAGGTGGGAACCGCGCTGGCCGTGGTGCCAGACGGCAGTGAGTTGTGGGCCGGCATGGGCGACGCATGCAGCGCCCCCGGCTACGACCACGTGGGCTGCCTGGCGGGTCAGGTGGGCGGCCTCAATATCTACAGCCTAGGGGAGCAAAAGCTGCTGCACACGGTGCCGCTGCCGTCGTCGCCCATTGACATCGAATTTCTGCCGGGAGGCGCGCGGGTGGTGGTGAGCGGCGCCGGTATTGGGGTGCTTGACAGCACGCGCATGAACACGGTCGAGAATCTAACTTTGCCGATCTCCCGCGGGCTGGCTCTGGCGGCGGATGGCAGCCGCGCCTATCTGCCCCAGCCGGCTGCCCATGCGGTGGCGGTGTACGACGCCTCCCCCGCCGCCTGCGCGCCGTCCAACACCGGCCTGCTGGGCTGGTGGCGGGGCGATGGCACCGCAGCCGACGCCTGGGGGCTGCACAACGGCCGCTGGCTGGGGGCGGCTGCCTACGCCCCGGGCCGGGTAGGGCAGGCGCTGGCGTTCACCGGCGGCAATGCCCTCTCGCTGGGACACGATTCCACCCTGCTGTCAGGGCAAAGTCTCGCCTTCGCTGCCTGGCTGGAGCCGCAATCGGAGGGTGGCGGGGCGGCGATCGTCGCCAAATACGACCCGGCCACCGGTCGGGGATGGCAACTGCGGAGCCTGCCCCAGGGCCGGCTGTCGTTTTGCACCGGCGCGGGCCGGCCGGGCCCCTGCGGCGGCACGGCGGCCACCCATGTGGAAGCGGCAGCGGCGCTGAGCGCAGGCCAGTGGACGCACATCGCCGTCACCGCCGCCCACGGCCGGGCCGAAATTTACCTCAATGGGCGCGTCGCCGCGACGGGAGCGGTGGACCTGCGTTTCATGGAAGACGTGCAGGCCGATCTGGTGCTCGGCGGCGCCGGCTGGCGCGGTCTGCTGGACGAGGCCGTGTACTACACCCATCTGGACGCCGCCACGCTGCGCGCCCTGGTCGCCATGCCCGCCTGCATGCTGCGGTAGGCAGGCGGCGGGGTCGCGGCGCGCCGCAAAAAATTAACCCGGCAGCCGCCGGGCGATGACCGCCCGCTCGACGCCGGCGGGCAGCGAGCGCAGCTCGGGCCGGCTGAATCCGGCCTCGGTCAACATGGCCTCGAACTCGGGCAGGGTGTAGGCCTTGCCGGCGGGCGTGGTGGTGAGCATGATCAGATTGAAGAGCGCGGCCATGGGCGGATGGAGCTCATCGGCGTCCACCACGAACTCGAGCACCGCGACCTGGCCGCCGGGCTGCAGCGCGGTGCGCACGCGCTGGAGGAACCGCACACAGGTGGGGAAATCGAAGTGGTGGAGGAAATTCGTCAGCAGCACCCAGTCGTAGCCGCTGCCCAGATCGCGCTCGAGGGCGTTGCCGGGCAGGGGATGATAGCGGCCGGCGACGCCCATTTTTTGCGCGTTTTCCTCCGCCAGGGCCAGCACCGCCGGCCAGTCGAGCGGGTAGATTTCGGCCTGGGGATGGCGCTGCGCCATGGCGATGCCGAACAGGCCATGGCCGGCGGCGACGTCCAAAACCTTGCAGGCGCCCTGGGGCTGAGGCAGCAGCATTTCGGCCAGCCATTGGGCGGGCATGAACATCAGCGCGGCCATGCTGCGGGCGAACTCCACCCAATAGGCGCTGTCGGGCTGCATGGAGGGTGTCTGCGCCACGTCGCCGCCGCGCCGCACGGCGTCGGTCAGGTGCGCCATCTTGTCCCTGATCACATCGCCCAGCAGGAACTTGGTCACGCCGGCGAGCGAGGCCGGGCTGCGGCGATCGAGGAACATGGCCGCGTCGGGGGCAAGGCGGTAGTGTTCGCCTTGCTTCTCCAGCAGGCCGAACACCGTCAGGGCGTTGCAGAGGATATGCACCCCGCGCGGCGAGGCCTGGCTGTGCGCAGCCAGAGCGGCCACCGTGTCCGCGCCCGCGCCGATCTGGGTGAAGAGGTCGAGATCGAGGGCCGATTGCAGCACGGCGGTTTGTTGGAAGCCGTGGAGCATGGTGAGGATGCGCTCGGGCGAGGGTGAAGGTTGGGATGGCGGCATTAAGAGTCCTTCCGGATTTCTCCGTAGATGCGGCGCAACAGCCACTGGGCAGCGGCGATGACGCCGCCCAGCAAGAGTACCGCGGCGGCGCCGTCGCGGGCGGCGGTGAGCCAGGGGCCGGGCAGCATGGTCAGGCTTCCACGCACAGGGCGGCGGCGCCGGCGATGCCGGCCTCGGCGCCGTAGCGGGCGCGGCGGAGGGGGATCTCGGCGGCGCGGGCATTGATGCTGTGAGCGGGGAGGCGGCGGCGGATGGCGGGGAACCAGTGGGCCATGAGGCGGCCCATGCCGCCGCCGAAGATGATGACCTCGGGTTCGAGCAGGGTGACCATGGCGCCCAGCCACTGGGCGAGGAGGGCGGCGGTGTCGTCGAGGAGGGCGGTGGCGAGGGGATCGCCGGCGCGCCAGGCTTCGGCGACGGTTTCGGCACGTATCGCCGCGCGTTGGCCGTCCGCCAGGCGGAGGAGCGTGGCGCCTGCCCGGGGATCGCGACGCACGGCGGCTTGCGCGCGGCGGGCGACCGCGGGGCCGGCGGCGAGGGCTTCGATGCAGCCGCGCTGGCCGCAGCCGCAGCGCCATCCTTTGGCGTCGAGCGAGATGTGGCCGCCCTCGACGGCGGCGCCGGTACGGCCGTGATAGATCTTGCCGTCGAGGATCAGACCGGTGCCGATGCCGGTGCCCAGGGTGGCGTAGAAGACGGCCTGGAAGCCGCGGCCGGCGCCCCAGCGGGCTTCCGCCAGGGCGGCGGCGTTGGCGTCGTTGTCGAGCCGGGTGGGCAGGCGTTGGGTTTTCTCCACGGCGCGGGCGAGGGGGAAATTGCGCCAGCAGGGGAGGTTCGGCGGGTTGAGCACCAGACCGCGGCGGGGATCGAGGGGGCCGGGGCTGCTGATGCCGATGCCGGCCGCGGGCCGCCCGTTCCCAGCGCCGGTGATGGCGGCGTTCACCGCCTCCAGGCCGGCGGCGGCGGTGCCGTGCGCCGCCATGGGCTGGCGGGCGCGGGTGAGGATTTTACCGCCGGCGCTGACCAGGCCGGCGGCGACCTTGGTGCCGCCGATATCTACCCCGAGAAAGACCTTCTCCGGCTTGCTCATGGGGGGAGTATACTTGCCGCGATCCGTCAACGCCAACTCGAAGGGGTATCCATGAGCGCAGCCCTGATCGGCATTTTGATCCTTATCGTCGCCGGCGTCGCCAACGGCAGCTTCACCTTGCCGATGAAGTACACCCGCGATTGGGAGTGGGAAAACACCTGGCTCATCTACACGCTGTGGGCGCTGGTGGTGTTTCCGCCGCTGCTGGCGTGGCTGACGGTGCCCAACCTGGGCGCGATCTACAGCGCGCCGGGGATGGCGACGGTGGCCTGGATCGTGGCGGCGTGCGGGGCGGGCTGGGGGATTTCCCAGATCTTTTTTGGGCTGGCGGTCGAGGGCGTGGGCATGGCGCTGGCGTTCTCGGTGATCCTGGGGCTGGCGGCGGCGGTGGGGAGCCTGGTGCCGCTGCTGCGCCAGCATGCCGATCAGATTTTTCAGCCGCAGGGATTAACGGTGCTGGCGGGGGTGGCGCTGGTGCTGGTGGGCGTGGCGATCGGGGCGGTCGCCGGACGCAAGCGGGAGGCGGTGCTCAAGGGACAGAAGCATTCGCAGCCGGCGGGGGCGGGGGCGGCGGTGGCGGCCGCGCCGGTGCATCACACCTCGGTGGCCAAGGGGCTGGTGTATTGCCTGATCAGCGGGGTGGGCTCGGCGCTGGTCAATATCGGCTTCACCGAGGGACAGCCGTTGCAGGCCTTCGCGCAGGCTCACGGGGCGAGCGCGATTTGGGCGCCCAACGCCATCTGGCTGCCGCTGATGCTGGCCGGGGGCGTGCCGGGATGGCTGTACTGCGGCTACCTGGTGAAGAAGAACCACACCGGCAACCGCTTCAGCCGGCTGGCCACGGGCAGCTACTGGTGGTTGGCGGCGCTGATGGCGCTGTTCTGGTTTGGGAGCACGCTGTTGTACGGGATGGGCGCCAATGAGCTGGGCAGCCTGGGAACTGTGCTGGGCTGGCCGGTGTTCATGTCGCTGATCGTGATCACCGCCAGCGTGCACGGGCTGCGAACCGGGGAATGGAAAGGCAGCGGGCGCGAGCCGGTGCGGATCATGTACGCCGGCATCGGGGTGTTGATCCTGGCGATTGTGGTTTTGTCGCGGGCTTGAGAACAGGGGTTAGGGTTTAGGGGTTAGGGGTCAGCCCAACGCGGGGGGCCGTCCGTTGGCACTGTGGGCCAGGTCGGCGCGGAAGGCTGCGAAATTCACGAAGTGGGCGAACGAGCCGGTGGCTCGTTCGCGCCCCCGGCAAACAACGAGGCGCGGACCGGCCGAGATGGGGCTCAGGAGCCCCCGGCCCGGTCGAGCGTCAAGCGGCGAATGACGCCAGTGCGTCGTTCACCGTGGCGCAGCCACTCGGGGTCCCGCGCCAATCAATCGTTGCGCAGGGCCTGGATGGGGTCGCAGGCGGCGGCGCGGCGGGCGGGGCCGTAGCTGGCGAGGAGGGCGACGGCGGCGAGGAGGAGGGTGACGGCGGCCAGGGTGAGGGGGTCGCCGGGGCCGAGGCCGAAGCGCTGCGCAGCCAGCAGGCGGTTGGCGGCGAGCGCGCCGAGGAGGCCGCGGGCGGCGCCGGCCAGGGCGAGTTTCAGGCCGTGGGCCACGAACTGGGCCAGCAGGCTGCGGCGCTGGGCGCCGAGGGCCATGCGGATGCCGATCTCCTGGGTGCGCTGGGCGACGGAGTAGGCGAGCACGCCGTAGAGGCCGACGGCGGCGAGCAGCAGGGCGAGGGCGGCGAAGATGGCCAGCAGGGTCATGAGGAAACTCTGGCCGGCGAGGGAGGCGGCGACCATCTGATCCATGGTCTGTACGTGATACACCGGCTGGTCGTGATTGGGGCCGGCGACGGCGGTGCGCACCTCCTGCAGCATGGCCATGGGCGCGCCGGCAGTGCGGACCATCAGGTATGCGCCCTGACCGGCGAGGGTCATGTATTGCAGCGGGATCTGGTCAATGGGGGAGTAGAACTCATCCTCGATGGTTTGATTGCCGGTATCGCTCAGGCTCCAATGCTGCACGTGGCCGACCACGCCGACGATTTCGCAGTCGCCGAGGAACTGGAAGGTCACATGCTGTCCGATGGGGTTTTGGCCGGGGAAGATGTCGTGGGCGAAGCGGGAGTCAATGACGATGACATTCTGGCGGCCCAACTGGTCGCTGGGTTGAATGAAGCGGCCCTGCAACAGAGGAATCTGGAGAGCGTCGAGATAGCCCGGGCTGACGATATAGCTGAGGGCGTTGTGCATCTTGTCGGGCGTGGGCTGGGCGCCGCCGCCCAGCCAGAAGCCCGTTTCGCTGTCGGAGCCTTCAAGGGGGACGAGTGAGGTTTCGCCCGCCGCGGCCACGCCGGGGAGGTGGGTGACGCGTTCGAGCAGGGCGCGGTGGGCGGCGGCGACCTTGGCGCCGCTGGTCAGGGTGTCGGGGGCCAGCGCCACCTGCATGGTGAGCAGATGGTGGGTCTCGAAGCCGGGGTTGACCTGGTTGAGGCGGAGCAGGGAGCGGAGCAGGACGCCGGCGCCGGCGAGGAGCATGACGGCGAGGGCGGCCTCGGCGATGACCAGGGCATTTTGGGTGCGCTTGCTGCCGCCGGCGACGCTGCGGCCGCTTTCCTTGAGGGCGGTCTGGAGATCGAGGCGGCGGGCCTGCCAGGCAGGGATGAGGCCGAAGAGCAGGCCGCTGAGCACGGCGGTGGCGAGCGAGAAGGCGAGGACGGGGCCGTCGAGGCGGATTTGATCCACGCGCGGCAGGCCGTCGGGGATGAGCGCCGGGGCGGTTTGCACCGCCGCCCAAGCCCAGGCCACACCGGCCGCGCCGCCGGCGAGGCCGAGCAGGATGCTTTCGGTCAGCGTTTGGCGGGCGAGGCGGCCGCCGCTGGCGCCGAGGGCGGCGCGCACCGCCATCTCGCGGCGCAGGCCGCTGCTGCGGGCCAGCATGAGGTTGGCGACGTTGGCGCAGGCGATGAGCAGGACCAGGCCGACGGCGGCGAGCAGGAGCAGCAGCGTGGGGCGCGCATTGTTGACCAGGCGGTCGCGGGTGGGATCCACGGCGACCGAGGTCTTGCCGTCGGCCTTGGGATAGAGCTGGGCGAGTTGGCGGCCGACGCCCTCCATGTCGGCTTGGGCGGCGGCGAGGGTGACGCCGGGCTTGAGGCGGCCGATGACCACGATGCCAGGGCGGTCCTGGCGATCCATGAGCATGGATTCGAGGTATTGGCCGACGGGAGTGTAGACGTCGGCCGTCTGCCAGAACCAGAAGTCGCGGGGCAGGATGCCGACCACTTGGTAGCTTTTGCCGTTGAGCGGAATGGTCTGGCCGACCAGATGCGGGTCGCCGCCGAAGCGGCGCTGCCAGAGCGGGTAGCTGATCACCACTTCGGGGGCGCCATTGGGGCGGTCGGCGGCGGTGGAGAGGCCGGGGCCGGAGAACATCTTCACGCCCAGGGTGGCGAAGAAGTTGGCGGAGACGGTCTGGGTGCGGAGGTGCTCGGGCTGGCTGCTGCGGCCGCCTCCATCGAGCACGGCGTCATCGCCGCGGTAGGCGGCGAGGGAGGTGAAGGAATGATTGCGCTGCACCCAGTCGAGATAGTTGGGGTAGGCGACCGAACTGTGGCCAAACTGTGGCGTGCGCTCGTGCAGCAGGACCAGCTGGCCGGGCTGGGGGTAGGGAAGCGGGGCCAGCAGGACGGCGTTGACGATGCTGAAGATGGCGGTGTTGGCGCCGATGCCCAGCGCCAGGGTGAGCACGGCGACGAGCGTAAAACCGGGAGCGCGGAGCAGGCGGCGGGCCGACTGGCGGATCTCTTGCCACATGTCACTGCATACGCCCGGCGCGGAACTTCGGTTCCCTGGACGGGCGCGGGCCAGCGCGCGGCTACGCCGCGCGCCCCGCTTATGCTCGCGCGGGGACGGCGCCGCATCGCTCCCCGGGAGCGGGCCGCCCGTCAGAAGCAGCCGAGCCGCCTGGAGCCGCATCCAATCAGCACGAGCTCGAGCCTCCATTATGATGAAAACCGCGCTGCTGCTGAGCGTCCTTATGGCCATCTGGCCGTTTTCCTCGGGGCAGACCTTTGTTCTGGCTCCCAGTTCCAGTGTGCCGGCCGCGAGCGGAACGGTGAAGGTCAGTCAAGGGGATAACGGGAACACAAAGCTTGAGGTCAAAGTCAAACATCTGGCCCTGCCCTCGCGCCTGACCCCGCCGGCGGCGGTGTACCTCGTCTGGATACAGCTGCGGGGCCAAGCGGCGCACAAACTGGGCGCCATCCAACTGGATGACAGCTTGAACGGGGATCTGACGGCTGTCACCACGGTCCAGACAGGGGACCTGCTCATCACCGCCGAGCAGAGCGTCAACGTGGACGCGCCCACCAGCGCTCCGGTGTTGCAGGGTCACATTGAGTTGAAGTCCTGACAGGCGCGGCTCTTCGGAACTTGCAGGGTTGGGGCCCGGGGCCCCCAACC
>JBQCEU010000294.1:0-7067 GCA_051959955.1 Terriglobales bacterium | reverse complement strand
CGCCGCCGCGCTGGTGCCGCACTTTTTACTGCAGCCGCTGCTCGAGAATGCGGTATGCCACGGGGGCGGCCGGGTCGAGCTGCGCGCCCAGCGCCATGACGGCGAGCTGTGGCTGGAGGTGCGCAACGCCCTGCGCCCGAGTGCCCCCACGCTGCCCGGCCACGGCGTGGGCCTGGCCAACACCCGCGAACGCCTGGAGCACCTGTACGGCGCCGCCCACCACTTCGAGGCCGTGCCCGAGGCGGCGAGCTTCTCCGTCCGCCTGCGCCTGCCCTGGCGCGACCAGCCATGATCCCCCGCCGCGTGTTGCTCGCCGACGATGAAGCCCCGGCGCGGCGCAAGCTGCGGCGCATGCTGGAGGCCGCCGGCGGCTGGACGGTGGTGGGGGAAGCCGGCGACGGCGCCGCGGCCCTGGAGGCCATCCGCCGGCACCAGCCCGACCTCGCCCTG
Source organism: Terriglobales bacterium (assembly GCA_051959955.1). Taxonomy (GTDB): domain Bacteria; phylum Acidobacteriota; class Terriglobia; order Terriglobales; family SCQP01; genus SCQP01. The sequence goes on along the minus strand of JBQCEU010000294.1, from coordinate 6,617 downwards.
CTCGACGTGCAGATGCCCCCGCCCAACGGTCTCGAATTGGCGGCGCGAATCCGCGAGCTGCCGCAGCCGCCACTGGTGGTGTTCGTCACCGCCTACGACGCCTTCGCGCTGCGCGCTTTCGAGCTGCATGCCTGCGACTATCTGCTCAAGCCCTACGACCAGCGGCGGCTGCGGGAGGCCCTGCAGCACGCCCGCGCCCGGCTGGACCGCGAGCGGCCGCTGCCGCAGCGCCTGCAGGTGGAAGACGGCACGCGCACCGTGCTGCTCGATGCCGCCGAGCTGGAATGGGCGGCGGCGGCGGGCAACTACGTCGAGCTGCATACCGCCGCCGGGCGCACGCTGCTGACCCGGGCCACGCTGGAGTCGGTGGCGGAACAATTGGACCCCGAGGCCTTCCTCCGCCTCAACCGCTCCGCCCTGGTGCGCCTCGGCGCCGTCGTCGAGCTGCGCCGCCGGCCGCATGGCGAGTGCCTGGTGAAGCTGCGCAACGGCACCGAACTGGTGTGGACCCGCCGCTTCCGGCGCGGCTCAGGCCCGTTGGTCACGCCCGCGGGCCCGCTCATCCCAAAATAAGCGCGCCTGCCGCCGCGGCGCGGGACACTGCGGTCATGAAGAAGCTTGCTGTGGTCCTCTTGTTTGCCGCAAGCGCGCTGGCGCAGGGCGCCGGCTGGCCGGTGTACGGCGCCACCAATGCGGGCACGCGCTACTCGCCCGCCGCCCAGATCACGCCCGCCAACGTCGCCCGCCTGCAGCCCGCCTGGATCTTCCACACCGGCATCTGGCAAAGACTGCCGCCGGACGTGGTCGCCTCGGTCAAGGAAAAGGCGGCCTTCGAAACCACCCCGGTGCTCGATCACGGCACCCTCTACCTGACCACGCCGGTGGACGAGGTGATCGCGCTCGATGCCGCCAGCGGCCAACTGCGCTGGCGCCACCAGCCGAAGATCGGGCATCTCGATTATTCCGAGATGAGCTCGCGCGGGGTGGCGCTGTGGCAGGGTGAGGGGAAGGGCGCCTGCGCCCGACGGGTGTTCGTGGGCACGCTCGACGGCCAACTGCTGGCGCTCGACGCCTCGACCGGCGCGCCCTGCGAGGGCTTCGGCAACCACGGCGCGGTGCAGCTCACCGCCGGCGTGGACCTGCGCGATCCCGGCAATTACCAGCTCACCTCGCCGCCCACCATTGTCGGCGACCGGGTGATCGTCGGCTCCTCCATCGGCGACAACCGCGCCGTCAGCCTGGAGCGCGGCATCGTGCGCGCCTACGACGCGCGCAGCGGCAAACTGATCTGGACCTGGGATCCCATCCCCTGGGCCGGGCGGCAGAACCCGCGCACCGGCGCGGCCAACGCCTGGAGCATCCTCGCCGCCGACGCCGCGCACGATCTCGTCTTCGTGCCCACCGGCAGCGCCAGCCCCGACTACTACGGCGGCGAGCGCCCCGGCAACGACGCCGACGCCAATTCCGTGGTGGCGCTGCGCGCCTCCACGGGCCGGGAAGTGTGGGCGTTTCAACTCACCCATCACGACCTGTGGGACTACGACGTGGCCGCCGAGCCGCTGTTGTTCACCTGGAAGGACGGCACCCCGGCGATTGCGGTCACCAACAAATCCGGCAACGTCTTCGTGCTCAACCGCCTCACCGGCAAGCCGCTGGTGGCGGTGACCGAGCGCCAGGTGCCGCAAAGCGACGTCCCCGGCGAGCACACCTCGCCCACCCAGCCCTTCTCCGCCCTGCCGCCGCTGGCGCCGCAGAAGGCGCCCAGCCTGACCGATATCTTCGCCCTCAACGCGAGCGACCGTGCCGCCTGCCTGGCGATGGTGAAGGGGGCGCGCTCGCAGGGCATCTACACCCCGCCCAGCCTGCAGGGCTCGATGGCCGAGCCGGCCAACATCGGCGGGGTGAACTGGGGCAGCGCGGCCTATGACCCGGCGCGGCACCTGTTCATCGCCGACGTCAACAACCTGGTGGCGATTGCGCGGCTGATCCCGCGCGACCAATTCATGCACGAGCGCATGACCGGCGAGCAGAACCGGATTTACGGCGAGTTCGCGACCCAGGCGCAGACCCCCTACGGCCTGTTCCGCACCTTCTGGCTGGCGCGCGGCAAGGTGCCGTGCAACCAGCCGCCCTGGGGCACGGTCACCGCGGTGGACCTGTACACCGGCAAGCTGGCCTGGCAGGTGCCGCTGGGCAACCTGATCCCCGGACAGCAAACCGGCTCGCCCAACCTCGGCGGCCCCATGGTCACCGCCGGCGGGCTGGTGTTCACCGCCGCGGCGATGGACGACACACTGCGCGCCTTCGACGCCGCCAGCGGCAGGCTGGTGTGGTCGCAGCCTCTGCCCGCCGGCGGTCAGGCCACCCCCATGAGCTACGAGATCGGCGGCCGGCAGTACATCGTCATCGCCGCCGGCGGCCACGGCAAGCTGCAGACCAAGCTGGGCGATGCGGTGATCGCCTACGCGCTGCCGGAGAAGAGTAATCAGTAATTAGCAATGAGTGATTAGCTCACTCCGCCCGCAGGGCCTCGGTGGGGCTCAGGCGGGCGGCACGGGCGGCAGCCAGGGCCGCGCCCGCCAGCGCCACCGCGGCCAACAGCGCGGCGGCGGCGCACCAGGCGAGCGGATCGCGAGGAGTAATGCCAAACATCCAGGGCGAGAGCAGAGGCGCGCCGGCCGCCGCCGCCAGCGCGCCCAGCGCCAATCCCAAGGCCAGCGGCGCGGCCGCGCCGCCGATCACTCCGCGCACCAGCCGGGTGCGCGTCGCGCCCAGCGCCAGGCGCACGCCCAGCTCGCGCCGCCGTTCCTCGACCATTTGCGCCAGCGTGCCGAACATCCCCAGCGCCGCCAGCAAGCCGGCCAGAATGCCGAAGACGCCCGCCAACCCGGCGATGGCCAGCGGCTGCCACAACGAACCGCGCACCTGCTCGGCCAGCGTGTGTCCGCGGGTCAGGGGAATGGCGGGTTCCAGTGCCGTCACCGCCCGCCGCATCGCCGCCAGCGCCGCCGCCGCCGGCAGCGTGGTCTGTGCCGCGATCCACAGGCGCGGAAACACCACCTGCGCGGTGGGTACGTACATGGCCAGGGGCGGCTCTCGCAGCAGAGACTCCGTCCGCCGGTCAGCCACAACGCCGATCACGGTGAAGTCGTGATCACCGTTCCAGTGGTAGGCGGGCCAGGCCAGCCGCTGCCCCAGCGGCGACTGCCGCGGCCACAGCCGCTCGGCCAGCTTTTGGTTGATAATGCACACCCGCGGCGCGCCCGCGCGGTCACCGGCGGTGAAGTTGCGGCCGCGCAGCAGCGGCAGGTTGAAGATTTGGAAATACTCCGGGCTGACCCAACTCACATCGGCGAACGGGTAGTGCCCGGCGAACTCGTTGGCCCGCACCACCGCCCGCGGCGGTTCGGCGCCGGCCACAAACAGCGGCCCGCGGTTACAGGGCGCCGGCGCCAGGCAGGCGGTCAGCGCCACCCGCGTGAAGCCCGGCTGCGCCGCCAGCCGCGCGTGCAAGCGCTCGAAGAAGGCCGCGGTTTGCGGCGCCTTGTAAGCCGCGTGCCCGGTGTCCACCTGGGCGAGAACCGTATGCCCCGCCCCGGGCGGCACCGCCCCGGCAGTCGCCGCGCGCAGGCTGCGCACCGCCAACCCGGCGGCCACCAGCAACACCAGCGCCAACCCCACCTGCACACAGAGCAGCGCCCGCTGGGCGCGGTGCTGCCCGCCAGTTGCCCAGCGTCCCCCCTGCTGCAAGGCGCTCTGCACCCGGCCGCCGCGTGCGGTGAGCAGCGCCGGCGCCAGCGCCATGACCAGCGCGCTCACTCCGCCCAGCAGCGCGGCGAAACCCAGCACCCGGCCATCGGTTGTCACCGCCAAGTTCCGCGGCACGCTGGCCGGCGCAAGGTCCAGCAGCGCCGCCGCCAGCGGCCCTGCCGCCCACGCCCCCAGCCCGGCGCCGGCCAGCGCCACCCAGCCGGCCTCCAGCAAAAACTGCCGCGCCACCCGGCCGCGCCGCGCCCCCAGCGCCAACTGCGTCGCCAGCTCGTGCCGCCGCGCTCCCATGCGCGCCAGAAACAGGCTCGCCAGGCTGGCGCAGGTCATGGCCACCAGCAGCAGCGTCCCGCCCAGCAGCAGGCCGAGAAAACGCTGCTGGCCGGCGCGATCATCCGACCACGATCCCAGGCCGCCGATCACTTCCGCGCGGCGATTCTTAAAGCTGGGGTGGGCGGCGCCGATGGCGGCCGCCACCGCCGCCGCATCGCTTTGCGCCGCCGCCAGACTCACGCCCGGCCGCAAACGGCCGAAGATCGTCACCCAGCCCAGGTTGCGGCTGGTCAGCGCGTTGTCCCCGGGGCCGCCCATCGGGAACAGCCAGGGCTGAGTCGAGATCGGGACCCAGAGATCGGCGCGCCACTGGCGGCTGCTGCCCTGAAAGCCGGGCGCCGCCACGCCGATCACCGTCAGCGGAAAATGCCCCGCCTCGATCACCCGTCCCACTACCGCCGGATCGGCACCCAGGCGGCTGCGCCAGTAGCGGTCGCTCACCACCACCACATGGTTGGCGGCGGCAACCTCGTCCGCCTCGGTAATCAGCCGCCCCCATTCCGCGCTCACCTCCAGCACCGAAAAATAATTGCCGCTCACCGGCTCCGCCTGCACCGTCTCCGTGCCCCCGGCGGAGGCGGCGTCGAGCTGGAACGGCCCCGCCGCCGCCAGCCCGCTGTAGACATGGCTGAGCCCGCGGTAATCCTCATAATCGGGATAGCTGAAATCCCCCAGCAGCACGTCGCGGTCCCAGCGCTCGAGGTGCACCAGTCCGCCGCCGTCGCGCACCCCCGGCAGCGGCGCCAGCACGACGGCGTTGTACAGGCTGAACATGGCGGCGGCGCCGGCCACCCCGAACGCCAGCGCGACCACGGCGGTGAGGCTAAAGCCGGGCGTCGCACGCAGCCGCCGCAGCGCCCGGCGCGCGTCGGCGGCCCAGTTCTCCAGCGCCGTCAGGCCGCGCTGCTCGCGGCAGCCCTCGAGCAGCGCCGCCGCCCCCACCCGGTCGGCGGCGTCTCCTTCCAGCCCCAACTCTTCGCGCAACTCGCGCTCCACCTGCTCGCGGCGGAAGAGCGAGCGCAGACGCAACCGCAACATTCGCCCGGCGCGCATGTACTATGCCTCCTCGATCACCAGGCCGATGGCGCCCGACAGCCGCTCCCATTCCGCCAGCTCGCGGCGCAATCGCCTCCGCCCGGCGGCGGTGAGCCCGTACACCTTGGCGCGGCGGCGGTTTTCCGTCTCTTCCCAGCGCGCCTCGATCCAACCCTGCTGCTCCAGCCGGTGGAGCGCCGGGTACAGCGTGCCCTGCTGCACCCGCAACTGCCCCTCGGACACCTGCTCGATGCGCTGGCCGATGCCCCAGCCGTGGCGCGGCTCCAGCGCCAGCGTCTTGAGGATCAGCAGATCGAGGGTGCCTTGGATCAGGTCGGTGGGACGGCTCATGCCCGCTCCCCTTGGTTATCTACAAGCAGGAGGATAGCACGAAAGGTATGCTGACAATCATGCGTCCCTGGACGTTGGCGGCGGTCCTGACCCTGGCCTTGGCGGCCGCCGCGCAAACCCCGCCCGTGCGCGGCGTGGTGGTGGCCGGCAACGGGCTGCCGGTGGCGGGCACCATGGTCACCGCCGCCGGCGCAACCACCCGCGCCAACCAGGCCGGCGAATTCACCCTGCCGGTTGCCGCCGCCACCGTGCAGGCGACCGCGCCCGGCTACCAGCCCGCCACCGCGGCGGTGCGCGGCGGCGCGGTGCGGATCGTGCTGCATCCGGCGCCGCTGGCCGAGTCGGTGACGGTAGCCGCCACCGCCGCCAACCAGAACGTGGCGGCCGTGCCGATCGCCACGGCGGTGATGGGCCGGACGCGGCTCCAGGCGTCCGCGCCGGTAAATGCCGAGTCCCTGCTGCGCGAGTTCAGCGACCTGGGGACGTTCCGCCAGACCTCCTCGCTCAGCGCTCACCCCACCACCCAGGGCGTGGCGCTGCTGGGCACCGGATCGAGCGGCGCCAGCCGGGCGCTGGTGCTGCTCGACGGCCTGCCGCTCAACGACTTCTACGGCGGCTGGGTGGATTGGCTGCGAGTACCCGACGCCGCGCTGGACACCATGACCGTGGTCTCCGGCGGCGCCTCGCCCCTCTACGGCAACGACGCCCTGTCGGGCGTGATCGGGCTGGAGACGCGCGCGCCCACGGCCACCCACTTCGATCTGCGCACCGGTGGCGGCGGCCTGGGCACCGGCCTGGCCGACGGCTCAGGCGTCATCGCCGGCCGCAACCTCGCCCTGGCGGTGCGCGCCCGCGGCGTGCGCGTGGGCGGCTACGTGCCCGCCGCCAACCCGGGCGCGGTGGACAGCGACGCCGGGGTCGCGGCCCAGGACTGGGCTCCGGTGCTGCGCTGGACGGCGAGCCCGCGGGCGCTGTTCGAGCTTTCGTCGGAGTATTTCGCCGAGGACCGCCGCAACGGCACCCAACTCCAGATCAACGGCACGCGCCTGCGCCAGTTGGCGCTGCGCGGCATCGTCTCTGCCCACGGCACCTGGAACGGCAGCCTGTTCGGGCAGTCGGAGGATTTTCAC
>JBQCEU010000293.1:0-2146 GCA_051959955.1 Terriglobales bacterium | reverse complement strand
TCCGCCCCGCGCTCCCCGCCGGCCCGTATCGCTTCGAAACACCTCTCGTCGCCGTCGCATCCCCGCGCGAAGGCCACTACGAAGGTTGGTACGCCCCCTCTCGCCCCGGCAACTGGACCCTCACCATCCACCTCCCCGCCGCAATCGCCGAGCACATCCGCCACGCCACCATCAACGGATCCTCCACAGCGGTCCACCGCACAGCCGACGGCACGTTCACCCTCACCGGTCGCAGCCAGCCCAACCACCCCCTCCGCTGGACCATGACCCGGTCCTGATCCGGGTTTGTAATCGGGTGCCCAATCCTTGTCGGTTCTGCAGTTGAGCCGACAGGGTGGAGGCTGAATCCGCCGCCGCCGATGTGACATCCTGTTGAAGGATGTCTCAGGATCCGGCTCATCACCATCGGCTCAGCTTCGAGCGCACCCTCGCCTCCGCCCGGCAGACCATGCTGCTCAGCGAGATCGCCCGGATCGCCATCGACAGCTTCCGCGCCGCCAAAGTCCGCTTCATTCTCACCGCCCTCGGCATGGGCATCGGCACCGCATCCCTCATCCTCGTCGTCGCCATCTCCGCCACCGGACGCCAGTACATCCTCGAGGAAATCCAGGGGATCGGCACGAATCTCATTTACCTCGACTACGCCGGAGGCGGCTCCGGATCCGCCACCAACAACCAGGCCGACTTCCTCACCTACCAGGACGAGCGCACCATCCAGGAAGATGTGCCCTCCATTGCCGCCTCCTCCGTGGTCCTCGAGATGCACCAGGAGATCAGCATCAACGGCGCCTCGCACATGGTACTCATCCTCGGCGTCGAGCCCGACTACCGCCACGTCCGGAATCTCGTCCTCCTCGGCGGCCGCTTCTTCGATGAGGAAGACACCGCAACCCACGCCAAGGTCGCCGACGTCACTGTTCCCTTCGCCACCGCGATGTTCGGCTGCCCCGAAGCCGCGCTCGGCCGCGTCTTCACCGTCAACGGCATTCCCTTCACCATTGCCGGCCTCTTCAAAGAAAAGGTCCCCACCTTCGGCCAGACCGAAATTGCCGACCAGACAGTGCTGATTCCGTATTCCGTCGGTCGCTACTTCATTGGCACCGATTACGTGAACGAGATGTACTTCTCTATCCGCGATTCCAGCGAGGTGGAAGACGCCGCGAAGCAGATCGTCGACGCCGTCAAAAGCGATGGCCGCCATCAGCCCAACTCCGTTTACAACACCCAGACCATGACCGCGCTCATCTCCCTCGCCGGAGTCGTCGTCAATGCGCTCACGGTCATGCTGCTGCTCGTTGCCGGCGTCACCCTGGCTGTCGGCGGCGTCGGCATTATGAACATCATGCTGGCCACCGTCCGCGCCCGCACCCGCGAGATCGGCATCCGCAAGGCCCTCGGCGCCACTGCAAAGGAAATCAGGCTGCAGTTCCTCATGGAAGCCGTCTTCGTCTCGCTCTTCGGCGGCATCATCGGCGCCCTCATCGGACTCGGCATTCCCTACTCCATTCGCTTCCTCACCGACTTCCGCGTCCCCGTCTCCGGCTGGTCCGCCGTCGTCGGTCTCCTTGCCTCCTGCATCATCGGCGTCATCTTCGGGACGCTGCCGGCCCGGCGCGCCGCCGCCATGGACCCCATCGAGTCCCTTCGCTACGAGTGACAAAAGAAATCCCCACCACGCGCTGCCGCATGGCGGGGAAAGGTTCGCTCAGGTCTGTTGTCGCTTGCTACTGAAGGTGCGTTCCCGGCGGGATAATCGTCAGCGCAACTTCCATCTGCGTCCCGCTCGACACGTGAACGTTCTTGCCCTGCTCCACGAAGGTCGCGGACGTAGGCTGGTGAATGTCGCTCTTCACCTGCACGCCGGAAACCTGTCCGCCAGGCTGACCGCCGGATTGGCCCGGCTCAGTCGCTGTTGGCATCTGCTGGCTCGGCATAGGGCTCGACGGGGCGCTGCCGCCACCCATCGCTCCGCCGCCGCTCGGGCTTCCACCACCACCTGGGGCCATGCCCCCGGATGATGCCATCGGCGCTCCACCTGAGGGAGCCGCTCCCGGCGCTCCTGCCTGCGCGGTGTTGTAGGTCGGCTGCGCAATCGCGACCACCGTCGCTTTGATCGGCACTTCCTGCCCGGTCTTCAGCTTCGCTT
>JBQCEU010000292.1:0-2457 GCA_051959955.1 Terriglobales bacterium | reverse complement strand
CGGCCCTGGGGCATGACGCCGCCACCTGGGACAACCCCGCCATCCAGCGCATGTGGTTTAACGCCATCGAATGGGCGTTGGGCGTGGTGCCGGCCGATGTGGCACCGCGCCCGGTATCGGCTACCGTGCCCCCGCCGCCCCAGCGCGGGGTCCGTGGCGGCCGCGGCGGTCGTGGCCGAGGCCCGGTCAAAAACCGCTGAGCACACTTGGAGCCCCATGCCCCGGACGTCTACGGTTCTGTTCTCGATTTTATTGCTGGTCGCGGCGGCGACCCTGGCCGCCCAGGCGGACTGGCCCACGGTGGGCCACGATCCCGGCGCGGCGCGATTCTCGCCGCTGACCCAGATCACTCCCCGAAATGCGAACCAGTTGGGCGTGGCCTGGGTTTACGACACCGGCCTGGTGGATCGCAATTTCGAGACCACCCCGCTGGTGATCGGCAGCGTGATGTATCTGACCACGCCCACCGAAAAGGTGGTGGCGCTGGCCGCTGATTCGGGCAAGGTGCTATGGACCTTCGACCCCAAGGAGCCGCGGGTGCGGGTCAGTCGCGGCTTGTCCTACTGGCCGGGCGACAAGATCCACGCCCCCCGGCTGGTGATGGCCACCTCCGGCGATGGCCGCTTGATTGAGCTCGACCCGCAGACCGGCGAGCCTATCCCGAGCTTCGGCGATCACGGCTCGGTCAGCGTGCCAGCAACCCTGCCCGTACAATTTCGCCAGGGCAATTATGGCTTCACGTCGCCGCCGGCGGTGTACAAGGACCTGCTGATCGTCTCGCCCGACCTGCAGGAGGGCCCCAGCCACGGGCCCCCGGGCACAGTATCGGCCTTCAACGCCATCACCGGTGCCCTGGTCTGGCGCTTTCCTCTCACCGCCCAGCCCGGCCAGCCCGGGGGCGACTCCTGGGGGCCGGACGCGACCGTCGGCCGCTCCGGTCCCGCCGCCTGGCCGCCCATCGCCCTCGACCCCGGCAGCGGAACGGTCTTTGTGATGACCGCCAACCCGGCCGACAGTTACTACGGCGCCGACCGTCCCGGCGACAACCTCTACTCGGTTTCCGCGGTGGCCATTGATGCCGCGACCGGCAAGCTGCGCTGGTACTACCAACTGGTACATCACGATCTCACCGATACCGATGGCGTAGGCATCTCGCTGGTCCAGGCCGGCCCCGACCACGTGCCGGCGGTGGCGGCGGTGAGCAAATCGGCGCTCATGTTTCTCCTCGACCGCCGCACCGGCAAGCCCATCTTCGGCGTCGCCGAGCGCCCGGTGCCGGCGAGCGACGTGCCCGGCGAGCACTCCCCCGCCACCCAGCCTTTTCCCCTCCTGCCGCCGCCCCTGGCGATCCAGAGCGCGACCATCAAGGACGTCAGCACCGTCACTCCGGCAGCCCAAAGCTTCTGCAGCCAACTGTTCGCCAAGTGGCAGAACCACGGCCCCTACCAGCCTTTCCTGCTGGAGCCCACCCTGCACTTTCCTTCGACTGTGGGCGGCGCCAACTGGGGCGGGATGAGCTACAACCCGCAACTCGGCTACATCTACATCAACACCAGCAATCTCGGCAGTCTCGGACAGATGGTCAAGGCGGGAACGGCCGGCGCCGCCCCGCCGCGCTTCCGCGGTCCCGGCAGCGGCGACTTCCGCGGTCGCGGCGCGGGCGGGCGCGGGCAGGGGCGGGGCGGGCGTGGCCCTGGCCGGAGTGCGGGGCGCGAGGTCATGGCCTACCACAACCCGGATGTGGGCGTGCGCTTTGTGGATCAGGACGGTTATCCCTGCCAGCAGCCGCCATGGGGGGAGTTGATTGCCGTGAATGCGCGCACCGGGCAGATCGCCTGGCAGGTGCGCCTGGGTGACTACCCCGAACTCACCCCCAAGGGCGTGCCCGGCACCGGCACGCCGACCATCGGTGGCAGCGTGGCCACCGCCAGCGGCCTGCTCTTCATCGGCGCCACTCCCGACGGCCAGTTTCGCGCCCTCGATGCCTCCACCGGCAAGCAGCTCTGGCAAACGGCGCTCGGCGGCTACGGCATCTCCACCCCGATCACCTATATGGGGTTGGACGGCCGGCAGTATGTCGCCATCGCCGTCGGCGGGCCCGGCTCCCTGGGCGGGGTTCACCATGAGGATGGAGTTCCGGGCGGCGACGCTCCCGATCGCCTGGTGGTGTTCACGCTGGGCGCCCACGGCGACATCGCCCCCCGAAGCGCTGCCTCCACTCCACGGCCCATCGCCCCGGCAGCCGCCTCACCGCCGCCGGTTTCAGCGGCAGCCGATGCCGCCACCGCGGCGCTGGTCGGGAAGGCATGTACGCAGTGCCACTCCATGGCCAACATCACCACCGCCCACTTCACCCGCGCCGGCTGGGCCGCGGAAGTGGATCAGATGATCGGCCGCGGCGCGCTCCTCAGCCCCGCCGACGTGGACGCCGTCGTGGACTACCTGACCCGTCACTAC
>JBQCEU010000291.1:0-2088 GCA_051959955.1 Terriglobales bacterium | reverse complement strand
CCTGTACAGGACGCCGGCGGGCGTTTCGTTTTTCACCCACAGTGCTTCACCACCAGGCACAGGCCGGTGATCAGGGCGCACGGCCGCTCCGGCTTGCCGCGGAAGAAATAGTCCACCGCCGCCCGCGCCCCCGGGCAGTCGGCCACGCCGTAATCGTCGAACACCATCATCCCGCCCGCCACCAGCCGCGGGTAGACGAAGTCGCAGCAATCGAGGATGGGCTGGTATAGATCCACGTCCACATGGGCCAGCCGGATGCGCTTGTCCTCCAGGCCGGCAAAGGTCGCCGGCAGCCAGCCCTGGCGGTAGTCGATCCAAGCCTCGTCGCCCACCAGCTTCCGCACCGCCTCCAGGCTGGTGTCGCTGAACTTGCCTTCCGGGTGTACGTCGAAACGCGCATCGGGCGCGGGCAGTCCCGCAAAGCTGTCGAACAGCCGCAGGGTGGCCGGCCCCGCGCCGCTCGCCGCCGCGGCTTCCTCGAGCAGCAGCTTGAACAAATAAGCGGAGCCGCCTTTGTACACTCCCGTTTCCCAAACCTCGCCGGCCAGACACTGGGTCTGCAGCGAGGCGTTGACCAGCGTCCACAGGCGGTCGGTGTCCACCAGCGTGATGGCACCATTGCCGTGAATGTGCTCCAGCGCCTTCACGATGCGCGGGTCCATGCGCCAGGGCGCGAACGTGGCCTCGCCCCGGGCAAAGGGCTGGTACAAGTTGTTGTCGGGAATGCCGTGCTTGGGCCATTCCACCTGCACCGCCATGATGTTGAGCGCGCCCAATTCCTGCAGGATTGGGCCCAGGGTTTGCTCGGTAACCAGCTTGTCGGCCATGCCTGCGAGTCTATCAACCCCCTCGCAGGATTGAGGTGGGTGGAAACTCCACCGTTACTGGCCGCACAATGCTGCTGGGGACGATCTTGACGCGAACACGATTTTGAACCTAACCGGCTCAATCCTGGGCTTAGATGCAGAATTCCTCGCTTTGTCCACATTCTTGTCCAGGCACGGCACCGGAATCGAGACCTCGACCTCGTTGCTTCTTAGCCCTCCACCCCACCGTTCGGCTCTCAGTTCGACAGGTCAGCCAGACGTCAACTCGCCGTGATGGTAAATGGCTTTCCGGTCGCGCCCACCTGGAAGACCAGCACCTCGGCGGTTTCGGTGGAGCTGAGGTTGCGCATCTGGCGGTGCACGTGCATCGGCGGCTCGTAGAAGTAGTCGCCGGCGTGGTAGGTCTTGGGCGGGCCGGGGTCCACCTGGTTCTCGATCGAGCCTTTGAGGATATAGGCGAACACCGGGCCGGTGTGTTCGTGGGGATGGCCGTTGGCCCCGGGGGCGAGCGTGAGGATGATGGCGCTCACCTCCGGGTTGGGCATGGGGGCGAGCGGTTCGCGCATCAGCGTGCGTACCGGCGCGCCGCCGCGGGATGGAGTCTGCGCCGCGGCGGCGAGCGCGAGCGGAGCGGCGAACAGGGCGGCGGCGGCCGAGAGCATCGTGCTGTGGGCTTCACGACGGGTCATGGGTGTGTGTCCTCCTTGTAGAGCAGGGTGCCGGGGTGGAACTCCGACCAGGCGAACCAGAACTCGGGCTCCAAAATCAGCGCCGGGAGATGGGCGCCGCGCAGCGGGCCGGAGAGGCATTCGCCATAGGCGTTCCAGACGGAATGCGTCTCGAGATCGCGCAGGCGCGAGGCTTCCTGATTGGCGGCCTGGAAGCGCAGGGTGCGGCCGCCGGCCCGCGCCTCGAAGGCGGTGGTGGTGTCGGAGGCGGGCTGGTGGACGACCAGCACCGGCACGCTCCCCAGGCGGTCATTCACCACCCGCCGCCGGCGCAGCGCCGCCACCGCATAGGCTTTGGTCACGCCGCCTGCCTCCAGGCCGACGATGGTGTCGCGCGGCCCCAGGCGCGGGTCGTGGCCGAAGGCGCCCTTGGGCGCCGGGCCGCCGGCGCCGACGATGCCCTGGTTGAGGACCTCGTTCATGCGCGCGAGGCGCTGGGCGTAGCCGGGCACTGGCTTGAGCACCTCGGTGTGCGGATGCTGCCGCCGCCACTCACTCCAGGTGGTGAGTTGAAACGGATAGAGGTCCAGATG
>JBQCEU010000290.1:0-3461 GCA_051959955.1 Terriglobales bacterium | reverse complement strand
ATGGTCGCCGGTGTCGCTGGCGCCCGCGCCGCGCAGGTAAATTGCGCCATGGTCTTCGAGCATGATGGCGTTGCCGCGGCCGCCGGCTGAGGCCCTGCCGCCGAGCGCCGCGCCGAAGGCCTCAACCGGCGTGCCGGGATCGCGGTACCGCTCCTGCGGCGCCACCGTCCAGGCGGGGCGTTGCGATGCGGGGTTCCTGGGGTCGAAGAACAGGTTGACTGTCCCGGCCTTGCGGTCGCGCTCACTCAGCAGGGCGATGTCGCCCGCCGATCCCCACTCCATACCCGCGTAGCGGTACTGCGTCTGGAGCAGTAGGCGCGGCGCGGCGGTGAAGGGCGCGGCCAGCGTCAGCACGCGGTCGCGGAAGGGAACTTGCTGGCGCGGGTTGCCCTCATCGAGCGCCTCCTCGTACTGGATGGTCGCCGGCTGCATGGGCTGCCACTCGAAGCCGCGGGCGCCGGTTTCGGTGAAGCCGGGACGGAGCGAGCGCAGCGGCAGGTCGCGCAGCGTGTGCTCGAGCCGCCCGGCGGCCGACCAGACTTCGTAGGTGTGGGGGAAGTCGCCGTTGGGGACCAGGTACGAGTACGGCCGGTGGATGCGGGCGATGAGCAGGTGGCGGCCGTCGGGAGAGGGCGAGGCCTCGGCGAAGATGGCGGGCTTGCCGATCGGCGTCACCGCGCCGGTGGCGGGGTTGACGCGCGCCAGTTGGGCGGTGGCGTAGTAGTCGAAGAGGTCGGCGTCGTGGGGCGTTTTGAGCAGGTCCTCGTAGGTGCGGGCGGGCAGGGCGTGGCCGTCGCTTTCGGTGACGCGCGGGCCGGCGGGCACCGGGTTGGCGGCGGGCGGCGCGCCGCGGCCGGCGGGGACGGTCTCGACCAGGAGATCGAAACCGGCGGGCGCCTTCATCCATTGCAGGTAGCCGCGCATGACGGCGTTGACGCGCACAGTGGGGATGCGCCGCGCGGCGCCGGTCGCGGCATCGCCGATCCACAGCTCGATGCCGTGGCGGGTGATGCGGGTGAAGGCGAAGCGGCGACCATCGGGCGACCAGACGGGCGCGGTGATGCCGCTGAGGTTGGCCACCGCCGCCACCGGCACGGCGGCGCCACCCGCGAGGCGCTCGAGCCGCAGCTCGCGCACCGTGCGGGCGAGGTGCAGCCCGTTGGTGGCGGGGTCAATGCGGATGCCGGCGATGCGCAGCATGGGCGCGGCGACATCGGCGATGTCGGGGTTGTCCACCGTCTCCATGAGCAGCGCGCGGTCGCGCGTGGGGCTGACCGAGATCACCGGCGGCCGCGGCGCCTCCATGACCTTGAGGATGGCGGCGGGCGGCTGCTGGTACTTCACTTCGGCCGATTGCCCCGCCAGCAGGCCCGGCAGGAGGAGGAGGAGGAACCACGGTTTGGTCATGGAGAATACCTCAACGCAGGGATGGTAGCAGAGAACAGTTGCCAGTTGGCAGTTGCCAGTTGCCAGTTGAAGACGCGAGGGCTGACTGGTTCGCGAGGCCTGGCGTCGGCGTTGGGGAACGGGGCACGGGCGAGGATCTCAGCGGTTGACACGGCGCCGGCACGCCGCCCCGCTCCCCGAGCCTTAACTGGCAACTGGCAACCGGCAACTGGCAACTTGAAACTACCCGTACGATAAGGACATGGAAGTCGAGCAGGAATCCCACCCCGCCCGCGTCGCCTGGCGGCAGTCGCTGGGCGCGGGCCTGCTGCTGGGGCTGGCGCTGGGCTGCGGCTGGCTGTCGCACTGGACGCCCGATCTCTATCCGCGGCTGCTGCTGCTGGGGGCGGGGGCGGTGCTGGCGCTGCTGGGGCTGGGCATGATGCTGGCGCTGTCGGACGAGCGCGGCTGGACGGCCGCCTGGCAGCGCCGTCTGGACCGGCACGTCACCGCCGCCGGGCTGCCGTTTTTCGCGGCGCTGGTGATCCTCACCGTGGCGGCGATTACCAGCGGCAACAACCTTCTCTATCTGGTGGCCAGCGGGCTGATCGCCGGGCTGGTGGTGTCGGGCGTGGCCGCGGCCATGAACCTGAGCGGGATGGAGCTGCGTTTCCGGCTGCCGGAGGAGGTGTTCGCCTGCCGTCCGGCGGCGGTGAACTTCGAGCTGGTCAACACCAAAAGTTTCTGGCCGGCGTATGCGCTCACCGTGGGGGCCAGCGCGCGGCCGCTGCGCACGGGGGCGATGGACGCCGAGCTGAGCCCGATCTACTTCGCCTACCTGCCGCGCAAGGCGGCGGTGAGCGGCACGAGCGAGCTGCTGTTTCCCCGGCGGGGACGCTACACCAGCGCCGCCTTCGTGCTGGAGACCGCCTTCCCCTTCGGGCTGATGCGCAAGCGGCGGCGGTTTGAGTCGTCGCGGCACGATCCCGGGGTGATGGTCTTTCCCGCGCCCGAGGCCGGGCTCGACATCCCGCTGGCGCGGCTGCGCGAGGGCAGCCGGCTGCCGCTGCCGCGTCCGGGCGCGGGCCAGGAACTGCACCGCATCCGGCCGCATCAGGCGGGCGACAGCGCCCGGCACGTGATGTGGAAGGCCAGCGCCCGCGCCGGCGCCCTGCTGGTGCGCGAAGACAGCGAGGAGAGCGCGCTGCGCGTGCGCCTGCGGCTGGCGCTCGACCCCGGCTGCGAGCCGGAGGCGGTCGAGCGGGCGCTGTCGCGCTGCGCCGGATGGGTCGAAGAGCTGGCCCGTCCCCACCCCGAGGGCGAAGTGTGGCTGGAGTTCGTGGGCGAAAACGGCGAGGGATTGCACCTGCCGCTCGCCCCCGCCCGCCGCCACCGCCGCCGCATCCTCGAGTACCTGGCGCGCCTGGAGGATCCGCGGCCGCGCGCCGCCGCCCGCCCCCACGCCCCGGGTCTGCACGAAATCGTGGTGACAGGGGTGAGGGGTTAGGGGTGAGGGGTGAGCAAGCTGCCCCCTCACCCCTCAGTAGTAGATACGCAAGTGAGATCCGATCAGCGCCATGCCCGTGGTGTCGGGGGCGTGCGCCAGGGCTGTGTAGATGCCGATCTGGCTGCCGCCGGTCTGATCGGTGATCACGCCGCCGTAGAGCTGCAGCGCGCGCAGGATGGCCTTCACCGCGGTCGAAGCGTTGAGGGTGGAGACGTCAATTGAGGGGTCGAAGCGGATCTTGGCGCCTTCGCGGAAGAGGGCGCCGTGGACGGTGCCGTCGGTTTTCCTGGCCGGCGCCTGGGTGCCGACCAGGTTGCTGTTCATGCTCGAAGGCACGATCAGGCTCAGGGCATGTTTGAGGCAGGTGGCGCAGTCGAGCTCGCCGGGCATGATGGTTCCCGCCAGGCCTGTGATCTCGCTCGCCGTGTGTCCCGGCGTGCCGTCGCCCGAGAGCGAGCCGCGGGCGATGCCGCCCACGTTGGTGCTGGTGGGCTTGCCGGCCGAGTCCACGTAGAGCTTCCAGAAGTCGTAGTAGTAGCCGGCGGAGGTGTCCACGACCACCAGGTGG
>JBQCEU010000289.1:0-4616 GCA_051959955.1 Terriglobales bacterium | reverse complement strand
GGCCAGTTGCGCGACATCCAGATCACCATGGCGAACGCCACCACCACCCCGCCAAAGATGCCCCCCAGCAGCGTCCACAGCCGCACCACGCTGATCGGCGAGCGCGGCCGCATCTCGCGCATCACCTCCTCGTCGGCAAAGGGGGCGTAGGCCTCGAACGCCTGCCCCCGCCCGCGCACCTCCGCCGCCGCCCGCCGCCACGGCTGCTCATCGCCGAACGAAGCCGCCACCCCGCAGAATCCTCCCACCGGCGCGTCAGCCATGCGGTTGCACCTCCTCCGCCGTCTGCGGCAGCAGCCCCCCGCGCCGGAAGGCGCGCAGCAGCCGCCGCCCTTAGATCACATCCCGCTTCACCTCGGCCACCGGCAGCGAGGGCGCAAACTGCACAAACAGCAAAAACTGCAGCATGAACCACCCGAAGCTCCCCACCACGATCGCCACCTCCACCCACTGCAGGTGCCACAGCCCCCACGCCCCCGGGTCATAGCTGTAGGCCAGCGTGGTGACGATCAGCACCAGGCGCTCCAGGAACATCCCCACGTTGATCAAAATCGAAATCACAAACAGCCACGGCAGGCTGCGCCGGATGCGGCGGAAGAAAAACAGCAGCGGCACCAGCACGTTGCACACGCTCATGAGCCAGAACGGCTTCCAGTAGTGGCCGAAGGCCCGCAGCCAGTACGCCGTCTGCTCGTAGGTGTTGCCCGAGTACCAGGCGATGAAGTACTCGCTGACGTAGCTGTAGGCGACGATGCTCGAGGTCAGGATGATCAGCTTGGCCAGCGCCTCGCAGTGGTCAATAGTGATGTGTTCCTCCAGGTGGAACCACTTGCGCAGCGGAATCACCAGCGTCAGCACCATGGCCAGGCCGCTGAAGATGGCCCCGGCCACGAAGTAGGGCGGAAAGATCTCCTCGTGCCAGCCCGGCAGCAGTGACAGCGCGAAGTCCCACGACACCATGGTGTGCACCGACAGCACCAGCGGCGTCGCCAGCCCGGCCAGCAGGATGTAGAGCTTCAGGTAGGGGCTCATCTGCCGCAGCGATCCCACCCAGCCCAGCGACAACACCCCGTAGATCGTCCGCCGCCAGCCGATGGATTGATCGCGCAGCTCGGCGAAATCGGGCACCATGCCCAAATACCAGAAGATCAGGCTGACGGTCAGGTAGGTGGAGATGGCAAAAATGTCGAGCACCAGCGGCGAGCGGAAGTTCACCCACAGCCGCCGCTCGTTGGGGTAAGGGAAGACCCAGTAGAAGCGCCACGACCGCCCCAGGTGCAGGATGGGAAACAGGCCCGCGGTGGCGATGGCAAAAATCGTCATCGCCTCCGACGCCCGCGAAAACGACGGCCGGAACTTCGCCCGGAAAAGGTACAGGATGGCGCTGATCAACGTCCCCGAGTGCGCGATTCCGATCCAGAAGACGAAGCAGGTGATGTACATCGCCCACATCACCGGCCACCCCAGCCCGCTCACCCCCATCCCCTGGTACATCTGCCAGCCCCAGGCCACCGCCCCGATCAGCGTCGCCAGGCCCGCCGCTCCCACCCCCAGCATCCACGCCAGCCCTGGCGCCTGGTTCACCGGCCGCAGAATGGTCCGCGACACCTCCGCCAGCTCGAATCGTGCTGGCTCGATTTCGCTGCGCTGCGGCATGGGGAAGGGTGCTCAGGCTGGGTTGCCGGCGTAGGGTTTCGCCGCGCCGGGAGCGTTCAGCTCGAACTTGGTCTTCTTCAGGTAACGGATCGCCGGGTAGGTGTTTTCATCGGCAAACCATCCATACGCCCGCGGAATCGCCGCCAGTCGCGCCACCCGGCTGCCGGGATCGAGCAGATCGCCGAACACGATGGCGCCGGTCGGACAGGTCTGCTGGCAGGCGGTCTGGATGTCGCCATCGCGGATGGCGGTGTGGTTGCTGCGCGCGTCCAGCTCCACCTGCTCGATGCGCTGCACGCAGAAAGTGCATTTCTCCATCACGCCCTTGGCCCGCACCGTCACCTGCGGGTTCAACTGCTGGTTGAGCGGCTCCGGCCACTGCGGCGTGTACCAGTTGAAGCGGCGCACTTTGTAAATGCAGTTGTTCGAACAGTAGCGCGTGCCCACGCAGCGGTTGTAGACCTGGCCGTTCAGCCCCTCGTCGGTGTGGTAGGCGGCGAACACCGGGCACACGTACTCGCAGGGCGCGTTGCCGCACTGCTGGCAGGGCATGGGCATGAAGCGGAGGTCGGGGTTCAACTGCGTCGCCGGATGCTCGTGGTCGCCTTCGTACTGCTCCACCCGGATCCAGGTCATCTCGCGGTGCGACAGCGCCGACGAGCGGCCCCAGACGGCGATGTTGTTTTCGGCATAGCAGGCCGCCTGGCAGGCGTTGCAGCCGATACAGCTCGACAAGTCAATCGCCATCCCCCAGCGGTGGTTCAGATACGGATGGTGGAAGTGGTAGAAGCTCTCGTCTCCCAACGGCTCCTTCGCCGCCGCACTCTCGGCCAGCGTTAAATCCACCGCCAGCGCCACCCGCTTGTCGTACTGCAGCCGCACCGGCTGCAGGTTGGCCAGCGGCCGCGACCGCCCGGTCTTCTCCAGGCTCACCTTCACCGTCTGCGCCGCCCACTGCCCGCCCTCGATCCCCGCCCCGGCCAGCGGCAGCGGCGATGCGCCCCGCTCATTGGCCCACATGCCGAAGTTGGTGTGCCCCTGCCCCAGTACCACGCCCACGCAGTCGCGCCGGATCCAGGTGGTGATGTAGAGCGAAAACGCCGCCGCGCCGTGCGGCGAGCGCAGCTTCACCACTTCGTTGGCGGCGAAGCCCAGCCGCTGGGCGGTCTCCGGATGCAGCTCGCACCAGCCGTCCCAGGCGATCTTCGACATGGGTTCGGCAATCTCCTGCGCCCAGCTCCGGTTCGCCTGCCAGCCGTCGTAGAACTGCACGCTGGGGAAGACCACCAGGTACAGCTCGCCATCCCCGTCGAAGTGGGCTGCCGCGGCGCCAGGCGGCGCTGCCGTGGCCCGCGACGGCGCTGCCGCGGCGGCCGGCGGCGCGGGGACGGCTACCACCCCTTTCTGCAGCCTCCCGTCCCAGGTGGCCCCGTCTTTCAGCCCGGCGTACTGCGCCCGCACCGCCTGCTCCATGCGCCCCACCCCGCCTAGCAGCACATCCCCGGCCGCCCGCGTCTGGTACAGCGGGATGCGCGTGGGCTGCATCAGCCCCGCCACGCCCGGCCGCGGCTGGTAATCGCCCCAGCTCTCCAGAAAGTGATGGTCGGGCAGCACCAGGTCGGCGAACTGCGTGGTTTCGTCCATCCAACTGCTGAAGCTCACCTTGTAGGGAATCGCCGCCAGGCCGCTCAGCACCGCCGGATGATGGAAGGCCGGGTTGGCATGGTGCAACAGCAGCAGCCGCGGCCGCCGCCCGGTAAACAGTTCGATCACCTCCGCCTGGCTGGCGCAGGCCGAAAGGGCATGCGGCGCGTGCGGGTCCACCGTCACCCCGGTGTTGCCCACGAGATCGTTGAGCCGGTTCACCGCCTCCCAGCACGCCACCGCGGTGCGGGTGTCGCCGCCATACCCCGTCCCCAGCACCAGCGAGGGCCGCAGGGAGGCCAGCGCCGCGGCCGCCTGCTCCAGCTCGCTGAGCGGCACCTCGCTGGCTGCGGCGGCCGCCGCCAGCGTGAGTGCCGCAGCCGCGCCCGTGCGCCCGGGGGCCCGCCCCAGCCTTCTTCCCACTTCCTCCGCCAGCGCTGCAGCGATCATCGCCTCCGTCCCCGGCCGCGCCGCCCACCAGGTGTCGGCGTTGGCCGCCGTCTGCGAGAGCCGCGGCCCGGCGCACACAAACCGCGCCGGCGACGGCGTGTGCCCAAAGCTGTGCATGGCCGCGAAGTCGCCGGCAAACTCCACGTTCGAGATCCAGGTCTCGAGAAACTCCGCCCCGAAGCTCAGCAGGTAGCGGGCCTTGTCCAGGTGGTAGCTGGGCACCACCGGCCGCCCGTAGCTGGCCGCCATGGCTCGGCGCAGCGCCTCCGGCGCCAGGTATTCGTAGTACAGCGGCGGCGGCGCGCCCTGCCGCTGGAGCCAGCCGCGAATCACCCCGTCCAGCGTCCCCGTCTCCAGCCGCCCCAGCCAGACCATATCGCCGCCCGCGGCCTTCACCGCCTCGCCCAACTTCGCCAGCGCCGTCGTCCAGTCGGTCGGTTGCAGCCGGCCGTGGGCGTCGCGCAGCAGCGGCTGGCGAAACCGGTCCGGATTGTACAATCCCTGCACCGCCGTCTGCCCGCGCAGGCACAGCTTGCCGCGGTTCACCGGGTGGTCGGGATTGCCCTCAACCTTGTTCGGCCGCCCGGTGTTGACCCGCACCACCAGGCCGCAGCCGGCCGGACACTCGCGGCAGGTGGAAGCAAAAAACTGCGGCCGCCCCGCCTCTTCCCGCGCGTCCGGAACCAGCAGCGGCAGGATGTTCTCCTGCGGCCGGCACGCCGCCAGCCCTCCCGCCGCGCCCGCCACCCCCAGCGTCTTGAGAAACGCCCGCCGGCTGGGTGCGATTTGGATCAGTTCGTTTTTCATGGCTCAGTGATGGCACGCCCCAAAACAGTCCGTGCGCGCTCCCATCGCACGGTGACAGG
>JBQCEU010000288.1:0-29169 GCA_051959955.1 Terriglobales bacterium | reverse complement strand
CAACCGCCGCCTCGATGCCGTCGCCGTCTGGCGCGAGTCCAACCTGTTCACGCTGGAGGAGCGTGCCGCGCTCGCCTGGGCCGAGGCCGTCACCCTGGTCAGCCAGGAGCACGTGCCCCAGGAAGTTTTCGACTGGGCCGCCAAATACTTCACCGGCAAGGCGCTGGTGGATCTCACCTACGCCATCCTCGCCATCAACTGCTGGAACCGCCTCGCCATCAGCTTCCGCGTCCCCACTCCGGCCAAGCCGCGAGCCTGACCGCTTGCGGCTTGGTGGTTCCGGCCCTAGACTGGCGGCCATGCGCAAGTTTTGGGTTCCTGCCCTCCTGCTCCTGCTCGCCGCCGCCGCGGCGGCCCAGGCGCCCGCCTATACCTATCAGCGTTCGGGCGCGGCCGGCGACCGCGCCGGCGCGCCCCGGCCCGGCTTTCTGCTCATGGGCGGCGGCACTGACGTGGACGCAGGCTTCCAGTGGATGTGCCAACGCGCCGGCGGCGGCGACTTCCTGGTGCTGCGCGCCTCCGGCACCGACGCCTATGATCCCTACATCCTGAAGCTCTGCCCGGCCCTGCACTCCGCCGCCACGCTGATCATCCCCAGCCGCGCCGCCGCCCAGGATCCTTTCGTCGCGCGGCGCATCGCCGAAGCTTCGGCTATCTTCATCTCCGGCGGCGACCAGTCCAACTACGTCAATTTCTGGAGCGGCACCCCGGTCCAGCAGCAGCTCAACGCCGCCATCCGTCGCGGCGTCCCCCTCGGGGGCACCAGCGCCGGGCTGGCGGTGCTGGGTGAGTTTGTCTATTCCGCGCAGAACGACCATCCCCGCGACCCCAACCTCACCAGCGCCGCGGCGCTCGCCAACCCGTTCCACCCGCAGGTCGTGGTGGCGCGCAATTTCCTCAACCTCCCCGAGCTGCGCGGCCTGATCACCGACACCCACTTCCACAACCGCGACCGGCTGGGCCGCCTGCTGGTTTTCATGGCCCGCATTCTGCAGGCCGGGGACGCCGCCGCCCTCCACGGCATCGGCATTGATCAGCACACCGCGCTCGAAGTGGACGGCCAGGGGCAGGCAAGGGAAGTGGGCACCGGCCATGTCTACCTGTTCGCGGCCAAAGGTAAGCCCGCGGTCTGTCAATCCGGCCGGCCGCTGAGTTTCGGCCCCATCGCCGTCCAGCGCCTCGACCCCGGCCAGTCGTTTTCCCTGCTGCGATGGTCGGGTCAGGGCGCCCGCTACACCCTGCGCGTGCGCGACGGCAAAGTCGGCTCCGACCAGCCCGGCGGCTCAATCTACTGAAGCGCGCTAACGCTGCAGGATGTCGCCGCCCGCTTCCGGATCGGTCACCCGCAGCCCTGCGGCCAGCGCCGGATGCCGCTGCCGCAGCGCCTCGTACATCTCCCAGGCCGCCCGCCGGTAGGACATATGTCCGCCCACGCCGGTGCGCAGCTCGGCCATGTAGGCCACCTGCGCCAGGTCCATCTTGAACAGGCTCCGCTTGCGGTACCCAAGCGGCAGGGCATAGGCGCCGGCCGTACCCGCCGCCTCGGCCCACTCCCCGGCACGCCGCATGGAGGCGGCATACACTGCTTCGCAGCCGGCGGCGCCGATCTCCTCCGGCGTTGCGAAACCATGGCGCGCGTGCAGCCCCTGGTGAAGCTGCACGCAGCGGCGATGGCGGTGCAGGTCGCGGAAGCCGCCGATATCCATCAGGATGTCGAACTGGAAGGCGTAACCGGCCTGGTAGGCGCGCAGCAGCTCATCGTGGCTGCCGCGGTGGGCGCGGCCCAAACCCAGAATCTCGTCCCGCCGCGCGCCGCTCAACCCCGCCGCCGCCTCCAGCAGTTGGCGGTAGCTGTGGTCGCAATGGCTGTAGAGCAGCGAAGCCGCCAGCTCGACTTCCAGCGCACACGCGGGCGCCAGGTGCACGCCCGGGATGGACTCGGGCGCCGTGCCGGCCATCACCTCGGCCGCCGCCGCCGTCAGTTCGGCCCGCGTCTCTTGCTGGTAGGGGTTGGGATCGGTGTACTTCACCAGCGTGGGGACGGCGCCGGGCGCCCCCGCCGCCTGCTTCAGCGCCGCGCCCAGCTCGCGGCACTCGGCCCAGGGCGACGACAGCAGCCGTACGATCTGCTGTTCCAGCGTGCGCGCGCTGACGATCTGCCCCAGGCTGGTGGCCGTGGCCATCGGCAGCAGATAGCGGCCAGCGTCGAAGGCGCGCGCCCGCAGCGTGCGCTGGTAGCTCTCCGGCTTCATCGCCTCCGGCCGCGGATGGCGGTCGGCAAGGTGCGCCTGGACAAGGCCGCTCACCTGTTCGTAGGCGGCGAACAGCTCCTCCATCAGGGCGTCGAACCCGGCCGCGCCCGCCAGCTCGGGTGGGGTCACATAGCCCGATTTCCGGAACTGCTGGTAACGGGTCGAGCGTTCCTGTCCATCCCACCGCGTCTCGTCGGCCACCTCGATCGCCGCCAGGATCGAGAGCCGCTCGATGGCCAGGCTGAGGTGGGCGAGGTCGGCGATGGAGCGGTGTCCGTACTGAAAGTAAAAGGTGTTGAGAAACTTCTCCGCCTTCTGCTCGTCCAGCTCGCGCAGGCTCTCGCGCAGCGACAGCGCCGAGCGGCTGTACTTGGCCATGGCATAGGCGCCAATCTCCGGATCTATTCCGGATACAACATAGACGTCGGCGGGCATGTGGCTCATTCTCCCACACCGCCGGCCAGTCCGGCGCGCGGCTCTTGCGCGCGGCTACGCTCGTACCGCCGTTCAGCGCCGCCCTTCGACGCGAGGCTCCTGCCTCACCTTCTGGAGATGCGGAGCCGGGCGCGGCCGCCCGGCGCAGCGCCTCTGGAAGTTGTGGAGAGCGGGCGGCGAAGCCGGGCGCCCGCGATTAAACAACCCGCCAGCAGGGCGAGAAAACTGCCATGCTGGTGAGCGTGCCGGTTTCTCCCGCCCGTCAACTCGCGCGCGATGTGCTGCTGGCGGTCGAAGCCGGCGGCTACGCCGCCGACCTGTTGCACTCGCAGCGCGCCCGCGGCCTCTCGCTCGCCGACCGCCGCCTGGCGACGGAGTTGGTGATGGGCGTGCTGCGCTGGCGCGGGCAGTTGGATTTTGTCATCGCCGGCGCCGCCCGCCGCGCCATCGAAAACATTCCCCTGCTGCCGCGCACCGCCCTGCGTCTCGGCGCCTACCAACTGCGCTTCCTCGACCGCATTCCCGCGATGGCGGCGGTGCACGAGAGCGTCGAGATGGCCAAGGCGGATTCGCCGCGGGCCGCCGGCTTTGTCAACGCCGTGCTGCGCCATCTGCCCCGCGCCCCCATGGCGGCGCTGGTGGCCACCGAAACCGACCTGCGCCGCCGCCGCGAGGCCGAGTTCTCCCACCCCGCCTGGCTCCTGGAACGCTGGAGCCGCCACTTCGGGCCGCGCGCCGCGGCCGCCATCGCCGAGTACAACAACCAGCCGCCGCCGGTCGCCTGCTGGCCCCCCCCGGATCCCGTTCCCGCCGGCATCACGCTCGCCCCGGGACAATTGCTGCGCTCCGCCGCCCGCATCGCCGCGGGCGATGTCACCAAACTGGAAGCCTTCCGCCAGGGCCGGCTGTGGGTGCAGGACGAGGCCTCCCAGCTCATCGCCTGCCTGCTCGCCCCCGAGCCCTTCGATCGCGTGCTGGACGCCTGTGCCGCCCCCGGCGGCAAGACCGCAAGGCTGGCGGCGCTGGCGCCCACCGCCGCCATCGTGGCCCTGGAGCGCCATCCCCGCCGTGCCGCCCTCCTGCACCGCCGTCTGCGGGGTGTGGCGCAGGTGGTGGCCGCCGATGCCGCCGCGCCGCTGCCGCTGCGCGGCGGTTTCGACCGCATCCTGGTGGATGCCCCCTGCACCGGCACCGGCACCCTGGCCCGCAACCCCGAGATTCGCTGGCGGCTCGAGCCCACCGATCCCGCCCGCCTGGGCCAGCTCCAACTCCGCCTGCTGCGCCGCACGGCCGCGGCGCTCGAGCCCGGCGGCCGGCTGGTGTACAGCGTCTGCTCGCTGGAGCCGGAGGAAGGACCGCAGGTGGTGCAGGCGCTCTTGGCGGAGGACCGCGGCCTGGAGCTGCTACCCGCCGCCGCCGTGCTGACCAGCCTGCGCGTGACCGGGGAATTGCTCGCCGCCCCCGAGGCCCTCACCGACGGCGACTGGCTCCGCCTCTTGCCCGGCGCCTTCGCCAGCGACGGTTTTTTCGCGGCGGTGCTGCGCCGCCGCCGCGCCGGCTAAAGTAATGGCTCGCGGGCGCCGATAACTTGAACGCTTCCAATGGATTCGTGTAAGGTCGGCTAGACGCGGGACGATTTGGGATGGCTCTGGAATTGGCCACACTGGCGGTTTGTGCACTGGCTCTGCCGGTGTTCGCCTACGTGCAGCTCAGCCGCCGCGATGCCGGCCTGCAGGGCTGGACCGGTTTCTGGGCCCTGCTGCTGGCCCGCTACGCCGTTCTCGCCACCCATCCCGCCGCCGGTTCGTGGCCGCTGCGCTGGGCCAGCCTGTGCACCGTCCTGGCGGCGGCGATGCTGCTGTTCAGCGCCCGCCGCCTGTGGGCCGAGTCCCGTTCCGCCCCGCTCGGCCGCGGCTGGCGCCACCTTTTCTGGGCCTTGACCGCCGCCGGTTGTGCGCTGGCTCTGGCGCCGGTGCCCGCCGCCGCCGCCGCGGCCGCCGTGACGCTGCTGGCCGCCGCCGCCGTGCTGCTCTGGCAGGCGGGCGGCTGGGCCTACCGCCTGCTGGCGCTCACCACGTCGCTGTGGGCCCTGCTGCTGGTGCCCGCCGCTCCGCGCGCCCTCAACCTCGAGGCGCTCTTTCCCATCCTGTTCTCCTGGTCCATGCTCTGGCTCATCGTGCAGCGCGCCGCCGTGCCCGCCGCCGGCCCCGGCCCGGAACAGTTGCAGCTCTACCGCCAGTCGGTGCGCCGCAGCCGCGAGTTCGAGATCCTGACCCACATCGGCACCGCCCTCAGCTCCTCGCTCAACCCCGATGCCCTGCTGCAGGCCATCCATACCCAACTGCAGAAACTCATGGATGTGCGCTGCTTCTACGTCGCCACCCTGGACGCCGAGACGGATGAAATCTGCTTCGAGTTCGAGGTGGAGAATGGCCAGCGCCGCCGTCCCCGCCGCCGCCCGCGCACCAACGCCCTCACCGAGCATGTGCTCGCCACCGGCCAGCCGCTGCTCATCTCGCGCGATCTGACCGGCTTCTTGCGCGAACACGGCCTGGCGCGTAGCGGCTCGCCCGCCAGGACCTGGATGGGCGTGCCCATGCTGGTCAAGGGCGAGGCCTGCGGCGTGATCGCGGTGCAGAGCAACGAACGCGAGGATGCCTACGACACCGAGCACCTGCATGTGCTCGAAATCCTCGCCGGCCAGGCCAGCGTGGCCCTCGACAACGCCCGTCTCTTCGCCGAAGTGCAGCGCGATGCCGGCCAGAAGGCCTTCCTCAATCATATCGCCCGGCTGACGATCTCCACCCTCAGCCCGGTCGAAATGCTCACCACCGTGGTCAGCGAGCTGGCGCGCGCCTTTCACTACGACCACATTGCGGTGGCGCTGGTCACTCCTGCGGCGGCCGAAGGCGACCATCCCGAACTCGACGTCATCGCCGCCGCCGGCGCCGACCGCGCCGGCATCAGCGCCCGCGAACGCATCCCGCTGGGCGCCGGCCTGCTCGGCCGCGCCGCCGAAACCGGCGACCTGCAGACCCTCGACCTCCCCGCCGGCGCCGATTCCCACCGGCGTCAGGCGGTGCGCTGCCCCCAGGCCCACAGCGCGCTGGCCATGCCCATCCGCTACGCCGGACAGACGCTGGGCGTGCTCCACCTCGAGTGCCACGCCGCCCACGCCTTCGCCGCCGACCAGATCCTGGTGCTGCAAACCCTGGCCGACCAGATCGCCGTCGCCCTCAACCACGCCACTCTGTTCCAGCAGTTGCAGCATCAGGCGGTGACCGACAGCCTGACCGGAGTCAAGACCCGCCGCTTCTTCATGGAAGCCCTGCAGGCGGAGTGGCGCCGCGCCCGCGCCGCCGCCAGCGCCGACGCCGATCCCTCCGCCTCCCCCGCTAGCTTCGCCGTCGTGCTGGTGGACCTCGACGAGTTCAAGCCGCTCAACGACCGCTACGGCCACCTCGAAGGCGACCGCATCCTGGCCCGTGTGGCGCGCCTGCTGGAGCAGCGCAGCCGCGGCAGCAGCGTGGTGGCCCGCTACGGCGGCGACGAGTTCACCATCCTCGTGCCCGCCTGTCCGCCCGAGGATGCCCGCCTGCTCCCGGCGCGCTTGCAGGCCGCCCTCGACGACGACCCCGTGCTCGCCCATCGCCGCCTGCGCGGCAGCTTCGGGCTGGCGGTGTACCCCGACTCCGGCGCCACCCCCGAGGAGCTGCTGCACCGCGCCGACGAGGATATGTATCGCGCCAAGCAGTCGCGCCAACACCGCGCCGCCGCGCCCCTGGCGGGCTAGACAAAAAGTTCCGGGTGCCGGGTGAGGGCATTGGGTGTAAGGTAACGGGAGCTAGTAAGCAGCGCTTGCGAGAGAGCTATGACCCAGGCAGAGTTCGATCCTGCGACGCAGTTGCGACGAGAGCGCCTGTGGCAGAGGTCGGCCTTGGCCGCTGCGGTGCTAGTAGGCATATGGGCGCTCGCTGGCCTCGGCGCCACCCTTTCGGGTGCCCCCTGGGCCGAGCCGCCCGCCGTGGGGTTGGCGCTGCTGGCCGGCACCGCCGGCATCCTTTGCCTCCTTCCCGACCGTGATCGCGGCCCGGTGCGCCGCTGGCTGGGCATGGCTGCCGCGATCCTGCTCATCCTGCTGGGGGTGGCCGCCTTCTTCGGCGCCTCGCCTCTGCCCGGGTTGCCTGCGGTTTGGCCGCGTTTTACCGGCTTTTGTTTCCTCGTCCTCGGCTTGTCCCTGGCCGGCAAGTCGCGTTTCCCCGCCACCGCCGTCACCGGCGACATGATGGTCGCCTTCGTCGGCTATGCCCTGGTGCTCGACTATCTGTTTCAAACCCCCGCCGTTCACCCGGCCACGGGCGTGACCGGTCCCATGCGGCTCACCACCGCCGCGGCCGTCTTCATCCTCGCAGGCGCCTGGATGTGCGCCTGGCCCAACCGCCGCCCGGTCAGTTTTTTCCTCGAAGCCAGCTCCGCCGGCGCCGTCCTGCGCCGCCTCCTGCCCGTCACCCTGCTCTACCCCATCCTGCTGGTGGTGCTGACGGCGGCGCGCAGCGGCGGCCATTCCGTCGCCGCCCGCATCGCCGAGGCGGTGGTGATCTATGGCACGGTGCTGTTTGGCATCATTCTCCTGTGGATGCTGGCCAACCAGTTGGACCGGCGCGATGCCATGCACCGCGCGGCCACCGCCGACCTGCGCGCCGGCGAACGCCGCTACCGTCAGTTGTTTGACAACAATCCCCAGCCCATGTGGGTCTTTGCCGCCGGCAGCCTGCGCTTCCTCGATGTGAACGAGAGCGCGCTCCAGGCCTTCGGTTATTCCCGGGAGGAGTTCCTCCGCTTCACCGTGCTCGACGTCCGCCCCGCCGCCGATCACGCGCGCGTGAAGGCGGAGGTAGCCACTGGTGAGCCCGCCAAGGGCCTGCTCTGGCGCTACTACACCCGCTCCGGCGCGCTGCTCGAGGCGGAAGTCTTCTCCCATCCTGTGGACTGGGGCGGCACCGCCGCCTTCATGTCCTTCCTCCACGATGTCACCGCCAGCCGGCGCGCCGAGCAGCGCATGCGTGAGCAGGACGAGCAGATCCGCACGCTGCTCGAGTCCACCAGCGAAGGCATCTACACCATGGACCGCGACGGCAACTGCCTCTGGTGCAATCCGGCGGCGGTGTCCTTGCTGGGTCTGCAAGCGGCTGCCGAGCTGGAGGGCAGGAACGTCCACGACCTTTGCCACCACAGCCATCGCGACGGCTCCCCCTATCCGGCCGCCGAGTGTGTCATCCGCGACGCCATCCACCAGGGCCGCTCCCTGCGGCTGGACGAGGAGACCTTCTGGCGCGCCGACGGCACCCCCTTCCCCGGCGATGCCCATGTCAATCCCCTGCGCCGTGACGGCGCGGTGATCGGCGGTGTCGTCACCATCTCCGACGCCAGCGAACGCCAGTCGTTGCGCGCCCAGTTCCAGCAGGCGCAGAAGATGGAAGCTGTCGGCCGCCTGGCCGCCGGCGTGGCCCACGACTTCAACAATCTGCTCACCGTCATCAACGGGTACGCCGAGTTGCTGCTGGCCCGCCCGGAGCTGTTTTCCCACCACGCCCCCACCGAGACCAGGCTGGCCGGCATCCTCAAGGCGGGTGAACGCGCCGCCGCGCTCACCCGCCAGTTGCTGGCCTTTAGCCGCCAGCAGGTGCTCGAACCGCGTTTGCTCGACCTGAACCAATTGTTGAAGGAGACGGACCCGCTGCTGCGCCGGGTCATCGGCGAGGACCTGGAACTGACCACTGCCTGCGAACCTGACTTGGGAACGGTGAAGGCCGATCCCGGCCAGCTCAGTCAGATTTTGATGAACCTGGTGGTCAACGCCCGCGACGCCATGCCCAGCGGCGGCCGCCTCACCATCGAGACCGCCAACGTGAGCCACGACCAGACCTACTGCGCCACCCATCCCGAGGTCACTCCCGGCGCCTACGTCATGCTCGCCGTCACCGACACCGGCACCGGCATGGACGCCGCCACCCTGAACCGGCTGTTCGAGCCCTTCTTCACCACCAAGCCGGTCGGCCGCGGCACCGGCCTCGGCCTCGCCACCGTGCACGGCATCGTCAAGGAGAACGGCGGCAGCATCGCCGCCTACAGCGAACTCGGCCACGGTACCGCCATGAAGGTGTACCTGCCCCGCCACGGCGCCCCCGCCGACGCCGCCGGCGTGGCCACCGAGGTGGCGGCCCGCGGCAGCGAAACCATTCTGCTGGTCGAGGATGAGGACGCGGTGCGCCGTGTGATCAGCGAGATCCTCACCACCCAGGGCTATCAAGTCGTCGCCGCTTCCCGGCCCACCCAGGCGGTGGAGCTGGCCCGCCGGCAGCGCCCCGATCTGGTGATCACCGACGTGGTCATGCCGGAGATGGACGGCCGCGCCCTGGTCACCCAACTGACCACCCTCCATCCCGGGCTGGCGGTGCTGTTCGCCTCCGGCTACCCCGACCGGGCCATCGCCCAGCATCGCGAGCTGGATCCCGGCGTGGCTTTCATCCAGAAGCCCTTCACCTCCGCCGTCCTCGCCGCCAAGGTCCGCCGCGTGCTCGACGACGCCCCCGCCGCCTTCGGCGCCCACGCCCGCTAAACAGCGCGCTGCGAGGCCGCGAACTCCCGCCGGTCGCCGGCCAGCAAGTCCGGCGCAAAGTGTCCCCCGCGCGGCGTCTCCGTCCACCGCACCAGGCTCACGCCGCCCCCGCTCCCCGCGCCCGCTGCTGCAGCCACTCCGCCGCCGTTTGCAGGCCCAATTGCCGGTAGCTCTCCGTCTGCGACTCATCAAACCACTGGTCGGCGGTGGACTGGTGGGGGAAATCGCGGTGGGCCGCCGCGTAGCTGGCCACGTCCGGGGATTCGTTCTCCAGCAGCATGGGCTTGAGATAGATCAACCGCCCGTCGGCGCCGCCGTCGGGGCTGTTGGAATACCGGATCGCCGCTTCCGCCCAGCGCTTCCCCCGCGCGCGCATGGCCGAGGGTTCCTCGGCAAAGGCGATCTCCACTCCCAAATCAATGCGGATTTTGCGCAGCGCGTTGCCCAGGTCCTCGAACTGGTAGTCGCGGTCACAGCCCGCATCCACCACGACGATTTCGCGGCAACCGCGCCGCACCATCGCGTACAGCCCCAGGTTCTCGAAGTGCCCGCCGTCGGAGAGGTACACGAACGGGCTGCGGGCATCCGTCCGCCCCAGCGCCTCGCGCAACAGCCACGAGAAGGAGTTGCGCGGGCCCGGCTGCCGCCACCGCCGCCCGGCCGGGTTGCCCAGCCATGCCCCCAGCCGTACGTCGAACAGCGTCATCACAAATGCCACCAGCGGCGACGAGTGGTAGCCCATGTTGGGGCTCAGCGCCGCCCCCGAGAGGGCCATCGCCGTGCCCAGCGTCATGCCGCCGGCGTACTCCGCCGAGGGTTGATAGCCCAGCGTCGGACAGCCGCAGGCCTGGGGTGTCACGGTGAACAATTCCGCCTTGCGCTCCTGCCACGCCAGCCGCTCCCCGCTCACCAGGTTCAGCGTCAGGTTCAGCACCGGGTAGGGCCGCGCCTGCTGCAGCTCGCTCATCCCCACGTCGTCGCCCGGCGCAAAGCCGCTGAAACCGTTGGCCGGCGCATGCCGCGAGGCGCCCAGGTAGGCGCGGATCAGCCGGTTGCGGTACATCCCCATCAGGGAAAACTTGTTGATGTTGATGAACCAGCCTGAAACCAGCACCCACGCCAATAGCCCGGCCGCCAGCAGCAGCGTGGGAGTCAGCCCGCTGTGGGCGGCATCGGCGCCCAGCCAGTGGTTGGTCAGCGCCACCAGCCCGGCGGCCAGCAGCACCAGAAACAGCGCGGCCACCGCTTGCAGCCTGCGGGAGCCGCCCACTTTGGCCGTTCCCGAAACCGCCGTCGCCTTGTCGCGAAAGCCCAGCAGCGCGGTCAGCACCCCGCTCACTCCGCCGACTCCGCCCGCCGTCGCCATCGCCCACGCCCGCTGCAGCGCCGCCGGCGCCAGCAGCACGATGGCGAACGCCGCCGCCCAGACCACCGACAGGCGCAGCAGGTCGGCGCCCGCCCGCCCCAGCCACTCCCGGTCCAGCGTGTGCAGCCACTGGCTGGTCAGCCCAAGGAACAAAACCCCCGCCAGCGCCACCGCCATGAGCAGCAGCACCGGCGCCGCCACCGCAAACCCCGCCGCGGCGCCGCGGGCGAGGTGCAGTGGCGGCCAGCGGCTGCGCGCATTCCACAGCCACAACGTCCCCAGGGCCACCGCCAGCCCAATCGGCAGCAGCACCGTCCACCGGAACCGTTCCGCGCTGCACGGCCGTCCGCCCAGGCTGGGCAGATAAACCGCTATCAGCCCGCCCGCCACTACCAGCAGGCCCAGCGCCGCTCCACCCGCCCACGCCCCCCGCGCCCACGGCGCCGCCGCCCGGCCCAGCACAAACCCGATCCGCGGCCCCAGCAACAGCAACAGCAGCAGCGGCACAAACACCAGCCCGTTGAGCAGCAGATTGCAAAGGTAGATGGCGGCCAGCGTCCAGGTATCGGCGGAAAACGCCCCCCGACGCGGCGCCAGATAGCTGCTGTAGGCGCGCAGATGCCGCAGCGGCGCCGACTCCGCCGCTGCCAGCTCCGCCTCCACTGCCGCCACTCCCCCGGCGCGATGGCTCCAGGCGGTCAGCCAGGCGCCGATATAGCCGCCGCCGGAGACGGTCGAGAGATAGTCAAACCTCCGCAGTTCACCCGCTGCCGCCAGCGCCTGCAAAATCCCCAGCCCAAAGGTGGCCGAGCGTATTCCCCCGCCCGACAGGCACAGTGCCCGGCCCCCGCTGGTTTCGCCTGCTTTCATGCTCGCCTCCCGCGCGCCACGTTGGGCAATTCTGGCGGCCATTGTAGCCGAGCGGCACCGCCACACAGCAGACAGTCGTGTGGCCATTTCGTGTTAATGTAGCCACATGGCCACAAAGGCGGTGGGGGCAAGGGAACTAAAGCTGCGTTTGGGCAAGTACCTCGACTTGGTGCGCCAGGGCCGCACCTTGGTCATTACCGATCGCGGCCGCCCCATCGCTGAACTGCGCCCCTTGGGCTCGCCTACTTCACAGTTGGACGCGGCTTGGGAAAGGCTCTACGCGGAGGGATCGGTTACGCCGCCAAAGGGCAAACTCAAGCCCGCACGGCCGCTTAACATCCCAGGCGTTTCCGTGAGCGACGCCGTCATCGAAGATCGGGAAGACCGCTGTTGACCCGCTACTTCGATTCCAGTGCGTGGGTCAAGCGCTACGTCTTGGAAGAGGGAACTGATGTCACCCTTGCCTGGTCGGCTTCGTCCCAACCCGCCACCTGCCGCTTCACCGCGGTCGAGACTGCTTCAGCCCTGTTCCGCCGCGCCCGTGAAGGCAGCGTAACCTTCGCCCAAGCAGAAGTTGCGCGGGAGTCCCTACGTGAAGATTTTGAGAGCTTGCGCATCGTCGAGCTTACGCGTGACATCTCTGACATCGCCTTTCGCATTGTCTCCACGTGGCAACTGCGCGCGGCCGACGCGGTGCAGCTGGCCAGCGCGCTGTACCTTCGTGCCACGCTGCCCGGCCGGCTGGAGTTCATCGCCTTCGATGACCGCCTGAACGCCGCCGCGCGCGCCGAGGGCCTCGCCACCCCGGCGGCGAACCTGTAGAATAGAAAATTGGCTGGGAGTTCCCGGCCTTGGCTGCCCCTCCCCATGCAGATCTTCGGCGCCTATGCCCTGCTGCTCGCCTTCGTCTTCGCCGCCTATGGCGCGCTGGCGGGCGTGGCCGGTCTCGGCCTGAAGCGCAGCCGCCTCGTCGCCAGCGCCGAGCGCGCCTACCTGATGATCTTCCCGGCGGTGATCGCCGCCGCCATCTGCCTGCTCGGCCTCATCCTGCGCAACGACTTCAGCGTCGCCTACATCGCCGAGCACAGCAACCGCGCCTTGCCGCTTTACTACAAGGTCGCGGTGTTGTGGTCAGGCCAGGAAGGTTCGCTGCTGTTCTGGACCCTGCTGCTCAGCGGCTATGGTTTCCTGGCCCTGTTGACGAGCGGCCGCAAGCATCCCCAGTTGCGTCCCCTGGTGGCGGTCATCCTCAGCAGTATCACCACCTTCTTCCTGCTGCTCAACAACTTCGTCGCCTCGCCCTTCAGCACCATCCCGGTCGGCACCCCTGCCGACGGCAGCGGCCTCAACCCGCTGTTGCAGTACTCCCAGATGGACATTCACCCGCCCATCCTCTATCTGGGCTACATCGGCTTCACCATCCCCTTCGCCTTCGCCCTGGCGGCGCTGATCAAGCGCATGCCCGGCGACCGCTGGATCCAGGTCACCCGGCTGTGGACCATGATCGCCTGGGCTTTCCTCACCGTGGGCATCGTGCTGGGCGGCTACTGGGCTTACAAAGTTTTGGGCTGGGGCGGCTACTGGGCCTGGGACCCGGTGGAAAACGCCGCCTTCCTGCCCTGGCTCACCGGCACCGCCTTCCTGCACTCGGTGATGATGCAGGAAAAACGCGGCATGCTGAAGATCTGGAACGTGGGCCTCATCTTCGCCACCTTCTTCCTCACCATCTTCGGCGACTTCCTCACCCGCAGCGGCATCGTCAGCTCGGTGCACGCCTTCGCCCAGTCGGCCATCGGCAACTACTTCGTCGTCTTCCTCTCCCTGCTGGCGGCGGTGTGCCTGTTCGTATTTTTCCAGAACCGCGTCATGCTGCGCGGCGACAACCAGCTTGAATCCACGGTGTCGCGCGAAAGCGGCTTCCTGTTCAACAACTTCATCCTGCTGGTCATGGCTTTTGCCATTCTCTGGGGCACCATCTTCCCGGTGCTCTCGGAGGCCATCCAGGGCGAAAAGATCACCGTGGGCCCGGAGTTCTTCGACCGCATCAACATTCCGCTGTTCCTGTTTCTTCTGTTCCTGACCGGCGTCGGCCCGCTGCTCGCCTGGCGCCGTACCTCGCTCGG
This sequence comes from Terriglobales bacterium, assembly GCA_051959955.1. Classification (GTDB taxonomy): domain Bacteria; phylum Acidobacteriota; class Terriglobia; order Terriglobales; family SCQP01; genus SCQP01. The sequence continues at coordinate 15,504 of JBQCEU010000288.1, read as the reverse complement.
CAGCCTGCGCCGCAACTTCTTGATTCCCGCCGTGGTGGGCGTGCTCACCGCCGCCGGGCTGGTGGCGGGGGGCATGCGCGACCCCTATCCGCTGGTCTCGTTCGGCCTGTGCGCGTTCGTGCTGGTGATCGTCGCCATGGAGTTCGGCCGCGGCACCCGCGTCCTCGCCCGCCGAGGCCGCTCGCTGCCGGCGGCGCTGGTCCATCTCACCCTGCGCAACACCCGCCGCTACGGCGGCTACATCATCCATGTGGGCATCATCCTCATGGCCATCGGCATCACCGGCGCCGCCTTCAATAAGGACGTGGAAGCGCCCATGCCCTACCAGGCCAGCATGCAGATCGGCCCCTACCAGTTGATCTCCCGCTCCTACACCCAGGATGACAATGCCAACGTCTCCAGCGAGGCCGAGATCATCGAGGTGCGCCGCGACGGAAAATATCTCGCCACCATGTATCCCGCCCGGCGCTACTACAAGGCCAGCAATCAGGCCCAATCCATCGTGGCCATCCGCTCCCGCCCGCTGGAGGATTTGTACCTGGTCTACGCCGGCGACGATCCCAACACCCACACTCCCATCCTCCACGCCTACCTCAACCCGCTGATCATGTGGATCTGGATCGGCACCCTGGTGATGGTCTTCGGCACGCTGGTGGCGCTGCTGCCCAGCCGCAAGGCCGACGCCGTGCGCCCGGCCGGAGCCGCCGCGGAGGCGCGCCCCGCCGCCGAGAGTCAGGAGGTGCCGGTTGGGGCTTAGCCGCCGCTGGGGATGGGTGCTGGTGCTGCTGGTGGCCGCCGGTTCGGTGGCGCTGCGCGGCGATGCCGATTTCGGCGCCCGCGCCCGCCGCCTCGGCCAGCAGTTGATCTGCACCTGCGGCTGCACCCAGGGAGCGCTGGTGTGCAACCACGTCGGCTGCCCGGTGGTGACGCAGATGCGCGCCGAGATCGCCGAACGCGCCCAGTCCACCGACTCCGACGCCCTCATCCTGCAATCCTTCGTACAGGAATACGGCACCCAGGTGCTGGCCGTCCCCACCCGTCAGGGATTCAACCTGGTGGCCTGGATCATGCCCTGGGTGGCCCTCGGTCTCGGCCTGATCGCCGCCCTGTTCTTTATCCAGCGCTGGCGCATGCGCCCTGCCGCCGCGCCCGCCTCCGCCCCCGCCGCTCCGCCCGCCCTGGACGGCATCCGCGCCGAAATCAACGCCGAGCTGGAGCGCGAGCTGGGCGCCCGGCCCCGCCCCTGAATTCCATGCCGCTCATCGCCGCCGCCTGCTTCATCCTGACCGTGGCCCTGGGCTACTGGATCTTTTCCGCCGCTCCCGAGCCGCCCCCCTACTCGCCGCTGGAAGTCCGCCGCCAGGCGCTCGCCGAGCGCAAGAAGGCGGTGTATGAGAACTTGAAGGACTTGCACTTCGAGCACCTCGCCGGCAAGCTTTCCGCCGCCGACTTTGATCGCACCCGCACCATGCTGGAGACCGAAGCGGCGGCCGTGGTGGCCGAGCTGCAGGCGGTAGAATGGCAATTGCACCCGGCGGCGCCGGCCCCCCACCCGCCGGCTCAGGCACCGCCGGTTTAAGCACAATGACCCGCTCCGCCCATCGCCTCGTCCTTACTCTGCTGGCCGCCGCCGCCCTCGCCGCCGCCCAGGCCGCCAGCGCCGGGCAAAACATCACCGGCAGCGTGCTCAACCTCACCAGCGGCAAGCCTCTGGCGCACGTGCCGGTCACTCTGGTGCAGTTGCAGGGCAGCATGAATACCCTCGCCACCGCGGTCACCGACAGCAACGGCCATTACCGCTTCAGCGAAAATGCCCCCGGCCCCTTCATGGTGCAGAGCTCGTATCAGGGGGTCTCCTACTTCGCCCAGGTGGCCGATGGTCAGAACGAAACCAATGTCCAGGTTTACGACGTCAGCCATGACGCCTCGCTGCTGCGCGTGGATGCCGAGATCATGGTCCTGCAGCCCGACCAGGGGCAGTTAGCCGTCGTCAACGAGTACCGCATCGAAAACGGCCTGCAGCCGCTGCGCACCCTGGCGGCCAAGGGCGGCATGTTCCGCTTTCGCGTGCCCGCGGGCGCCCATGTTGATATGGTGCGCGTGGTGGGGCCGGGTGAGATGCCGCTGGCCCACGCCCCCACTCCCACCGCCGACCACGACGTCTACAGCGTGGACGCGCCCCTGCGGCCCGGCGAAACCCGGGTGCAAATCTCCTATCGCCTGCCCTACGCCGGCCTCAAGGCCGCGCTCACCGAGACTCCGGTCACGATCCCCGCGCACTTTGAAGTCTACGTGCCCGACCCCATGACCTTCGCCGGCGATGGGTTCACCCAGGTCGGCAGCCAGCAAGGCTATAAAGTCTATGGCGTTGCCGCCGGACCGGTCGCGGCCACGCTGCACTTCAATGTATCCGGGGATGCGCCCATGCCCCGCGACGCCGCCCCGGCCGGCGCCGGCGCCCAACCCTCCGGCGCCGCTCCCTCGGCCGAGGCCTCGACCGCCGCCGCGCCCGCCGCCGCCACCGTGCCCGCACCCACCCTGCTGGAACGCAACCGCTGGACGATCTTCATTCTGCTGCTGCTCGCCGCCGCCGCCGGTTTCGGCATGTTGCTGGCCAAACCCGAGCCGGAGGTCATTCACGTCTCCGCCGTGGCCGTGCCCCAGGTCGAGCCGGTGCAGAACGCGCCCGCGCTCCACTACCACCCCACCTCCGCTCTCAGCGCGCCGCCGCCCACCCAGCTCCCCGGCGCGCCCTACCGCCCGGCGCTGCCGGCAGCCGACGACCTCAACCGGCTGAAGGATGATCTGTTCCTGCTGGAAGTCCACCGCCACACCGGCCGCATCGCCGAGGCCGAATATGCCGCCCTGCGCGCCGAGATCAACGCGCGCATGGACCACATCGCCGGCCGCGCCGCCGGTGCCTGACGCGCTATACTGAAGTTTGCCATGCGCCCCACCACGTTGAAGTTCGGACTGGTCATCGGCGTCGTCCTCGCCACCCTTGCCTGGCTGGCCTTTACCGCCGTGCGCGACACCCGCGCCTACTTCGTGACCGTCACCGAACTGCAGCAGATGCCCGCCCCCCAGGCCCGGCACCGCAACCTGCGCGTCTCCGGCGACGTGGTTCCGGGCAGCATCCACAAAGGTTCCACCGAAACCGATTTCACCATCACCCAGGGCGGCCACCAACTGCAGGTGGCCTACGTCGGCACCGACCCGCTGCCCGACACCTTTGTGGACAACGCCCAGGCGGTGGCCGCCGGCCATCTGCTCGCCGACGGCAGCTTCCGGGCGGATGGCGTGCAGGCCAAATGTGCCTCCAAATACGAGCCCAAGGGCGTGCGTGAGGCCGGCAAGGCGCATACCACCGCCGCCGGCAGCATGAATTAAGCTTCTGCCTGTGCCCCTGCTGCAGTGTCAAAGCGTGAGTCGCTTTTTTGGCGAGGCCGCCGTGTTGCGCCAGGTCAGCTTCACCTGCGAAGCCGGCCAGTGCCTGGCGCTGTGGGGCGCCAACGGCGCCGGCAAGAGCACGCTGTTGCGCATCCTGGCGGGCGCCCTGCGCCCCTCGCTGGGCAGCGCCACCGTCCAGGGCGCCGCGGTGGGCACCGCCGCCGCCCGCCGCCAGACCGGGTTTCTATCCCACCAGAGCCTCTTGCATCCGCACCTCACCGTCGCCGAAAACCTGCGTTTCTATGCCGTGCTGCACGGCCTGGCGGATGCCGCCGCCGCCGTCAGCCGCTCGCTGGCGCAGGTGCGCGGCGAGTACCTGGCTCCCCGGCGGGTGGGCGAGCTCTCGCAGGGCATGCGCCAGAAAGCCGCTCTTGCCCGCGCCCTGCTCCACCAGCCGCGTCTGCTGCTGCTCGACGAGCCTTTCGCCAGCCTCGACGTGCAGACCGTGGAGGACATGCGCGCCAGCCTGCGCGAGCTGCGCCGGGCCGGGCTGGCGATTCTGCTCAGCAGCCACAACCGCCAACAGGTGGAGGGCCTGCTCGACGGCGAGGCCACGCTGGAGCGCGGGCGCCTGCACCTCACCTTGCCCGAGGCCACCCATGCGTGAGCACTGGCGCATCGCCGCCGCCGTCTGCGCCCGCGACCTGCGCATTGAGCTGCGTACCCGCGAAGCCCTGCTGGCCATGGGTTTCTATGCCCTGCTGGTGATGGTCATCTTCAGCTTTGCCTTCAGCTCCGATGCCTCCCTCACCCTGCGCGCCGGCGGTGGGCTGCTCTGGGTCGCCTTCCTGTTCGCCGCCCTGGTGGCGCTCGATCGCGCCTTCCTGCGCGAGGCCGGCGAGGCCAGCCTGGTGGGTTTGCAGATATCCCCGGCCTCGCGCGCCGCCATCCTGGCCGGCAAATTTGCCGCCAGCTTCGGCGTCATTCTCGGCTTGGAAGCCATCCTGCTGCCGCTGTTCGCGGTGCTCTTCAACACCCCGCGCCGCGCCGACTGGGCCGGCATCCTGGTCACCGTCCTGCTCGGCACCTGGGCCCTGGCCGCCAACGGCACCTACTTCTCCGCCATGTGCGCCCACACCCGTCAGCGCGCCCTGCTGCTGCCGTTGCTGCTGCTGCCGGTGTCCATCCCCGCCCTCCTGGCCATGGTGCAGGCCACCCAGGTCTACCTCACCGGCGAGGGCATGGCAAACTATTGGTTGCAGCTCCTGGCCGGCTACGACGTGATCTTTACCGTGCTGGCATGGGCCTTGGCCGATATGGTTCTCGACATTGAGTAGCATGGCTTCCCCTTCGCCGCTCCGTTCCCCCTCCACCTGGGTCTTCGCCGCCACCCTCGGTCTCCTCATCGTGGCCCTGTGGTGGAATCTCGTCGGGGCGCCCACCGAGGCCACCATGGGCACCATCCAGCGGATCTTTTACTATCACGTGCCCGCCGCCGCTGCTGCCTGGACGGCGCTGCTGCTCAATGCCGCCGCCAGCTTCTGGTACCTCGTCCGCCGCTCTCCCGCCGCCGATGCGCTGGCCGTGGCCGGGGCCGAAGTCGGCCTGGCCTTTTTGACCATCGTGCTCATCACCGGCCCCATCTGGGCCCGCCCGGTGTGGGGCGTGTGGTGGGTGTGGGATGCCCGCCTGACGCTGACTCTGGCCATGTGGGTGATGTACGCCAGTTACCTCATCCTCCGCCAGCTCACCCCCGCCGGCAGCTTGCAGCCGCGCCTGGCCGCCGCCCTGGCGGTGTTCTTCGCCGCCGACATCCCCATTGACTACATGTCCATCCGCTGGTGGCGCACCCAGCATCCCGCCCCGGTGCTCTTCGGCGGTCCCGACTCGGGGCTGGCGCCGCGCATGCTGATCGCCCTGCTCATCTCCATGGCGGCGTTTCTGGCGCTGATGGGCTGTCTGGTCTGGCTGCGCTACCGCCAGGAGTTGACCCGCGGCCGCCTCGCCGCCCTGCGCCAGCGGCAATTGCTGCTGGAGGAATCCTAAGGAGACGCTTTTATGGGAAGCCTGATCGCCGCCTACACCGTTGCCTGGGGAGTGCTCATGCTCTATGTGCTGAGCCTCGCCGCCCGCCAGCGCAAGCTGCACCGCGCCCTGCGGCAAATGGAAGAAGCTGCGGCTCCCACTCCCGCCCCCAACGGTCCCCATGCCCGCTGAGCTTGACTGCAACGCGATTCTGAGCATCGCCCAGGAGATTGCGCGCGAGGCGGGAGCGATTCTGCTGCAACACCGCGGCCGCGTGGGCATCGAGTACAAGGGCGAGGCCGATCTGGTCACCGCCGCCGACCGTGCCAGCGAGCAGCACATTACCGCCCGTCTGCGCCACGCCTTTCCCGACCACGCCATGGTGGCGGAAGAGGGCAGCCGCACCGAAGGCAGCGGCCCCTGCTGGTACGTGGATCCCCTGGACGGCACCACCAACTTCGCCCACGGCCTGCCCTTCTTTGCCGTCTCGATGGGGCTGGAGTGCGATGGCGAGATCGTCTGCGGTCTGGTCTACAATCCGGTGCTCGACGAAATGTTTACCGCCGTGCGCGGTGGCGGCGCCCGGCTCAACGGCCGGCCCATCCACGTCTCCAATCAAAACCAGATTGCCGCCGCGTTGTTGGCCACCGGGTTTCCCTCGCGCAAGCGCCACCAGAACCCGAATATTCATTTCTACCAGTACTTCAGCCTCAACAGCCACGGCATGCGGCGGCTGGGCTCGGCGGCCCTCGACCTCTGTTACACCGCCTGCGGACGCTTTGAAGGCTTCTGGGAATTCAACCTGCAGCCCTGGGACGTGGCCGCGGGTAAGTTGATCGTGGCCGAGGCCGGTGGCCAGGTAAGCGATTTACTGGGCCAGCCTCACCATCTCAACAGCCCGGAGATACTGGCCAGCAACGGCAGCCTGCATGCCGCGCTACTCGCCGCCTTTGCGGCGCTGTTTGAGCGGCCGGGCGCCGAAGTTGCGCCCGTGCCCGATCCCCGCCGCTATGCGGCGGAGCGGACATCATGAAGGGAAGAGACACGAGGCCCGCGCCGGTGCGGGCGCGCACCCGTCTTCGTCAGCGTTCCTGGCGTCAGGTGCAGACGCTGCTGCACGCCCGCCGGCAGCGCATGCGCGATCCCCAGATCAGCCATCTGGAGATGCCCCTGCCGCGCCTGCCCAAATCCTTTGACGGTCTGCGCATCGCCCATCTCTCCGACATCCACTACGGACTGTTCCTGTCCCGCGAGTCGTTGCTGCGCGTGCTCGACCTCACCCTGGCGCAGGATCCGGACCTGATCTGCATCACCGGCGATTTCGTCACCCAGTCGCCGGTATTCATTGATCCCATGGCCGAAATGCTGGCCAGCCTGCGCGCTCCTCTGGGGGTGTATGCGGTGCTCGGCAACCACGACTTCCGCGCCGGTGCCGACCTGCTCACCCGCTCTCTCCGCCGGCGCGGCATCAAGGTGTTGCGCAACCAGCGCCGGCTGCTGCGCCAACGCGGCGAGGCCATCCGCATTGCCGGAGTGGACGATTCCCGCCAGCACCCCGACGTGGCCGCCGCCTGTGGCTCGACCGACCGCCGCTTTACCCTGCTGCTGGCCCATAACCCCATGGAGCTCAATGCCGCCGCCGCCTGCGGCGTGGACCTGGTGCTCTCCGGCCATACCCACGGCGGCCAGATCCGGCTGGGCTTCGCCGCCCCCCTGTATGAGCGGTATTTGCCCGCCGGCCTGCTCAGCCTGGATCGCACCCAGATGTATGTCAGCCGCGGCCTGGGCAAGGTCATCGTGCCCATGCGGGTGGGCGCCCCGCCCGAGCTGGCCTTTCTCACCCTGTATTCCGGCGGCTGAGTGCTTAAAGGTGTATGCCTGAGGACCCCCAAACACGGGATTTTGCAACGCGGCGGTTTCGGGTCTAATCTAACCATGTCACTTCGGAAAGTGAGTGACCATGGCCTATAGCCTGTCCGCCTTGGATTCCGGCCCGCTTGTTCCCCCTCCGCCGGTGCTCGCCGACGATGCCCAGGGCGGTGCCGTCTCCGGCAGCGCCGCGCCCGTCCTGCTGGTCGAGGACGACCGCCATATCCAGCGCAGCGTGACTTATCAACTTCACCGTCAGGGTTACCGGGTGACCTGCTGTGACGATGGCGAGAGCGGGTTGGAGGAGGCGCTGCAGCATCGCTACAGCGTGGTGGTGCTGGACGTCATGCTGCCCAAGCTCGACGGCCTCACCCTCTGCAAGCAGTTGCGCCAGGCGCGCCGCGATCTGCCCATCATCATCATCTCCGCCCGCGGCTCCGACCTCGACAAGATCACCGGCCTGGAGTTCGGCGCCGACGATTACCTCGCCAAACCCTTCAGCCCCGCCGAGTTGGAGGCCCGCATCCGCGCCCTCCGCCGCCGCGCCGGGGGCGCGCAGCCGGCCGCCTCGGAAACCATCCGCGTGGGCCGCGACCTGGTGCTTGACTGTGACCGCCATCAGTTGCGCGTCGCGGGCACGGAGATCCGCCTCACCCCCAAGGAGATGGCGCTGCTGCGGCTGCTCATGAGCGCCCCCGGCCGCATCTTCACCCGCGAAAATCTGCTGGCGCAGGCCTGGGGCTTCTCCTACGACGGCTACCACCGCGCCGTGGATGCCCACTTCAGCCGCCTCAAGGCCAAGCTCCAGGATCACCTGGGCGCGCCGCCCAGTTGGCTGAAAGCCGTCTACGGGGTCGGCTATCGCGTCTGCGACCCCGATTGCGTCACCCCGGACGGAGAATAGCCGTGAGCCAGGGCATCACCGAGGCGCGCCTCCGCCTGGCTTACATCAATCAGTACCGCGAGCTGGCCCTCGCCATCCTCTTCGCCCTCGCCCTCTCGCTGCGGGTGCTCGGCTCGGAGGTGCCCACCCTGGTGCTGGTGTTGCTCGGCCTCTGGGCCCTGCTGGCGTGGGCATTTGTCCAGGTGAGCGCCGCCGCCCTGGATGAGGTCCGCCTCAACCGCCTGGAGTTCAGCTACTTCGCCTGTGAGCTGTCGCTGATCACCGCCGTCGCCCACTTCGGCAGGGCCGCCACCTGGCTGGCGCTGCTGTTTTACGTCGTCACCATCCTCTACGCCACCATGGTGCTGCCGCGGCGCTCCGCGCTCTGGGTTACCGCCCTGGCCGCCGCCAACTTCACCCTGCTGCTGGCCGTGGATCGCGGCTTCGCCGCCACCCTCGCCGCCAGCCGCCAGCCCGCCGTGCTGCTGGCCGCCATGGGCGTGGGCACACTCATCGGGTATGCGCTCATCGGCCTCAGCCTGGCCCAATTCTCGCTCACCCTCAACCGCCAGGCCGAAGCCCTGCAGGCCGCCAACCGTGAGCTCAACGCCACCGGTCAGGAGCTGCGCCTGCACCGCGATCACCTCGAAAGCCTGGTGCGCGAGCGCACCCGCGAGTTGGAGCAGGCCACCGACGACCTGCGCCGCATCAACGCCGACCTGCGCCGCCTCAACGAGCTCAAGAGCAGTTTCCTGGCCAGCGTCAGCCACGAACTGCGCACCCCGCTGACCTCCATCCGTTCCTTTTCGGAAATCCTGCTCCGCTACCCCGACGAGGAGATGGCCACCCGCTGCGAGTTTCTGGAGATCATCATCCACGAAAGCGATCGCCTCACCCGCCTCATCAACGATGTCCTGGATCTCGCCAAGATCGAGGCCGGCAAAATCGAACTCCGCCCCCAGCCGGTGCGCATCGCCGACCTGGTGCGCGAATCGCTGGATGTGGTGCAGGTGATGGCCGCGCAAAAAGGCCTGTCGCTGCGCAATTGGGTCGAGGACGATTTGCCGCTCATCCCCGCCGACCCCGACCGCCTGCGCCAGGTCTTTGCCAACCTGCTCAGCAACGCCATCAAGTTCACCGACCAGGGGGCGATTGAAGTCGGCGCCCATGCCCGCGATGGCGAACTGCTCGTCTATGTCTCCGACACCGGCGTCGGCCTGCCCCTGGGCGACGAAGAACGCATCTTCGACAAGTTTCACCAGCACGGCAACGCCCTCACCGATAAACCCGCCGGCACCGGCCTCGGCCTCGCCATCTGCCGCGAGATCTGCCAGCGCCACGGCGGCCGCATCTGGGCGGCCAGGCGCCAGCGCGGCGGCAGCATCTTCTACGTCGCCCTGCCGCTGCTGCCCATGGCGGTACCCGCCGCCACCGGCGCCTGACGCGGGGGCGGAGTACAATCCCTGCTGAGGAGGTGTGCGCGATGCAGCAGCCGTGGTGTCTTGTCTTGGCGGCAGCCTGCCTGCTGTCCGTACCAGGTGTCGCCCAGTCCCCCCACAACTTCTCCGGAACCCCCGCCGCCCAGGCCTTGTATCAAAAGGGTCAAAAAGCCCAGACGTCCGGCAACGACGCCGTCGCCCTGAAGTATTTCCAGCAGGCGATAGCCACCGACCCCGACTACGCCGCCGCCCAGTCCGATTACGTCTTCGCCTATGAGCTGGCCGCGGAGAAAAAGCAAACCGCCGCCGGCAAGCCCGCCTCCGGCCCCTCCGCCCAGGATGAATTGACCGCTCGCTACCAGGCGCTGGCCGCCGCGCATCCCCGCGATCCCGTCTATCCATGGGTGCTGGGCAGTCTCGACGATGAGGACCACCCCCTGCAGGCCATCGCCTACTATCGCCAGGCCCTGCGACTCGATGCGCACTATGCGCCCGCCTATGCCCACCTTGCCTATCTCGACGAATCCCGCGGCGACCTCGCCGCCAGCCGCGAAGACCTCCACCAGGCAGCGCTCATCCAGCCCCACAGCCCCAAGGCGCAATTCAACTACGCCTACAGCTTCAAGAATGTGGATCCGGCACGTTTCCAGCAGCTCGCCGGGCAGGTGGTGCGCGACTATCCCCACGATCCGGTAACCGGGCAGGTGCTGTACTGGTTGGCCGAGTCCGCCCCCTCCGATCAGGCAAAGCTCCACTACCTGCTGCAGCTTCGTCACAGCGGCATCCCCGGTGACTGGGTGAGCAGCGGCGACGCCCTGTTGTTTGAGATCTACGACCGTACGGACCGCGCCCGGGCGCTGGCGGTGGCCCGCGAGATGGCCAAGGCCGATGCTGACGATTACGCTCCCGTGCTCAAGTACGCCCAGGCCATGTCGCAAGCCGAGGCCTGGCTGGCCAAGGGCGACGGCCACAAGGCCTTGGCGGCGCTGGGACAAGAGCGTCTGCCGCGCTACCTCTCACAACAGCCGCTGGCGCTGCTGCGCGCCCGCGCTCAGGCAGCCGCCGGCCAGCCGCAGGCGGCCTATGACGGCCTGCTCGATTTTGTAGCCAGGACGCCGACACCGGCGACCCTGGCCGCCCTCATCCAAAGCGGCGGGAAGCTGGGCAAGACGCCCGCCCAGGTGCAGGACGCCGTCTGGGCGGCGCGCGCCAACAAGGCCCATCCCGCCGTCAGCTTCGATCTCGCCAACTACAAGACGGGCAGGCAGACCTCGCTCGCCGATCTGCGCGGCCACGTCTTTCTGCTCAACTTCTTCTTCCCCATGTGCGGCCCCTGCCGCGGTGAATTCCCCTACATCCGCACCGTCCTGAACAAGTACCAGAGCCAGGGCTTCCGCATCGTCACCATCAATGTCGAACCGCAGCAGGACGCCTTTGTGTTGCCCGAACTGAAGGGCTTTGGTCTTGACTTCATCCCCCTGCGCGGCAGCAACGAATGGGCCAAAGCCAACTACAAAGTGCGCGGCGAGCCCACCAGCTTTCTGATCGGCGCCGACGGCAAGGTCTACTTCGGTCCCATCGCCCCGGTCTCCAGTCCCGACTCGCAGCAAACCCTGGAGATGCAGATCGCCGCCCTGCTCCAGCACGCCTCCCGCTGATGCCCCTGCGACTCCTCTTCGGCTTCGTCCTCGCAGTCATACTGGCGACCGCCGCACCTCCGCCTCCTATTACCTGGTCAGCGCATATGGACCCGGCAGCCCTGGCGCCGGGCCAGAACGCGCGGGTTGTGGTGAGCGCCGCCATCCAGCCCGGCTGGCACGTCTACGGCCTCGGACAGCCGCCCGGCGGCCCCACCCCCACCCTCATCGTCCTCGCCGATGGTCCGGTCTTTACCGCGGCCGGCTCCGCCACCGGCCCCGCGCCGCATATCGCCTACGACCCCAGCTTCCAAATGAAGACCCAGTTCTATCTCCACGCCGCCCGCTTCGTGCTGCCGCTGGTGGTAGCCTCCGCCGCGGCGCCCGGCCCGCAGGCCGCGCGCGTCAAGATCCGCTACCAGGCCTGCCGCGAGGATCTCTGCCTGCCGCCCGTCACCGTCACCGTGACCGCCTCCGCCCGCGTTCGCCCGCGCCCGCGCTAAGCCGCCGCCAGCCGCTTCCGCCGCGCAAAATAGAAAAAGGCCGGAATGCCCACCAGAATGATGGCCAGGCCGACGCTGGAGTATTTGAGGTTCTGCCAGTAGGTCATCCCCAGCAGAGCCGCCGCCGCCACGATGAAGATGCCGGGCAGCACCGGATAGCCCCAGCTCGCATACGGCGCCCGCTCGCCCCGCCGCCGGAAGACGAACAAGCAGGCGATGGCCAGCATGTAGAACAGCCACTCGGCGAAGATCGTCAGCGTGTACAGCGTCTGGTAGGTGCCGCTGAGCGAAAAGCCCATGGCAAACAGCGCTTGAATGAGCAGCGAGACATCGGGGGTGCGATGGCGCGGATGCACATGCGCCAGCTTGCGGAAAAACAGCCCGTCGTGCGCCATGGCGAACGGCACCCGCGCCCCCGAAAGGATCGAGCTGTTGAGCGTGGCAAAGGCGGAGATCATGATCGCCACCGCCACCACGGCGCCGGCGCTGTGTCCCAAAAAGCGCGCCGCCATGCTGGAGGCGACGTTGTTGGAGGCGGCGATCTCCACCGGCCGCAGCACGTAGAAGTAGGCCAGGTTGATGCCCGCGTAGAAGACGAACACCACCGCGATGCCGCCCACCATGGCGCGCGGAATGGTGCGGCCGGGATCGCGAATCTCGCTGCCCGCCAGCGTCAGGTCGTTCCAGCCGTCATAGGCCCACAGCGCCGCCACCAGCGCGGCGGCGAAACCGCCGATGCCCACCGTCCCCGGAATCTGTTCGCTGAAATGCGCCCAGCTTCCGTTTCCCCAGGTGAAGGCGGCGACGGTGAGTCCCGCCACCAGCAGCAGCTTCAGCGCGGTAAACAGCGCCTGCACGTGTCCGCCGTGGTGCACGCCCAGGTAGTTGACCAGCGTCACCAGCGCGATCACGCCCGCGCCCACCAGGTGCAGCCCGCTCAGCGCCGGCCAGCCGGCGACCACGGGTTGGCTGAGGCCCGGCCAGAGAAAGCTCGCCGCCAGCGCAAAACCCGCGCCGATGGTGGCCACCGCGGCCGGACGCACGATCCAGAACATGCCCCAGCCGAACAGGAATCCGAACAGCGGCCCCAGCCCGTCGCGCAGGTAGGCGTACTCGCCGCCCGCCTGCGGCCGCAGCGTGCCCATCTCGGCGTAGGCCAGCGCCCCTGCCAGCGACAAAAACGCCCCCACCAGCCAGGCCAGCAAGATCCAGCCAAGGCTGTGCAGCGCATTGACCATGTCCTTGCTGACGAAGAAAATCCCGGTGCCGATGAGCGTCCCCACCACCATCGCCAGGCTTTCCCACGTCCCCAGCGCGCGCACCAGCCCATCGCTGGCGGTGGGGGGCGCGGCAGTGCGCGATGTGCTCATGAGGGGCTCATGCGGACTGGCTCTCGGCCTGGCGCGGGCGCGGCTGCAAGACACTGATAAGATACCCCACTCCAAAGGTCACCAAAGTCCCCGCCACCACAAACCAGGTGAACGCCACCCCGGCCCGCGACAGCGCCACCGTGCTCCCGATACCCACCGCCAGCCCCACGATGGCGCCGGTTTGCGTCGCCCGCCGCGTCAGCGTGCCCAGCAGAAACATGCCCAGCAGCCCGCTAAACGGGTAGGAGATGATCGCCAGCCCCGATTCCAGCACCGAATGCGAGTGGCGGCTGGCATAGGCCACCACCCCCATCACCACCATCCACCCCACCGTGGCCAGCCGCGACACCCAGAGGTAGTGCCGCTCGCTGCGGCCGGGCGCGAAAAATGGCCGGTAAAAATCCACCACGGTGCTGGAGCTGAGCGCGTTCAGGGCCGCGCTTAAGTTGGACATGGAAGCCGCCAAGATGGCCGCCAGCACCAGCCCCGCCACGCCCACCGGCAGATGTTGCGCGACAAACTGTGGATACAACCTGTCGTAGCGGCCGAAGGCGCCCGCGGCCAGGTGCAGCTCATGCGTCTGATAGAAGGCGAAGAGCGCGATGCCGATCAGCAGGAACAGTCCGAACTGCAGAAAAATCACCACCCAGCTCGATATCAGCGCCAACGTGCTCTCGCGCTGGTTGCGGGCGGCAAGCAGCCGCTGCACCATCAACTGATCGGTGCCATGCGTGGCCATGGTGAGAAAGGTGCCGCCCGCCAGCCCCGACCAGAAGGTGTAGGTCTGGGTCCAGGAAAAATTGAAATGAAAGATCCGCAGCTTGTCGCCATGGCTGGCGGCCACCGCCGCCGCCGTCTGCCAGCCGCTGGGCAGCGCCTGCACCAGCAGCACCAGGCTCAGCACCGCGCCGGCGATGTAGATGCAAATCTGGATGAAGTCGGTCCACACCACCGCCCGCAACCCGCCCTCGAAGGTGTAGACCAGCGTCAGCACCGCGATCAGCGCCAGCGCCGCAGTCGGGCTGAGGTGCACATGCCAGGTGGGCGGCAGGCCGTCGAGGATGACCTCCACCACGATGGCCATGGCATAAACCCGCACGCCCTCGGCCAACGATCGCCCGACTAGAAAAATCAACCCCGCCGCCGTCTTGGCCCCGGAGCCAAAACGCTGCTGAATCAGTTGATAGGCGGTCAGCAGCCGGCCACGGAAATAAGCCGGAATCAAAATCAGGCTGATCAGGATGCGCGCCACCAGGTAGCCGAATACCAACTGCAGAAACCCCAGGTCGCCGCCAAACGCCAGCCCCGGCGTGCTGATGATGGTGAGCACGCTGGTCTCCGCCGCCACGATGGAAAACGAAATCGCCCACCAGGGCAGTTGGCTGCCGGCCAGAAAGTAGTCGCGCAGGGTGGGGTTGGGCCGCCGCAGCCAAATGCCAAAGCCGGTGATGGCCAGCAGGTAAATGCCGATCACCCACAGATCGAACGGGTGCAGCATGTCAGCGCGCCGCCTCCGCCGCTGCCCGCGCCAGGTCGAGCCCGGCGTCGAGAGCGTTTTGCCGCGGCGCCTGCACCGGATGCCGCCAGGCCTGCTCCACCCAGCCGCGCAACTCCGGCACCGCCGCGAACACGCCACCAAAGGCATAGCCAACCGGATCGCTCCAGCGCAAGGTCTCCGCGCACGCGCGCAGCAGGGCGGCCAAATCGTCTGCCGCTCGCCGCAGAATCGGCTGCATCGCTTCCCAATGCTCTTTTAGCAACCACGGCAGCAGGGCAGGGAAGTTGCCATCCTCCGGCGCCGGCGCCAGGCCGCTGGCCACTGCTTCCCGTCCGATCCAGTCGCCGCTGCCCGGGTCGCGGCCTGGCCCTTGGCCACCCGCCCGCGCCTGCCTTCCTTGGAATCCGCCCCAGGCAATGGAGCCGGTACCCGCTATGATGGCAATGCCATCTCCACCGCCATTCGCCGCCCGCCACGCCAGCTCGGCGTCGGTCATCACCTGCACATGGCTTCGTGGCAACAGGCGCCGCAGCGCGGCTGCGTAGAAGCCGCCGCTACCCCCCGCCGACGCAAACCCGCCACACACCGCCGCACAGTCTTCTGCCGCCCAGTCGCCCCGGGCAAGCGCACACCCGCGCGCCAGCTCCGCGGCTACCTCGCCCTCGGTTCTCCGCGAGAGACTACTCCCGCCGACCCTCGCCTCGCGCTCCCCACGCCCATCGAGGTCCGCCGCCCTGAGCAGCGTCTTGGTCCCCCCACCCTCGATCCCGAGCACGTAAAGCACGGACCATTATTGTCCAACTCCACCCTAACACCAACACCAACCCCCCACGCACCCGTGGTATATCAAGGATCAAAAAAACACAGGGATCACAACAAAAAAACGCCAA
>JBQCEU010000287.1:0-6950 GCA_051959955.1 Terriglobales bacterium | reverse complement strand
AGATAAGCCTTTCGCGCCGCCCGGCGCGGCGGATGTAGAGCGCCCTGGGCGTGCCCAGGAGCACCACCAGCAGCATCGCCCAGCCGGTCAGATCCAGCGCGACGCGGATCGAGGCGAGCGAAGCAGCGCGTTCGCTGCCGCTCCACTGCCATCCCCCCACCCGCGCCAACAGTCCGGTGAGCGGATAGAGCAGCAGCAGGCCGAAGGCCGCCGCGCCCAGACGGGCCCACCAGTCGCGGTGCGCGGTCGCGCGCGCGGGCGTCAGATCCGGCCGGGCGAGCGCCGTCAATGCCTGGCTATCCATAGCCGGCATCCTTCAGGAGCTTTTGCCCGTCCGGTCCCTCCATCCAGGTGGCGAAGCGCCGCGCCGCGGCGGGATGGGGCGCACCCTTCAATACCGCCGCGTAAAAATCGAGCGGCTCCGGCCGCCAGGTCGCCTCGCCGAGGGTCAGCTCGACCGGGAAGGCGGGCGGCGTGGAGAGGTTGATGGCGCCGGGCAGCTCGACGCATTCCAGATGCAGCGGCGCGGGCTGAAAGCGGTATGCGGGGGCGGCGTCGAGCTGGCCGGTCTCGACCCGCGCCTCGAGCGAGGCTTCGGTGAAGATTTGCGCCGGGTTGAGCACCTCGCCCAACAATCTCCGCGCCAGCCCCGGTTGATGGTAAAACTGCTCCGCCAAGCGGCAGACGAAGATGAAGTTGCGCCCCTGCGGATCGGTGCGCGGATCACTCCGTCCCAGCCGGAACCCCGGCTGCTGCATCACCTGCCACCACGGCCGCTGCTTCCACTCGGCGGCGAAACGGCTGCCGGGCGCGTACGCGATCACCATTCCGGTGTGGGCGAAGGGCGTGGACCGCGCCACCTTGCCTGCCGCGGCCACGATGCGCAGCGGCTCGGCGGTGGCGGAGAGAAACACATCCGGCCGCAGGCTGCCGGCGGCGATCAGCCGCGCCAGCGCCGTCGCCCCCTGCGCCCGCCCGCGCAGTTCGAGGCCCAGCGCCGCCAGCGCCGCCCGCACCGGCCCCTCCATCACCGCGCCCATGGAGCCTGCGTAGGCGACTTCGAGAATGGACCCGGCGGTTGCCACCTCCGCCGCCTCGGCCGCCGGCCGCGCCGCCAGCGCCAGCGGCGCAGCCACCAGCGCGCCCGCGCCCAGCCGCAAAAATGCCCGCCGCGTCCGCCGCATCCAGAAATTATATGCGCCGCGGCGGGTTGCGCCGGGTTGGGGTTGTGCTACGTTGAACCCGAATCCGGTCACACGGGGGAGCTATGAGGCTACGCGGTCTGTTACTGACTCTGGCGGCGGCAGGCATGATGGCGGGGTGGGCGGCGGCACAGGCGCCGGCGGCGGGGACGCCGCTGCTGCTGCGCGATCCCTCGCTCAGCCGCACGCAGATTGCCTTTGCCTTCGGCGGCAGCCTGTGGACGGTGGGGCGCAACGGCGGCACGGCCGTCCGGCTCACCGCCGGGCCGGGCATTCAGAGCCACCCCATCTTTTCGCCCGACGGCACGCAGATTGCCTTCACCGGCGAGTACGACGGCAACATGGACGTCTTCGTGGTCGCCGCCACGGGCGGCGAGCCGCGGCGGCTGACCTTTCATCCCGGCGCCGATGTGGCCGTCGGCTTGACGCCCGACGGCCGGCAGGTGATCTTCACCTCCAGCCGCAACAGCTACTCGCGCTTTGACCGCCTCTTCGCCATCCCGGTCGCCGGCGGCATGCCGCTGCAACTGCCCCTGCCCATGGGCGAGGATGCCAGCTACGCCCCCGACGGCGCCCACCTGGCCTACGTCCCCATCATCAACTGGAGTGCCCGCACCGCCTGGAAGCGGTACCGCGGCGGCCGCTACGCCCGCGTTTGGCTGGCCAATCTGGCCGACAGCCGTATCGAGAAGGTTCCCAACGCCGGCTCCAACGACCTCAACCCGATGTGGATCGGCGACGACGTCTACTTCCTCTCCGATCGCGGCCACGGTCCCAACGGAACCGGCGCGGCCGAGCCTGTGGCTCTGTGGCGCTACAACACCCGCAGCAACGCGCTGGCCAAGGTGCTCGATCCCGGCGACCGCGACATCAAATCCGCCCAGGCGGGGCCGGACGCGATTGTCTATGAGCAACTGGGATCCATCCACCTGTATGACCTGAAAAGCGGCAAGCAGCGTGCCGTGCCGATTGCGGTGGCCGGCGATTTTCCCGCCCTGCGGCCGCATTTCGAGCGGGTCGCGTCGCAGATCCGCAACTTCGACGTCTCGCCCACCGGCAAGCGCGCGGTGTTCGAGGCGCACGGCGAAATTCTCACCGTTCCCGCCAAAAACGGCGACATCCGCGACATCACCCGCACCCCGGCGGTGGAGGAGCGCTCGCCCGCCTGGTCGCCCGACGGCGCCCGCATCGCCTTCTTCTCCGACGCCTCGGGCGAGTACGCGCTGCACATCGCCGCCCAGGACGGCATGGGCAACGACGGCGCGGGCGACGTGCGCGTGATTGACCTCGGCCAGCCGCCTTCGTTCTTCTACGCTCCCCACTGGTCGCCCGACAGCAAGAAGATCGCCTACAGCGACAAGCGCCTGAACCTTTGGGTCGTGGACCTGACCCAGCCCGATCCCAAGCCGGTGAAGATCGCCACCCAGTACTACGACCTGGGCGGCGGCGGCGCGGCGGTGGACATGGCCTGGTCGGGCGACAGCCAATGGCTGGCCTACAGCCTGCTGCTGAAGAACGAGATCCACGCCATTGCCGTGTACTCGGCCGCCAGTGGCTCCAGCCGCCAGCTCACCGATGGCCTCAGCGACGCCCGCTACCCGGCCTTCGACCGCAGCGGCAAATACCTCTACTTCACCGCCTCCACCAACGTCGGACCGGCCGACAAGGGCATTGACATGACCGGGATTGATCATCCGGTCACGCGCAGCGTCTACTGCCTGGTGCTGCGCGCCGACCTGCCCTCGCCGCTCGCCCCCAAGAGCGACGACGAAAAGCCCGAGGCGGCCGCGCCGCGCCCGGAGCGCCGCAACGGCCGCGAGGCCGCGCCCGAGCCGCCTGCACCGGCGCGGATTGACTTCGATCATCTCGATCAGCGCATCGTCGCGCTGCCGCTGCCCGCCGCCGACTATAACGGGCTGGAAGCGGGCACGGCGGGCGTCTTTTTCGTCCATGAAGTGCCGCCGGGCGCGGCCGCGGCGGGCGAGGTGCGGCCCGCGCTGTGGAAGTACGACCTCAACCAGCGCAAGCGTGAGCGCTTCGTCGAGAACGCCAACAACTGGCGGGTATCGGCCAACGGCGAGTCACTGCTGTACAGCAGCGGCGGCGGCCGCGGCGCGGCCGCCGCTCCGCCGGCCTGGGCCATCGTTCCCACCGCCGCGCCGCCCAAGGGGACGCCCGACCGCCTGGCCATGGCATCCATGGAAGTGCGCGTGGATCCAAGCGCCGAGTGGCGGCAGATGTACCACGAAGTATGGCGGATCGAGCGCGACTTCCTCTATGATCCCGGCGCCCACGGCCTCGACCTCGCCGCCGCCGAGCAGTATTACAGCCGGTATCTGCCCGGCCTGGTGAGCCGCGACGATCTCAACTACCTGTTCAATGACATGCTGGGCGAGATCACCATCGGCCATATGTTCATCGCCGGCGGCACGCTGCCCGAGCCGCCCCGCGTGGGCGGCGGGCTGCTGGGCGCCGACTACCGCGTGGCCAACGGCCGTTATCAGTTCGCCAAGGTGTATCAGGGCGAGAACTGGAACCCCACCCTGCGCGCTCCGCTCACCGAGCCGGGCGTGAACGTCGCGGCGGGCGAATACCTGCTGGCGGTCAACGGCCGCGAGCTGCGCGGCAGCGACAATCTCTATGCCGCCTTCGAGAACACCGCCGGCAGGCAGACCGAGCTGCGGGTTGGCCCCTCCGCCGACGGCGCCGGCAGCCGGCTGGTGACCGTGGTGCCCATCGCCAGCGAGGCGGCGCTGCGCAACCGCGAATGGATGGAGGCCAACCGGCAAACGGTGGACAAGCTCAGCGCCGGCAAGCTGGCCTATGTCTACCTGCCCGACACCGCCAACGGCGGCTTTACCAACTTCAACCGCTACTATTTCGCCCAGATTGACAAGCAGGGCGCGGTGCTCGATGAGCGTTTCAACAGCGGCGGCGACATCGCCGACTACATCATTGACCATCTGCACCGGCCGCAGTTCGCCAGCTTCCTCACCCGCCCGGGCGCGCCCTGGCCCGAACCGGCGGGCGCGATCTTCGGGCCCAAGGTGATGATCATCAACGCCTTCGCCGGCTCGGGCGGCGATGCCATGCCGTGGATGTTCCGCGAGGCCAAGGTGGGCGCGCTGGTCGGCACGCGCACCTGGGGCGGGCTGGTGGGCATCGGCGGCTATCCCGTGCTGATGGACGGCGGCACGGTCACCGCGCCGCGCGAGGCCTTCTACAACATGCGCGGCGCGTGGGATGTCGAAAACCACGGCGTGGATCCCGATTACGCCGTGGACCTCGACCCCTATGCCTGGCGGCAGGGCCACGACCCGCAACTGGAGAAGGCGGTGGCGGTGGCCATGGAACAGTTGCGGGAACATCCGCCGGTGATTGCCAAGGTGCCGCCCTACCCCAACTACCATCAGCGCTTCGGCGCTCCCGCTACGGCAGCCGGCGTGCACAAGGCGGCTTCCGGCGGCGGAGGCGGAGGCCACTAGGGCAGGTCAGGTTCGCTGTATTCCCGTTCCCGGCGACGGCCGGGTTGACTCCGCGGAGGCAAGACCGAGGCCCACCGTGTGCCTACTGAGGCGATGAGAATCCAGGCGGCAAAGCTGCCTCAAGATCTATCTGTTCCCCGGTGATCGGGTGCTGGAATTTCAAAAATTGTGCGTGCAGGAGATATCCGCCATCGCCCGGGAGGCCGGGGAGACTTTCAAGAGGCAGGCCGGTTAGGCCGTACAGTGGATCGCCCACCAGGGGGTGACCGATGGACGCCAGATGGATTCTGATTTGATGAGGGCGGCCTGAATGCAGGTGTACCTCAAAGGTTGTGGTGTTTGCCGTGCGTGAGATCACCCTCGCCAATGACATTGACGGCTTGCCACCTGGGTTGGCGGCCCACACGGAACCGATGAGCGGGTGCGGCACGCGGCCGATGGGTGTGAGAATTTCGTAAGCGTCGTTCCGTGCAATGCCCTGAGCCACCGCCCGGTAGATTTTGTGAATTCCGGGTGTGTTCCAGCTTGCGAATAGTTCAGCGGCCGCCTGCGGTGTTTTCGCGAAGAGGACGATGCCGGTAGTGGCCCGGCCCAACCGGTGGACAGGGTGCGCGTTGGGGGTTCGCTTTTGCACCAAGCGCAGGAGCGTGTTCTCCATGAAGCCGCCGCCGGGGAGGGTGGGAAGCCCGCCGGGTTTGCTGACGGCCAACAGATACGGGTCATCAAACAGGACTTCGAAGTGCTGCGGAGAGTCTGGTTCGCTCCAGGGTGGGCGGTTCCAGACAAGGGTCTGGCCTGAAGTGAGCAATTCGCTTCCGGCAGCGGGTATGCCGTTGAGGGTGACTTCGCCGTTGTCCAGTTTCTGTTGCCAGGCTTGTGGGGTTGAGTGGGGGTAAAGGCTTGCCAGGTGGGTGAGCAGGGTTCGCCCGGAACATTTGCTGCTGATGATGGTGGTATAGGCGTAGCCCTGGTTGAGCATGTGGTTTGAGTGTAAGCGATGGCCTGTGCGGAGGGAGCGGCTGGGCTTCGAACCATACCTCCGTCTGGTCGGGAGATTGGGCGCGGGGCAACGCAGCCCTGGCGGAGTTGACGAAGGATCGCCGACTGCGTGCGGTGGCGACGCGCCTGGGCTTGGCGGTTTGAACGCTTAGGGCTTCGCTTTCACAAAGCCGACGATGGCCTCGACGACCGTGGCGTCCACGTGGCCGGGCAACTGATACGCGTGCGGCGTGACCATGCCGTCGCCGGGGGCGGTCATGAAGAGATGATCGAGGGCGGGGAAGAACTCGAAGCGGGCGTTGCGGTGGCCACTGAGCGCCTTTTGCCAGAGGTCGTAATCGGTCCGGGTCACCTGGTAGTCGCGTCCGCCCTGCAGCACCAGGATGGGGATGGTGAGCCGCGCCGCCATGGCTGGCGGGTCGTATGGGCGCAGGTCGAGGAAGTAGGCGCCGGGAATGGTCGAGCCCAGCAGCGTGATGGTGTCATTGGGCTTGAGCGCCGGACTGTGAACCTGTTTCGCCGCCGCCTCCGCCGCCGCCACCGTGGCCGCGGTGACGCCGCCCTCCTCGGGCGCGACGGTGGCCAGGTAGCGCAACTGGTCCACAATCACATCCGCCAGCCCGCGCGCCGAACCGGCCAGCAGAATGATGCCGGCGGTTTTCGTGTCGCCGGAGGCGATGCGCGGCGCCAGGTAACCGCCCAGGCTGTGGCCAAGCAGATACACGCGCTGTGGATCAATCTCCTTCTGCCGCGCCGCCAGCGCCACCGCCGCGCGGGCGTCATCCACGGTTTCATCGTTCACCGTCAGCGGCTGGCCGGCCGGGGCGCTGTCCGCGCCGTATTTCTTCGTTCGCTTCTCGTACCGCAGCACCGCAACGCCGGCGCTCGCCAGGCCCCAGGCCAGGTCCTTGAACGGCTTGTTCGGTCCGATGGTTTCGTCCTGATCCTCCGGCCCCGAGCCCTGCACCAGCACCACGGCTGCAAATGGCCCGGCGCCATTGGGCAGCGTCAGCGTGCCCGGAAGTTGCCACGCGCCGTCGCTGACTGTGATCGGGACCTCATGGAATTTCGCCGGCTCGGTGTAGTTCGGCGCCGTCCAGGCGGCCGCGGTCGCCGCGGCCTCGTCTTTCGGCCGGAAGAACAGGCCACCGATTTTGTTCTCGTGGTCGAAGACGACCAGCGTCTCCCATACCGCCTCGCCGAAGCGGCACTCCACCACGGCCACGTGGCGCCCCGCCTCCTGCGCCACCTGGATGCCGGCGAT
>JBQCEU010000286.1:0-3188 GCA_051959955.1 Terriglobales bacterium | reverse complement strand
AGCTTGACGAAGGGCGAGGGTTCGCGACCCAGCGCGACGCACGCGTGAATGATGCGCTCGCTAATGGCGTTGTGGCCGCAGCCGGCGCAGAGCGTGGTCTTGGAGCCGCGGTAGTCGGCGGTTTGCAGACCCAAACGGTTGGAGGCGAGAGCCATGTCAGTTCCCTTCCCCGGCTTCCTGGCGGCGGATGGCGTTGGTGAGCGAACGGGCATCCACGGGCAGCCCGTTGTAGTGGCGCACCGAGCGCAGGCGGGCTCCATCCTGCGCGCCGAGATCAGCGGCCAGCAGTTCGTGCATCTGGCCGTCGCGGTTTTGGTCCACGACGTAAACCCGCTGATGGGCGCGCACGAAATCACGCACAGCGGCGGCGAAGGGGTAGGCCCGCAGCCGGAGGTAGCCGGCGGCCAGGCCCTGCTCGTGCCGGAGTTGATCGAGGCACTCGACCATCGCGGGATGCGAGCTGCCGTAGGCGATGATGCCGACGGTGCCCTCGCCCTGGCGCTCGAGTACCGGCGCCGGCATGTGCTCGCGCGCACCCTCCCATTTCCGGCGCAGGCGGTCCACGTTGTGGACGTAATCGTCGGCCTTTTCGCTGTAGAGGGCGCGTTCGTTGTGACCGCTGCCGCGGGTGAAGAAGGCGGCGGAGGGGTGTTCAGTGCCCGGAAGGGTGCGAAAGCCGATGCCGTCGCCGTCCACATCGCGATAGCGCGCCCAGTCGCCTTGCAGGCGCTTGAGGTCTTCCACCTCCAGCAGCTTGCCCCGATCCCAGGGGTTGTCAGGGTAACGGAACGGCTCAGCCATCCAGTGATTCATGGCCAGATCGAGATCCGAGAGCACGAAGACCGGGGTTTGGAAGCGCTCGGTGAGGTCAAAGGCGGCGAGGCTCAACTCATAGCACTCTTCCACCGATCCTGGCAGCAGGAGCAGGTGGCGGGTGTCGCCATGGCTTAGGGTGGCGGCAAAGCTGACATCGCCCTGGGCGGTGCGGGTGGGCAGGCCGGTGGAAGGGCCGACGCGCTGAATATCGAAGATGACGCCGGGAATTTCGGCGTAGTAACCCAAGCCCACGAACTCGCTCATCAGGCTGATGCCGGGGCCGGAGGTGGAGGTCATGGCGCGGGCGCCCATCCATCCCGCGCCCAGCACCATGCCCGCGGCGGCGAGTTCGTCCTCGGCCTGCACCACGGCATAGGTGGCTTCTCCGGCAGGCGTGCGGCGGTATTTCTTCAAGTATTCGATTAAAAACTCGCAGAGCGAACTGGAGGGGGTGATCGGGTACCAGGCGACGACGGTGACACCGGCAAACAGGCAACCGAGGGCACAAGCAGCATTGCCTTCGATGACGATCTTGCCTTGGGTGGCGGTCATGCGCTGCAGTTGGCAGCGGTCGGGCTGCGGGAACTGCTCGCGGGCAAAAGCGTAGCCGGCCTCGACGGCGGCCCAGTTCAGCGCGGCGGCCTTTTTCTTGCGGGCGAACTGATGGTCAAGAGCGCGCCGCACCTCGTTCATATCCATGCCCATGAGATGAGCGGCGGCGCCGACGTAGATCATGTTGCGCACCAGCTTGCGCAGCTTGGCCTCGGGACACACCGGGGCCACCAGTTTGTCAAAGGGCACCGCGTACCAGGTCAGGTCGGAGCGCAGCTTTTCCAGCCCCAGCGGCAGATCGTACATGACGCTGGCGCCGGGCTCGAGCGCCAGCACATCCTCGCGGGCGGTTTCGGGGTTGAGGGCGATGAGGAAGTCAATCTCCTTCTTTCGGCCCACATAGCCATGTTTGCTGGCGCGGATGGTGTACCAGGTGGGAAGGCCAGCGATGTTGGAGGGAAAGAGGTTCTTGCCGGAGATCGGGATCCCCATCTGGAAAAGGGTGCGCAGCAGGACGAGGTTGGAGGACTGGCTGCCGCTGCCGTTGACGGTGGCCACCTGGAGGCTGAAATCGTTGAGCAGCGAAGCCGGGCCGCTGGAGGCGGGGCTGGAGGCAGCAAGCGTGCCGGGGCTGGACATGGGCAGTATCGCTCCGTCATCAGTATACGTCGCGGGATCAGCGAGGGATGCCGGGCGGTGCCCAACTTACGCCAGCAAACCCTGACTGGTAGCAAACCATCCATCAACGGTAGTGGTGCACCGCCCCGCACCGGCCGAAGCGGGGCGAGGAGGGGATTTGATCGACTCCTTAATGTTGTGGAACGAACCCAACAACCTGTCCCACTGGAACTTCCGGCTGGATCCGGAATGGCGGAGCTTCTCCGCCATGATCGTGGCTGCCGCCCAGGCGGTGCGCGAGCTTTGCCCCGAGCTGCAGCTGGTGCTGGGCGGCATATCGCCGATTGATTCCAACTTTCTGCGTTTGCTGGCGGGACAGGGCGTGCTGAGCGAGGTGGATCGGGTGGCGCTGCATGGGTTTCCGCTGGACTGGAACCATTGGCCCATCCACGACTGGCCGAAGAAGCTGGCGGAGGCCGAGGCAGTGACCGGAGCGCCGGTGTGGGTCAGCGAAGCCGGGGCCTCCTCGTTTGGCGCCGAGGAAGTGCAACAGTTTGGGCTGGAGACCACGGCGCGGCTGCTGCGCGGGCGTGCCGAGAGGGTGTACTGGTACAGCCTGCTGGATTTGCCGCCGGCCTGGGAGGCGACGACGCGGCACCGGGAGAGCGAAGGCTCAGCCTACTATCGCCATTACTACATGGGATTGATTCGGGCCGACGGCACGCCCAAGCCGGCCTTGGAGCATTGTCCCGCCGAGCTGGGACTCTGCCAGTGGTTTCACTTTGAAGATCCGCGGCTGGAGAAAGCCGTGGGTTGGCTGCGGCGGCTGGGGGTGCGGCGGCTGCGCACCGGATTGAGCTGGGCCGACTGGTACCGGCCGGGCGCGGTCGAGTGGTTTGACCGGCAGATGGGGGCGCTGGAGGAGTTTGAGGTGAATGTCACGCTCTGCTACACGCCGGCGCATTTGGGATGCGAGCCCCACTATGCGGCGCCGCCGCGGCCGGAGGCGCGGGGGGAGTTTGCCCGCTTTGCGGCCTGGGTGGCGGAGCGGTACGCCGGCGTGCAGGCCGGGGTCGCGCCGCGGGCACGGCCCACGCCGGTGGAGGCGGCATGAGCGCCAACGGCCACGGCCGCCGGGTGCTGATTACCGGCGGGGCGGGCTTTCTCGGTTCGCACCTGTGTGATCGCCTGCTTGAGCTCGG
>JBQCEU010000285.1:0-6470 GCA_051959955.1 Terriglobales bacterium | reverse complement strand
CGCTGCAGCAGCCGCCCTTCGTACAACTGGAAAAGCGCGAAGCCCAGCAGGATCAGTTGCTTGTGTATCTCGTAGATGGGCGGCAGCACCGCCAGCCCGGCCAGAAACATCAGCCAGGCGGCGTCCATCCACGTCCAGCGCTCCGCGCGCCTCCCCCACGCCGCTTCCGCCACGCCTTCGATTGTAAGCGCGCGACGCGAAGCCCGGGCGTAGGGGCCCCCCGCCGGCGCAGCCGGCAGGGCCCCGCGCCAAGTACCCTTCTGGAAATGCGGAGCCGGGGCGAGGGGCCCCCGGCGGAGCGTCGCTGGCGGTGCGTGGAAAGCGGGATGCCGGCGTAGCCGGCAGGGGCCCGCGCCAAGAGAAGTCCCCGCGCCAATAAATGCCGTATCATGGCGCGCATGGACACTCTGGCCGCCAACCGCCGCCGCTTCCTCGCCGCCTGCTCCACCTTGGGCCTCACCTCGACCTTGCTCCCCGGCCTGCTGTGGGCCCGCATGGTCGAACGCGACCCCGAAGCCGCCGCCGTTGCCGTCACCCCGACGCTGCTCGACGAGATGACCGCCCTGGCCGGCCTGACCGTCACCGACGCCGAGCGCGAGCGCATGGTCCGCACCTTCCAGGGCCAGCTCCGCAGCCTTGACGAGCTGCGCCAGATTCCCCTGGTCAACGCCGACCCGCCGGCCTCGCTGTTCAACCCCGTGCTCCCCGGCATGAAGTTCCCCTCCGCGCGCCGCCCCGTGCGCCTCTCCCCCGCCGCTCCGGCGCGTGCCCCCAGGGACATCGAAGACGTCGCCTTCTTCACCGTCCGCCAGTTGGGCGAGCTGGTGCGCACCAAAAAGGTCAGCTCCGTCAACCTCACCGAGATGTACCTCGCCCGCCTGCGCCGCTACGATCCGCTGCTCCACTTCGTCATCACCTACACCGACGATCGCGCTCTCGCCCAGGCGCGCGAGGCCGACAGGGATCTCGCCCGCGGCCGCTACCGCGGACCGCTGCACGGCATCCCCTGGGGCGCCAAGGATCTGCTGGCCGCCAAAGGCTATCCCACCACCTGGGGCGCGCAGCCCTACGAGCATCAAACCTTCGACTACGACGCCACCGTGGTCAAACGGCTCGACGCCGCCGGCGCGGTGCTGATCGCCAAGCTCAGCCTCGGCGCCCTCGCCCAGGACGACGTCTGGTTCGGCGGCCAAACCCGCAATCCCTGGAAACCCAGCCAGGGCTCCAGCGGATCCTCCGCCGGCCCCGCCTCGGCCACCTCCGCCGGCTGCGTTGGTTTCTCGGTGGGCTCCGAAACCGAAGGCTCCATCTCCAGCCCTTCGACCCGCTGCGGCGTCACCGGCCTGCGGCCCACTTTCGGCCGCGTGGATCGCGGCGGCGCCATGACCCTCTCCTGGAGCCAGGACAAGCTCGGCCCCCTCTGCCGCTCGGTCGAGGACTGCATGCTGGTCCTGCTCGCCATCTACGGCCCCGAGTCCGGCCCCGGCGCCGACCGCACCGTTCTCGATGTGCCCCTGAACTGGGATGCTCAGCGCTCCATCCGCGCGCTGCGCGTCGGCTACGTCAAGGCCGCCTTTGACCGCGAAGCCCAGCCGCTCACCGGCAACTTCGGCGGTCGCAACATGACCGCGGCCCAACGCGCCGAGTTTGCCGCCCGTCGCGCCGAACAGTCAAAGTTCGACCACGCCGTGCTCGATGTCCTCAGCGGCATGGGCGTCACCCTGAAGCCTGTGGATCTCCCCGACGCGCCTCCCTTCGCCGGCTACGGCCCGGCGGTCAACTGCGAGGCGGCGGCCGCCTTTGACGCGCTTACGCGCAGCGGCCGCGACAAGCTGATGGAGGCGCCCGTCCCCAACCCCTCCACCTGGCCCAATACCTTCCGCGTGGCGCACTTCTACCCGGCGGTGGATTACCTCAACGCCGACCGCATCCGCCTCAAGCTGATGGAACAAATGGACGCGCTGATGCGCGACTACGACGTGCTCGTTACCCCCACCAGCGGCAGCCAGTTGGCCATCACCAACCTCACCGGACACCCCGCCTGCATCCTGCCCAACGGTTTCCGCGCCAGCGACGGTACCCCCACCAGCATCACCTTCCTGGGCAAGCTGTGCGGCGAAGAGGATCTCTGCTTATTGGCACGCGCCTACCAGGAGAAGACCGGGTTCCACCTTAAGCACCCCGACCTCAAAGCCGCACCGGCTCCCGCTCCAGGCGTATCTTCCAGCGCGCGCTGACCGCCCCCTGCACATGCTCGGCCAGCGCTTCGACTTCGGCGGCGGTCGCGCCGCCGCGGTTGACGATGGCCAGCACGTGCCGGCGCGACAGTGCCGCGCGGCTGCCCGGCAACTGGAACCCCTTGTGCAGCCCGGCATGCTCGATCAGCCACGCCGCCGAGAGCTTGACCCGTCCATCTGCCTCGGAATACCGCGGCGCTTCCGCCGGCAATTCCCCCGCCGCGCTCGCCTCCACCACCGGATTCTTAAAGAAGGATCCGGCGCTGCGGCCATCCTCCATCCCCGGTTCCAGCAGCATCGCCTTGCCGCGCCGCAGCTCGCGCACCTTCTCCCGCACCGCCGCCAGCCCCGGCGCGGCCGTATCAAACTGCCGCCGCAACTCGGGATACCGCAGTGTCGCCGCCCCGCCCGGCCGCAGTTGCAATTCGACCGCGACGATCACAAACCGCCCCCGGTCCCCGCGGTTGAAGCGGCTGCTGCGGTATGCGAACCCGCACTCAGCATTGCTCAGCCTTACCCAGGCCTGCGTCTGCCGGTCCCAGCCGCGCACGCCCACCATGGTTTCGGCGACTTCCTGCCCATAGGCGCCCACGTTCTGCACCGGCGTCGCGCCCACCGTTCCCGGAATGCCGCTCAGGCACTCGATGCCCGCCCAGCCCTGCGCCACGCACGCGGCCACCAGGCCGTCCCAATCCTCGCCTGCCGCCGCTTCCACCCGCCCCGGCCCGGTGTGGCGGCATCCGGCCAGCGCCATGTGCAACACCAGCCCCGGATAGCCCCCGTCGCCGGCCAGCACGTTGCTGCCGCTGCCCAGCACCATGGCCGGCAGTCCCCGCGCCTCCGCCCAGGCCAGCGCCTCCGGAATTTCTTCCTCGCGCGTGATCTCGGTCCAGTAACGCGCCGCCCCGCCCACCTCCAGGGTGGTGTGCCGTGCCAGGCTCTCCTGCTCGCCGATGGTCACACGTAGTCCGAGCAGCTCATGTAGTAATGGCACCGCGGGCAGCGCAGCTTGCATCCCCGGTCGCGCAGCTTCTCGGAACAGTTCGGGCAATGCATCATGGCGGCATTCAGCGCCTTCTCATCGCTCACCGACACCTCGCCCGCGCTGGCAACTGGCAACGGGCAACTGGCAACTGGGTCCTTCATTTCTTATCCAGCCCCAACGGCTTCCGGGCCACCACCACCACCGAGATGCATAAGGCCGCGAACAACAGTATGGCCCACAGATTGCTCCCCGCCCACGCCGTGCCCAGAATCCGGGGCCCGATGGCGAACTGGCCGTGGGCGATCTCGCCCTTGGCCTCCATATACGATATCGCCGCCGCCACCAGCCCGAATACCGCCGCCCCGGCGATCAGGCCGCTGGCGTACAGCGCCCCGCTGCCGGTCTCGCCCTCCTCCTTGGCCCCCTTCCGCTCCACCAGCCAGCGCAGCGCCCCGCCCACGAAGATGGTGGCGGTCGTCCCGATGCCCAGATAGCTGCCCACCGCAAACGCCAGCGAGCGCACTCCCAGCAGCTCCACCGCAATCACCAGAAACACCCCGATCAGGATCAGCGCCCACGGCAGTTGCCGGTTGAGCAGGCCATTGATGATGGTGGCCATCAGCCGCGCCTGCGGCGCCGCCACCTGCTCGCTGCCGATGCCCTGCACCCACTGGATCTCGACGTTGCCGCTCGCCGGGTTGTAGAGATACTTGCCGTCCGGGATGGTGTGCGAGCCGATCACGTTCAGCTCCCAGTAGGTGCGCTGCGCCAGCTTGGGCAACTGCCCCTTGGGCAGGGTGTAGTTCAGGCTCTCCACGCTCACCCCCGGCTGCGCCGTGACGCCCACCCGCGGGTTCGACGCCAACGCCGGCAGCGCGATCGTCTGCGGCTGGTACGACGAATACGCGGTGTTGAGAAACGGCACCGTGTAGCCCACCACCAGCACCGACGCCACCACGCCGATCATCAGCGTGAACTGCTGCTTCCACGGCGTGGCGCCCACCAGATACCCGGTCTTCAGGTCCTGCGAGGTGGCGCCGGCGATGGCCGCGGCGATGGCCACCGCCCCGCCCACGCTCAGCGCCAGCGCCGCGTAGAGATGTCCGGTCCAGCCGGCCATGATGAAAAACAGGCAGGTCACCACCAGCGTGGCGATGGTCATGCCCGATACCGGGTTGCTGGAGTTGCCGATCAGCCCCACGATGCGGCTCGACACGGTGACGAAGAAGAACCCGAACAGCACCACCAGCAGGGCGCTGAGCACGTTGCTGAACCAGTCCGCCTGGGTGTTGTACTTGAACGCCAGGATCAGCCACATCAGCAGCCCCAGCACCACCGCCCCCGCCAGCACCGTCCAGCTCGGCAGATCGCGTTCGGTGCGCGGCACCAGGGCCGCCGCCAGCTTCTGGCCGCCGGCCCGCAGGTCGCGCGACGTGCCCTGGAAGGCCGCCAGGATGGTCGGCAGCGTCCGCGCCAGCGTGATCAGCCCCGCCGCCGCCACCGCCCCCGCGCCGATCGGCCGGATGTAGGCGCTCCACACCTGGTCGGCGTTCATCTGGGCGATGGGAAGGGTCGAGGGGTAAATCGCCTGCGCGAACTGGCTGCCGAAAAATTTGATCGCCGGCGCGATCACCAGCCACGAGATCACCCCGCCTGCGAACATCGTGCCGGCGATCTTCGGCCCGATGATGTAGCCCACGCCCAGGTACTCCGGCGTCACGTCGGTGCGCAGGCTGGCGCCCGGCAGCCAGGAGGGATCGTAGTTGGCCGTCCCCTTCCAGAACTGCAGCGCGTCCATGAAAAACTTGTAGACGCCGCCCACTGCCAGCCCCAGGAACACCCGCCCGGCGAAGTTGCCGCCCTTCTCGCCCGCCTGCAGCACGTCCGCGCAGGCCGCGCCTTCCGGATACGGCAGCACCCCGTGCTCCTGCACGATCAGGTAGCGCCGCAGCGGGATCATGAACAGAATCCCCAGCCAGCCGCCGATCATCGCCAGCAGAAAAATGCGCGAGTACTCCAGCGGAAACCCCAGGAAGATCATCGCCGGCAGGGTGAAGATCACCCCCGCCGCCACCGATTCGCCCGCCGAGCCGGTGGTCTGCACAATGTTGTTCTCGAGGATGCTCGAGTTCCCCAGCTTCTTGAACAGGCTGATGGTCAGCACCGCGATCGGGATCGAGGCGGAAACCGTCAGTCCGGCGCGCAGCCCCAGGTAGGTGGAGACCGCGCCAAACAAAATCCCAAAGCCCACGCCCAGAATCACCGCCCGCCACGTCAGTTCGGGCATGTGGGTCTCGGCGCTGATGAAGGGCTGAAAGCCGGAAGTCTTGGCTTCCGTCGCCGGGGGTGAAGAATTCGAGCCCATTGCGGCTGACCTTACCACGACCCGCACCCCGCCTGCCACCTCCGGCGCGCGCCCGGACATAAGGCGAAGAAGAACCAAAAGTCGGCTTCACCTGTGGACGTCGGCTTTCCTTCCCGGAATCAAACTCGCCAACCGCTCGCCCCCTGCTTTCGGGCTGATTTTTCCAGTGGAATCCCGCTTCCACGCTTTCGTCACCTTGTGCAAAAGCGCGGATTCCCTTGTAGATTGCGCCTGCTCGGGTTACGGTTCGGTCAGCAGCATCCCCATGGCGCCGCAAGTTGCAGAAATAATTGGAGTTCCCGCATGTGCAGTGCCGTCGGCCATGTGCCGCCAACCGCCGCCTCCAGGGTTGGAGCTGGCTATTGCTGCAGGTGGAAATTCACCGGTTTTCCACAGCCGGGCGGGTTCGCGGCGTGCGGTAGGCGGCTAGCTGGGGCAATAGGGAAACTGGTACGCGGGCAGTCAAATCCACCCGCTCGCCGGTGTGGTGCTCCGCCAGTATCTGCCCGCGCTCGTGCAGCAGGTGCACCAGTTTTCCCGCCACATGCGGAATATGCAGCGGAATGCGCAAGTGCACTTCTTCCAGCGGGTCCACGGGCAGCTCAGCGTCCAGCCGCTGCAGGAGCAGCTCCAGTCCCGCGCCTGTACGGGCGCTGACCAGCACGGGCCGCGGCCCGCTGGCGGCGAAGGCTGGGAGCGCGGCCAGCAGGTCGGCCTTGTTCCACACCGCGATGCGCGGGGTGGCGCCCACCCCCAGCTCGGCCAGCACGGCCTCCACCTGCTTTTCGTGTTCGGCCCTTTCCGGAGCCGCCGCATCGCTCACCACCAGCAGCAAGGCGGCGCGTGTCACCTCCTCCAGCGTGGCGCGAAAGGCGCTGACCAG
>JBQCEU010000284.1:0-2150 GCA_051959955.1 Terriglobales bacterium | reverse complement strand
GGGCGGCAGGAGTTGGCCGAAGGCCACCACGGCGAGCACGCCCGGGCGCTGGGCGCGCAACCAGGCCAGAGGTTCTTCGCCGCGCATGCGCAGCGGCTGGAAGACCGGAAGGCCCAGTTCCTGGGCCGCCAGCTTGACGGCGGGCGGGCGCAGTTGGCCGCCGCGGCCGGCGGGACGGTCGGGCTGGCAGACGACGGCGGTGACCTCCATTCCCGGCGCGGCGGCGAGTTGCCGCAGGGTGGGAACGGCGAAGGCCGGGGTTCCCATGAAGACGATACGCACGTGGACTATGATAGAGGCATGGCGCACATGGTCCACTGCGTGAAGTTCGGCAAGGAGTTGCCGGGACTCGAGGAACCGCCCTGGCCGGGAGAGTTGGGGCAACGGGTGTATGAAAACGTTTCCGCCGAGGCCTGGGGGCTGTGGAAAGAACACGCCAAGATGCTGATGAACGAGTACCGGCTGGCGCCGTGGACGCCGGAGGCGCAGAAGCTGATTCAGGAGCAGATGGAGCAGTTCTTCTTCGGCGAAGGCGCGCAACTGCCGCCGGGGTTCGTGCCGCAGCGGGCCAAGTAACGGCCTCTAGACCACCGGCAGCGCTTCCCGCCAGCGCACCGCCAGGTGGGCGTGGGCGGCGCGCAGCGCCTGCTCCGCCAGTTCCGGCGTGACGGTGCGGGCGAAGATGAAGCCCAGATAGCTGGCGCCTTCGGGCAGGGCGGTGAGCACCTCGCCGGGCTTGGCAGTGATCTCCACGGCTTCTATACCGGGAACGCGGCGCGCGGATTCCACCCCTGCAACCTCTTCCATCACCCCTGAGCGGGGAATGGGGATCATCATTACGCCGGCGGCGCGCTCTTCGCGCTGCCACGGCCCCAATGGCTCGCCCAGGGCGGCGCGCAGCAGAAGTTCTTCGAGCGAGGCCAGCGGCGGCGCTGCGGCAGCGCCGCCGGTGCGGCGGAAACGCAGGGCGCGGCTGCAAAGGCCGCCTATGGGACGGGCCGCGACCTCGAGGACGTAGGCGGTGTCGCCATCGAGACGGATTTCGGCGTGGATGGGGCCGGGGCCGAGACCGGCGGCGCGGGCGGCGGCTTCCACCATGTCCCAGATCAGGGCGCGCTGCTCCTCGGCCTGACGCGAGGGGGTGGTGTAGACGCTCTCTTCGAAGAACGGGCCTTCCAGCTTGTCGGGTTTGTCGAAAAGCGCGAAGCGGCGGAGCTCGCCGGCCGCCATCCAACCCTCGAGCGCATATTCGGTGCCCGGGACGTAGCCTTCGGCCAGGATCCAGCGGGCGTTGTCGTCCCTCCATTGCTGGATCTCGGGCCGGGCCAGAAGTTGGCGTATGCGCCCGAAGGCCGCCTGGAATCCGGCAGCGTCGTTGACGCGGATCACGCCGCGGCTGCCGGAGAGCAGCACCGGCTTGTGCACGCAAGGATACTGCACCGCCGCGGCGGCGGCAGGGTCGTCTTTTTCCGCCACGAAGCGCTTTACCCAGGGCGCCGGCAGGCCGGCTTCGGCGATCACCCGCTTGAAGGCGAACTTGTCGTGGCACAACGCGGCGGCCTCGGGAGAATGGAAGTTGAGCTTCAGCGCCGGCGCCAGGGCGGCCGCCAGCACCGCCGCGCGGTCGCCCGCCGCCACGATGCCGTCGTAGGGCCCGCGCTGCCTGACCGCCTGCAGCGCCGCCTTCGGCTCCTCGAAGCGGACCGCGACGGCGTTGTCGCCCCAGGGATCGGGGAGCTTGTGGCAGCGGTCAGTGGCCATGGTGATGCGCACCCCCAGGGTTTCCGCCGCCCGGCGGAAGCTCTCGGCTTGATATCCCGTGGTGGCCGCCACCAGCAGCACGTGTTGGGCCGCACCCATGAATTGACGCTAGCACACCGGGGGCAGTTGGCTTGACTGGGCTTGACACCTAGGCAATCTATGCATAGACTCTCACTGTATGGCATCTTCGGACTTGCTGCCCGGTACGCTCGACATGTTGATCCTCGATACGCTGCAGCGGAGACCGCTGCATGGTTATGGGATCGCGCGGCAGATCCAGCGGCGCTCGGAGGACGCGCTGAAGGTGGAGGAGGGTTCGCTTTATCCCGCGCTGCAGCGGCTGTTGCTCAACGGTTGGGTGACGGCGGAGTGGAGGCTGAGCGAGACCA
>JBQCEU010000283.1:0-2842 GCA_051959955.1 Terriglobales bacterium | reverse complement strand
CGCCTGACAGCACAGAATGGCGGTGTGATCCTCGCTGCCGCCGTGGGTGCCGACCCCGACTTCGGCGGCGGCCAGGGCGGTGGCGAGCTCTTCCCTGCCGCCGCGGAGCGCATCGCCGGTGAGGGCCAGATAGCTCATGACCACGAAAGCGCTGGAGCTGCTCATGCCGGCGGCGGAGGGGAGATCGCTGGCATAGACGATATCGGCGCCGGCCGGGCGGAAGCGGCGGGCGACGGCGACGGCGTAGGTGGCCCAGGGAACCGCGCAGGGATCGCCGGCGGCGAAGCTCGCCGACTCGCCGTTGACAGCATCGAGCATGCGAATCTCCGGGTCGGCGCGCGGGGCGGCCAGGGCGCAGAAGCCGCGATCGAGCGCGCAGAGCAGGCTGCGGCCGCCGGCATAGTCGGTGTGCTTGCCGAGGAGCTCGACCCGGCCGGGGACGAAGCAGGCGCGCTCGGGACGGAGAGCGGACCAGTCGCGCCAGGCGCGCAGGCAGCGGCGAAACAAGCCGCGCTTGCCGGTTACGATCCCGGCCGTGGAGGTGGAATGCACAACTGGCAGGTTACACTAAGGCGTGGCCACGACAGAGTCAACGCAGGCGCGCTTGCGGCAGGTGGAAGCGGCGGCGGCGCGGCACCCCACGCTGCCGCGCGAGGCGGTGGTGAAGGAGGACGTGCTGCGCACCGGGGTGGCGTTCTCGGCGGAAGCACTCAAGCTGGCGGCGCAGTACAAGGCCAAGGCGTATTTCATTTTCTCCTTCGACCTGGTGCCGCTGAAGGAGATGGAGAACCGCGAGCACTGGAGCGCCCCGGAAGAGATCTGGCTGGAGGGTGGACCGTGGGATTTCCGCCCGACCATCATCTCGGTGCGGCTGAACCCGGCCTCGCCCTACCGCATCGAGGTGGTGGGCGAAGGCGAAGAAGCACGGGCGGAGCTGCGACTGGATGGGGAACCGCTGGCCGGGGTGCGCTTTCCGCCGGTGCCGGAGTACTACACGCGCTCGCTGGCCAGCGGCAAGCGGGTGATCGAGATTGCGCCCACCATCGAGTGGGGATACCTGGTGTACCTGACCGTCTTCCGCATCTGCCAGTACTTCGGCGACAAAGAAGAGTGCCAGTTCTGCGATATCAATAACAATTACCGCCAACAGATTCAGGAAGGGCGGCCGTACACGGGCGTGAAGTCGGTGGAGGAGATTCTGGAAGCGCTGGAGATCATCGCTTCGACCGATTCCGCCAGCCATGCCTACACGATCACCGGCGGCAGCATCACCAGCCAGCTCAAGGGAATGAGCGAGGCGGATTTCTACGCGCAATACGCCGCGGCGATCGAGGAGAAGTTCCCCGGGCGGTGGATTGGCAAGATGGTGGCGCAGGCGCTGCCGCGCGAAGAAGCGCGGAAGTTCAAGGCGGCGGGGATTCAGATCTACCACCCCAACTATGAGGTGTGGGACGAGCGGCTGTTCGCGATTCTCTGCCCCGGCAAGGACCGGTATGTGGGCCGGGCGGAGTGGCACCGCCGCATCCTCGACTCGGCGGAGATTTTTGGTGCTTCGCATGTGATCCCGAACTTCGTGGCCGGAATCGAGATGTCGCGGCCGCACGGCTTCCAGGATGTGGAAGAAGCCATCCGCTCGACCGGCGCGGGGCTGGAGTTCTTCATGTCGCACGGCGTATGCCCGCGCTTCACCACCTGGTGCTCGGAGCCGCTGACGCGGCTGGGCAAGGACAATCCCGGCGGAGCGCCGCTGGAGTACCACCTGCGGCTGCTTGAGACCTGGCGCGACACCCACGCGAAACACCGGCTGCCAGTGCCGCCCGGCTACGGCGACCCGGGTCTGGGGCGGGCGGTGTTCTCGGTGAGCTCGTTCATGGACGTCATCGCACCGGCTGCCAATTTCTCCAATAATCGCCCGTAAAGTGTTGATTCCATTGAAGTGGGTATTGGAAACCGTACCTGTGGAGACGGCCGTCCATTTTGACTAATGTGACCAACTTGGTTAGATTGGGATCATGAAGCAGCGGAACGGCAAAAACGTGCACGGGCTGGCGGAGGCCAAGGCGAAGCTGAGCGAGCTGGTGGAGCGGGCGCGCAGCGAGGGACCGCAGCAGATCACCGTGCATAAGCGACCCGCGGCGTATCTGGTTTCTGCCGAGGAGTGGAAGCGGAGAACGCAACCGAAGGAGTCGCTCTATGAGTTCTTCCGCCGCTCGCCGCTTTATGGTTCGGACATTCGCCTGGAGCGGAACGAAAGCGGCCCACGTGACGTCGATTTGTGAGATTCCTACTCGACACCAACCTGGTCTCCGAGGGCATGAAGCTCAGACAGAACCCTGGAGCCTCCGCTTGGCTGCGCGGACAGGCGGTTGAGCAGACCTATTTGAGCGTGGTGACATGGGCCGAGTTGCGGCATGGAATTGCCCGCATGCCTGCGGGTGCGCGCCGCGAGCGCTTCCGGAGTTGGTTGGAGAACGAACTCCCCATGCACTTCCTGGATCGCATATTTGACATAAACCTGGCCTGCGCCGATGCCTTTGGAGAACTCATGGCCCAGCGCGAAAGGACCGGCCGCACGATGGCCGCGATGGATTGCTGGCTGGCCGCCACGGCCCTGGTGCATGACCTCACGCTGGTCACGCGTAACACTCGAGACTTCGCCGACACCGGCGTGGTCATCCTCAACCCCTGGAACTAGCTGAGATGCTGCTTTCGGGGCGGGGGCTGCCTTTTGAGATTGCATGAACCGAGGGACACGATGCCGATTCGATCGCCTTTCCTCATCCGGTATGCTGCACTGTTGGCGCTGGCGCTGAGCGCGGGGGCGGTGACCGCGGCCGCCCCC
>JBQCEU010000282.1:0-2674 GCA_051959955.1 Terriglobales bacterium | reverse complement strand
CGTGGGTCCCAGCGGCGGCGGTAAAACCACCCTCATGGATCTGCTGCTGCGCTTCCACGATCCCGCCGCCGGCCGCATCATGCTCGACGCCCGCGACCTGCGCACCCTCGCCCCCGTCGAGCTGCGCCGCCAGATGGCGGTGGTGCTGCAGGAACCGTTCCTGCTGGAGGGCACCATCGCCGAAAACCTCGCCTACGGATGCCCCGATCCGCGCCTCGCCACGCCCGAGCGCATCGCCCGGGCGCTGGAGGTGGCCCAGGCGGCGGAGTTTGTCAACCGCCTGCCTCTCGGCGCCGCCACCCGGCTGGGCGAGCGTGGCGCACGGCTCTCAGGAGGAGAAAAGCAGCGCCTGGCCATCGCCCGCGCCCTGTTGCGCGATCCCCGCATCCTCATCCTCGACGAAGCCACCGCCCACCTCGACGCCGCCAGCGAGTCGGCGCTCAACTGCGCTCTGCGCCAGCTCCTCGCCGGCCGCACCGCGCTCATCATCTCCCACCGCCTGCAAACCATGCTGCCCACCGACCGCATCCTGGTCATCGCCGGCGGCCGCATACGCCAGCAGGGCTCGCCCGCTGCACTCGCCGCCGCCCCCGGCTTCTACGCCGACTGGCTGGCTCCGGTCCCCGCCGCTTCGCCCGCGGTCTGATCCCTCCTGGGGCGCCCTGCAAAGCCCTGACTATGCCGCCTGCGGCACAATAGAGACATGCCCGCCCCGGCTGCCAGCGCCATTGCCGAACGGATGCAGCAGTTGCGCCGCATCCCCATGTTTGCCCCGCTTGATGCCGCGCCGTTGACGGCCCTGGCGCAGCGTTCCACGCCCCATCACTACGCCCCCGGCGAGGTGCTGTTTGGGGAAGGCGATCCCTGCGCCGGGGTGTTCGTCATCGTCGCCGGTATGGTGCGCATCTTCAAGATGTCGGCCGCGGGCAGGGAACTGATGCTCCACCAGGATCAGGCCCCCACCACGGTGGCCGAGGTGCCGCTGGTGGATGGCGGTCCCTATCCGGCCTCGGTGCGGGCGGTGAGCGAAGTGGAGGCGCTGTTTCTCGATCGCCAGGCCTTCCTCAATGTCTGCCGCCAGCACCCCGAAGTGGCGCTCGAATCGCTCGCCGTCTTCGGGCGCCGCCTGCGCAACCTGGTGGGATTGCTCGAAGCCGTCACCTTCGGCGGCGTGCGTCAGCGCCTGGCGCGCATGCTGCTCGATCAAAGCGGCTGTACCACCGGCCGCGGCCGCTGCCAGGTGGCCTCCACCCACCAGGACCTGGCGCTGGCGCTGGGTACGGTGCGGGAGGTGGTCTCGCGCAACCTCAGCCGCTTCCAAGCCGAAG
The DNA here is from genome assembly GCA_051959955.1 of Terriglobales bacterium. Classification (GTDB taxonomy): domain Bacteria; phylum Acidobacteriota; class Terriglobia; order Terriglobales; family SCQP01; genus SCQP01. The sequence goes on along the minus strand of JBQCEU010000282.1, from coordinate 1,346 downwards.
GGCTGGTGCGCCTCAAGCCGCGCACCATTGCGCTGCTCAATCCCGAGGGCCTGCGCCATGAGGCCGAAATCGAGATGTGACCAAAGTCATGGCTTCGCCCTCCGGTTCCGCTCACTCTGGTACAGGAGGCTTTCATGACCGAAATGATTGATGCCGAGCGGACGGTGGGGGAGCTGGCGGTGGCCGCACCCGGGGCGGCGCGGATCTTCGAGCGCGCCGGAATTGATTTCTGTTGCGGCGGCAAGAAGCCGCTGCGCGAGGCCTGCCGCGAAAAAGGGGTGGCGGTGGAAGACATCCTGGCGGCGCTGCGCAGCGGGGAGCAGCACCACGATGCCGCGCCCGATGCGCACTGGCAGATCGAGCCGCTGCCGGCGTTGATCGCCCATATCGTCGAACGCCACCATCAGTTCGTCCGCACCGAGACGCCGCACATCGAAAACTGGCTGGAGAAGTGCATCGCCGCCCACGGCGAACGCCATCCCGAATTGGTCCGCATTCGCCACACCTTTGCCGCCATGAGTGGCGAGATGGCGCAGCACATGGCCAAGGAGGAGCTCATTCTCTTCCCCGCCATCACCCGCATGGCCACCGGACGCGCCGGCCAGCCCGGCGCCGCGGCCAGCCTTAGCCAGCCGGTGAAGATGATGATGACCGAACACGACCACTCCGGCCGTGACTTGGCCGAAATCCGCAAACTCAGCGGCGACTTCATGGCGCCGCCCGATGCCTGCAACACCTACCGCACGCTGTATGAGGCGCTGGATGGCTTTGAGCGCGACATGAAGCAGCACGTGCATCTGGAGAACAACATCCTGTTCCCGCGCGCCCTGGCGATGGAGGCAGAATCAGGGCATGGCCGTCCAGACTAATTCTGAAATTGACGCGACCTATGCCCGCCTGCGCCTCTACGAGCGGCGCATGTCGCGCCTGCTGATCGCCTTCATCAGCTCCGGGCTGGTGTTCCTGCTCGGGCCGGGCAGCTTCCTCGGCCTGTGGAATCTGTTCGCCATCAGCCATCAGGAGACGCTGCAGGCGGTCGGCCCGGCCTGGCTGCAGGCCCACGGCCACGCCGAAGTCTACGGCTGGGTGGGCAGCTTCATCCTCGGTATCGGCCTCCACTCGCTCACCCGCCAAACTTCGGTGCGCGTCAACTTCGCTGCCGCCTGGGCCTGCTGGTCGCTATGGACGCTGGGCGTGGCCCTGCGCTGGTGCAGCGGGGTGACCGACCAGCACTGGCGCGTTCTGCTGCCGCTGTCGGCCGGTCTCGAACTGGCGGCGTTCGGTATTTTCCAGTACCTGGTGAGCCGCGCTCACCGGCCTGCCCAGCCGCGCCATCCCGCTCAGCC
>JBQCEU010000281.1:0-3852 GCA_051959955.1 Terriglobales bacterium | reverse complement strand
CCCCGGCTACCCGCCGTGCGGCGGCTGCCGCGGGCCGATTGAATGGGGGTGAAGGGGGCGGTGCGGCGGGCGGGCTTCCTGGCGGCTGTGGTTTCCGGGTAGACCAACTTGTGGAAGCGGCTTCCGGGCTTGTCGTCGTAGACCAGTTCGAGGCCGCGCTCATCGAAGACGTCGAAGAAGTCGTCCCAACTGACCTCGGCCAGCTCGGCCGGAGTGTCGAACTCGAAGCGCAGCATGCCCCCGGTGCGGCTCACCACGGCGGGTGCGGCGCCATGCTCTTCGGCCCAGGTGCGGATTTCTTCGTGATCGCGGGTGGTGACGGAAGCCATAACCCGCGATGAGATGCGGTCAGGCGCTGTCGCCGTTGCCAGCCCGCTTATGGCTGACGTGTTCCTCGATGGTCCCGCCGGAGGAAGCCGGGGAGTGGCGGTAGGCCTCGAGCAGCTCGCGATCGGCGCCGTGCAGGGCGGCGCGCAGGCTGAGGCCGATCTTCTTGTCGGCCGGGCTGAGCTTGATGATCTTGAACTCGTAATCCTTGCCCACCTGCAGCGGCCCGCCCTCGGTCACCTCGGGATTGATCTCGGAATTGTGGCACAGGCCCTCGATGCCGCCATCCAGCTCGACGAAGGCGCCGAAGGGAGCGAGGCGGAGTACCTTGCCGGGCAGCACTTCGCCCAACTGGCGGGTGGCGAAGAAGTTCTCCCAGGCGTCGGGTTCGAGCTGACGGATGCCGAGCGACAGGCGGCGGTTCTCGATGTCAATGCTGAGGATCTTGGCCTTGACCTTGTCGCCCTTCTTCACCACTTCCGAGGGATGCTGAATGCGCTTGGTCCAACTGAAGTCGCTGATGTGCACCAGGCCGTCAATGCCGTCCTCGATCTCAACGAAGGCGCCGAAATCGGTGAGGTTGCGCACCCGCCCCTCGACCACGCTGCCGGGAGCGAAACGCTCGGGCAGCGACTCCCAGGGGTTGGGCTGCGCCTGGCGGTAGGAGAGCGACATGCGGCGCTCGCCGGGGTTGACGTCGAGCACCACGGCCTCGATCTGCTGCTCCAGGGCAATGATCTTCGAGGGGTGCTTGGTGCGCTTGGACCAGGAGAGCTCGCTGATGTGGATCAGGCCCTCGATCCCCTGCTCCAGCTCCACGAAGCAGCCGTAGTCGGTGATCGAAACCACCTTGCCCTGCACCCGCGCCCCCACCGGATAACGGTCCTTGGCATCGGCCCAGGGGTCGGGGAGAAGCTGCTTGAAGCCCAGCGACACGCGCATCCGCGCCTTGTCGAACTTCAGCACCTTGACCGTGATCTCGTCGTTGGGCTGCACCATCTCGTTGGGATGGGCCACCCGCCCCCACGACAGGTCGCTGACGTGCAGCAGGCCGTCAATGCCGCCCACGTCCACAAACACGCCGTACTCGGTGACGTTCTTGACCACGCCGGTCACCACCTGGCCTTCGGCCAGCGTCTCCAGCGTCTGGGCGCGGCGGGACTCGATCTCTTCCTGCAGCACCGACTTGCGGCTGACCACGATGTTGCCGCGCTTCTTGTTGAGCTTGATGATGCGCACGCGCACTTCCTGGCCCAAATAGGCGTCCAGGTTGCGTACCGGGCGCACGTCGAGCTGCGAGCCGGGCAGAAAAGCCTTGACCCCGATGTCGCACGCCAGGCCGCCCTTGATACGTTCGGTGACGCGGCCCTGCATGATGGTGGCCTGCTCGTGGGCGTGCTCCAGCTCGTCCCACAGCCGCAGCCGGGCGGCACGCTCATGCGAGAGGCGCAATCCCTGCTCGCCGCCTGCATGCTCGATGACTACGTCAATGATGTCGCCGGGGTGGACCTGGGCAACGCCGTCAGCGTCCAGGAACTCGCGCAGTCGAACCACGCCTTCTGATTTCTGCCCGATGTCGACGACGACGTCTTCGCCGTCAATCTTGAGGACGGTCCCTTTAAGGACTTCGCCTTCGGCCGCCTGGTTCTGCTGTTCAAACGATTCGAGGAGCTGTTCAAAATCTTCCATGAGGTTGCAAAATACGGACGATGGCCGCGACCGGCTCATTGCCGGTCCGCTACCGCCCACGGCGCTGTCAAATTAGCCGGGAAGTGCTTCGGAGCGCACTGTTAATGATAGCCCCGGAAGCGAGCGGGTGTCAACGGCGCGCGCCCGCTCAGCGCACGATCGGAGCCGCCGTCGAGCGCCGGAAATCAGGGCCATGCAGGGCGACGAAGACGCACATCTCGTACAGGCGCGAGCGCAGCCGCTCTCCCACCGCCTGGGCCAGCGAGGTCAGCCCCGAATCGGCGGCATCGCTGAGCCGGTGGCCGCGCGCCTCGGTATCTTCGAGGTTGGTGGTGATGATGGTCGCCCGCTGCTGGCTGTAGCGGTGGTTGAGGATGTAGTGCAGGGTCTCCAGCGCCCATTCCGTCGCCCGGCCCACGCCCAAGTCGTCCAGAATCAACACTTCCACCTCCAGCAGGGGCTGCACCACGCTGGCTTCGGTGGCCGGGTTGAGCGGGTCGAAAGTCGCCTGAATCTGCTTCAGCAGCGCACGGTGGTCCACAAACTTGCAGGCGATGCCGCGTTCCAGCAGGCGGCGCGTTATGGCTACCGCCAGATGCGTCTTGCCCGATCCCACGCCGCCATAAAAGAGCAGGCCGCTGCGGTCGCGATCCACCAGGCCGGGGTAGTCCTGGCTGTAGGCGGTGGCCTGGCGGTGGGCCAAAAGCAGTTCGCGCGCGCCCTCGGGGACGTCGAAGTTCTCCAGGGTGCAGTGCTGATAGCGCGGCGGGATGCGGGCGGCGGCCAGCAACTCGGCGGCGCGCTGGGCAAAGTGGCACTCGCAGCGGGCGGCGCGGGGAGGGCCGGAGGAGGCGGCGATCATCTTCCAGCCGGTGCCGCCGCAGACGGGGCAGGACTCGGGCGCGCTGGAGATGGGCGTGGCCATGGCGGAAGCATAGCAGAGAGTGCGCGGCGTCGCCGCGCACTCTCTGGGGGGACGCGCGGCCAGCGCGCGCCGGGAAGGCCCGCGGCGCGGGCGTGGGGCGTTCGCTGCGCGAACGGGGGTGGCCGCCATCCTTCCATCTCCTAAAATGAATGCATGTCGGAGGCGGCGGCCCGGGCGATTGGAGAAAGGCTGCGCGGCGAGGGGCATCAGGCCCTGTTCGCGGGCGGGGCGGTGCGCGACCGGCTGCTGGGGCGGGAGGCGGAGGATTTTGACGTGGCCACCTCCGCCACTCCGGAGGTCGTGATGCGGCTGTTTCCCGACCACACCGCCGTGGGGGCTCAGTTCGGCGTGGTGCTGGTGCGGGAGCAGGGGGCGCAGGTGGAGGTGGCGACCTTCCGCACCGACGCCAGCTACAAGGATGGCCGCCATCCCACCGCCGTCGCCTATGCCTCGACCCCGGAGGAAGACGTGGCGCGGCGCGACTTCACCATCAACGCCCTGCTGCTCGACCCGGCGACGGGCGCGGTGCTGGATTTTGTCGGCGGCCGGCGGGACCTCGCCGCCGGCATGCTGCGCGCCGTGGGCGATCCCGAGCGGCGGTTTCGTGAAGATCGACTGCGGATGCTGCGCGCGGTGCGCTTCGCCGCCCGGCTGGGGTTCCAGATCGAGCCGGCCACCTGGGCGGCCATCCAGCGCCAGGCGGCCGAGATCCGCCACATCAGCGCCGAGCGGGTGCGCGATGAAATTCTCAAGATGCTGAGCGAGGGCCGGGCGCGGCGCGCCTTCGAGCTGCTGGACCAGAGCGGGCTGCTGCAGGCGGTATTGCCCGAGGTGGCGGCGATGAAGGGGGTGGAGCAGCCGCCGCAGTTTCATCCCGAGGGCGACGTGTGGACGCACACGCTGATGATGCT
>JBQCEU010000280.1:0-8660 GCA_051959955.1 Terriglobales bacterium | reverse complement strand
GCGCTGACCGCGCCCTCAGCGGGGGCGGGTAGACCGAGGTAGAGGGCGCGGCCATAACCCACGCCCAGCCAGGGATGCAGGGTAAATTCGCGCCAGGCCTGGCGCACCGAGTCGAGATGTTGCTGGGTGCTGGCGTCGGCGGGGGCAGTGACCACCGGGGCGGGCGCGAGGAAGGCCGCGAGCGAATCGGCTGCCGCGGCGATGCGCTGCCCGGTGCGCAGCGGGAAGCACAACGCCAGCAGCAGCAGCGGCACGGCGGCGCGGGTGATGGCGCGCGTTTCCCCGGCGCAGAGCAGCGCCGCCGCACCCACCGCCAACGCCAGATACCCGGCGCGCGAGCCGGCCGCCACCAGGCTGCCCGCCACCGCCAGCATGAGCAGCAGCCAGCCGAGGCGGCGAGCGCCGCGGGGCGACTGACAGAGCAGCCAGACGAGCGCCCAGGCCATCAGCGTGGCATACATGTTGGCGTCGTAGAAGAGGCCGGTGGCGCGCGCTCCCTGTGCCTGACCGGCCAGCGGGCTGAAGACGCCGAGCCATCCCGCCGCCTGGGCCAGCCCGACGGCGGCGTTGACGGCGAGGGCGGCCAGCAGCAGGCCGGCGGCGCGCCGCACCCAGGCGGCGTCGCCCGCGGCCAGGATCGCGCCGAGGGCCAGGAACAGCAGCAGTTTGGCGGCGTGGGCGGCAATAGTGAGGCCGCCGGCGAGGTGCAACTCGCCGCCAGCGGCGGGCGGCAACAACGTCAGCAGCGACCAGGCGAGGAGCAGCCCCATGCCGGCAGCGAGCGGCGGCCAGCGCCGCGGCATCGCCCAGCGGCCTGTCCACCAGGCGCCAGCCAGCATCGGCAAGGCCAGGCCGGGGACGACGAAGTTGGACCAGGTGAGGCCGGAGGACCAGGTCACGTGCAGGCCCAGAGTGGCGGCGCTCACCACGTCGGGCACGAAGAGCAGCGCGGCCAGCAGCACCGTCTGCGTACTCGTCCAGCGCAGCCGCGCTCCCGCCTGGAAGAGCAGCAGAGCGGTGAGGCCGGCGGCCGCCAAGGACATCAGACTGGAGGCGGCGCCGGGCATGGATCAGGCCCGGGCACGCATGGTGGCCACGGCGGCGGAAGAAGAAGCCGGAGAGTCTGCCTGCCAGAGCGGGCGGCCGGGCGGGAGAGCGCCGGCCGGGGCGCGGTTGATGACCAGCGCCAGATGGGCGGCGCCGGCGGTGGCGAGATCCGCCAGCGTCTGCCGCAGCGCGGCGCGGCGTGTGCTCCTGTAGCCGGCCACGATCCAGGTGGAGTCGGTCAAGCCGGCCCACAGGCCGGCTTCCGGCGACTCCGCCAGCGCCGGCCCGGCCACCAGCACCCAATCGAAGCGGGCGCGGGCGGCGGCGAGGAGATCGGCGGCGGCGCCGGCCGCGAGGTGCAGACAGTGGCCGGCGGCGGGCGCGCCGGCGGCGATGAAGGCGGGGCGGGCCTCGCGCGTGGATTGGGGATGGAGCGCGGCCTCCAGCGTGGCTTCCCCGGCGAGCACCTCCGTCAGGCCCGGGCGCCGCGGCACCCCCAGTGGCTCATCGAGCGCCGGGCGGCGAGCGTGGCCGTCGAGCAGCAGCACGGATTGCCCCAGCCGCGCCAACTGACGGGCGAGATGGAGCGCCAGCGTGGTTTTGCCCTCGCCGGCGGCGGGGCTGGAGATCAGGACCGAGTGCAAGCCGGCATCGGCCTGGGCGCGCAGCAGGGCGGCGGTGCAGCGTTCGAGGGCGGGGGCAAAATCCGGCGCGGTGTCCGGTTCGGTCGCAGACATTCGGGGCAGCGCGGCCGCCAGCCCGACGCCCAGCTCCCCGGCCTCGGGCCAGGCAAGGCGATCATCGGCACGATCCCAGGCCCAACAGGCGGCCAGACCCAGCACCAGGCCGGCGAGCAGGGCCGAGGCGAGGGCGGGCGCCAAGCGGGGCGACAGGGCGCGGGGCGAGGCGACAGCGGGCGCGGTGAGGACGATGGGCGCGGCGGCGCCGGCGGTGGCGGCGACGGCGTCCTGCAGTTCGTCGAGCAAATGGGAGTAGGCGGTGCGCTCGGCGGCGAGCGGACGCTGGGCGAGATCGAAGGCCGCCAGGCGCTGCTGCAGCGCCGCCTGGTCGCCGGCTTGAGCGGCGAGGCGCCGGCGCAGGGTCTGGGTTTCGCGCCGCACGGCGGCGAGCGCCTGCTCGCGGGCGTCGCGGTCCTGCTGCATGAGGGTGTGGATACTGGCGTCGAGGGCGGCGAGCTGCTGCTCCGCCTGCCGCCGGGGCGCGGCTTCGGGCTGGTAAATGGAGGCCAGGCGCTGCACTTCGGCGGCGGCTTGCGCGCGCTTGACCAGCAGGTCGGCGGGCACGCCGGCGGGGTTGGGCGCGGGCGGCTGGGCGAGCGCGGCGCCCTGCTCGGCGGCGTGGACCTCGGCGGTGGTTTCGGCACCGGTCAACTGTTGCCAGCGCTGCCCGGCGGCGGCGAGCTGGGCCGCCGGATCGGAGAGGCCCTGGGCGCGCGCCACCTGCTCGAGGCTCGCCGCGGCGGCGAGCACGCGCTGCCGGGCGGCCGCGCTCTGGGCCTGCAAGCCGGCGACGCGGCGCCGGGCGGCGGCCTGCTGCCGCGCGGCGGCATCCTGCAGAAACGCGGCGTCGAGCTGGCGCAGGAAGGCGGCGGCCAGTTCGGGCGAGGGGGCGGTGTAGTCAAGCGAGAGCAGGCGGCTGTTGTCGGTGACGCGGACGCTGAGGTGGCGCAAGACGGCGGCGGTGCGCGCGGCGTCGTCGGCAGGCTGCGGGCGCAATCGCAGCCACGCGCGGCGAAGCCAGGCAGGGGAGCGCAGGGGCGGCGGGGTGAGCGCGGCCGCCTGCGCCGGCGGCAAACGCCCGAGGGCCGCGGCGACGTTGGCCGGGCTGCCCAACTCCTCCGCCACGGTGGCCACGGCGGCGGTGTCGGCGGGCGAGAGCGGAGCGGGGGGAGCGGCGGCATCGGCGGGCGGCGGGGGCGGCAGCACCTCCACTTGGGCACGGGCCGCATACCAGGGCTGGCGGCAGCGCACCGCCAGCCAGCCGCCGCCCAGCGCCACCGCCAGCGCCGGCGCCAGCAGCCAGCCGCGGCGGCGCAGGATCCGCCGCCAGGCCTCGCGCGGCGGCAGCGGAACGGGCGGGGCGGGCGGGGCCACGGCGATCGGACGGCGGCCGAAGAGTTCGGGTTGGAGAGGCGGACGCCGCATCAGTGCCAGATGACGACCCCGGAAACAATCGCCGAGCTGGTCACCACCAGCGTGTGCAGCGTGTCCGCCAGGGCGCGGCGGGCGGTGCTGGAGGGGACGTAGACCAGGTCAAAGGGCTGCAGCGGGGGATCGGGCGCCTGGGCGCGCAGCACGCGGGCGGCGTCAATCCAGAGGGTTTGCACTTCGCCGCCGGGCAGGCGGCGGACGATGCGGGTGCGGCCGCTCTGGCTGTGCGGGCCGATGCCTCCCGCCAGGATCAGAGCTTCGAGCAGCGTCAGGCCGTGGGCGGGGAGCGGAAAGGCGCCGGGATGGGCCACGTCGCCGCCGACGTAGACGGTGGCCGCCGGCGTGACCCGGATGCGGTCGCCGGCGCGCAGCGGCAGCGCGGCGGAGCTGCCCTGGTTTTCCCAGGCGTCCACGGATTCAGAGGTAGCGACGCGGCCGTCGCGCTCCAGTGTGATCTGTTCGCCGCCGCGCGGCTCGACGCCGCCCGCGCCCGCCAGCATGGCGGCCAGATCGGGATAGAGGCGGGCCGAGTACACGCCCGGATGCTGCACCGCCCCCACCACCGTGACCGGCTCGGCGGTGAACTCGCGCACCGTGACCTCGACCTGGGGATGCAGCAGATAGTGGGCGCCCAGGCGCTGGGCGAGCGTGGCGGCCGCGACCGCGGCGGTCTGGCCGGCCAGCACCACACGCCCGGCGGCGGGCATGGTGAAGCTGCCGTCGGGTTCGAGGCGCGCGGTGGTGGCCAGCTCGGGAGCCTGGAAGACGTTCACCGCAATTTCATCGCCCGGCGCCAGGCGCTGGGCGGCGGCGGCGGGCGATGGCGCCGGCGACTGCGCCGCCGCCGCGGCGGTCAGAAGAAGAGAGGCCAGGAGCGCGCTTCCCCATCGCATTTCCCTAGCTGGCCGGAAGCCGGCGGCGCGGTCAATCTACCCAAAGATGGGGAGCGAAGCGGCGATGCGGATTGGCGCGGTGTTCAGGCGCGGCTACCCGCTTTTGCGGGCACCTGTACGGGTGCGCGTGGGGCCGAGCTTGATGACACCGGGCGGAGGATCGCTGGCGGGGAACGAGGCGGCGACGACCTCGTCGTAAGCCGCTTCTTCGCGCTCGTCTGCGTCGGAGCCGTGCGGCTGGGGCGGCTGCGGCCACTGCGCGTGCAACGCCATACCTCCATTCTATTCCCTCGCGAGGAGAGATGTGCAACCAACGGCGGCGGCGGGCGGAGCATCCCATGGCGAAATCTCTTCCCACTTCGGAGCTCACAATGCCCAAGTCTTCCAACGAGCATGAACGTTATGTGTTGCACCTCAATCAAGCGCTGGCGATGGAGAGCGCCCTGGTGGACCACCTGGAAAAGCGCGCCGCCGCGGTTCCGGATGCCCAGGCGCGGGAGCGCATTCTGCAACACCGCGATGAAACCATCCAGCACCGCGAGACGGTGCGCGACTGCATCCACGGCCTGGGCGGCGAGCCGACCACGACCAAGGCGGTGGTGCAGCCGCCCATCGTGCCCGGCCTGATCGGCAAGGTGATGACGGCGCTGGAGAGCGAAAAGGAAGACCGGCTGCTCAGCGAAGACCTGGCCGACTATGCCGTCGAGCACTACGAAGCGGCGCTGTATAGCGGCTTGGCGCTGATCGCCCGCAACCTGGGGTATCCGCAGCACTCCACCCGTTTCCAGCAAATCCGCGAGCAGGAGCGGGCGATGGCGGAGTTCATCGCCGCTCATCAGGCGCCGAGCATCGAGCAGGCGTTCCCGCCGCTGGAACGGGCGGCGTAAGTCTTCCTTGCAGTCGGGCCAAACTTGGCGCGCATGCTACTCTGAAATTTGATGCGCGTTGCCTTGTTTACTCGCGAGTACCCGCCCTATGTGTATGGTGGCGCGGGCGTCCATGTGGAATACCTTAGCCGCGAGCTGGCGCGGCGGGTCGAAGTCGAGGTGCATTGCTTCGGCGATCAGCACAGCCAGGGCGGAGGCTTGACGGTCATCGGCCACCAGCCGTGGGCGGCGCTGGACACCGAAGAGAAGTTCCGCGGGGCGCTGGAGGCGCTGAGCGTCAACCTGGATTCCATTCAGCGGCTGCGCGGCGTGGATGTGGTGCACACCCACACCTGGTACGCGGCCATGGCCGGGTTTTGGGCGAAGAAACTCTACGGCATGCCGTTCGTGCTCACCACCCACAGCCTGGAGCCGCTGCGCAACTGGAAAGCGGAACAACTGGGCAGCGGCTACCAGATGAGCTCGTGGATGGAGCTGACCGCCATCTCGGCGGCCGACGCCATCATTGCCGTGTCGAACGGCACCAAGGCGGATATTCTGCGGGCGTATCCCAACCTCGATCCGCAGCGCATTCACGTCATCTACAACGGCATTGACCTGGACGAGTACCGGCGCGACACGGCCACCAACCATCTCGAGGCCTTTGGTGTGGATCCCACGCGGCCGTTTGTGCTGTTCGTGGGCCGCATCACGAGACAGAAGGGGGTGACGCACCTGGTGGATGCGATTCACCATCTGCCGGCCGACACCCAGGTGGTGCTGTGCGCGGGGGCGCCGGATACGCCGGAGATCGCGGCTGAGATGCGCGCCAAGGTCGAAGCCCTGCAGCGCACCCATGGGCGCGTGCTGTGGATCGAAAAGATGGTGAGCAAGCCGGAGGTGATCCAGCTTTACAGCCACGCGGCTGTGTTTTGCTGCCCCTCGATCTACGAACCGTTCGGGATCATCAATCTGGAGGCGATGGCGTGCGAGACGGCGGTGGTGGCCAGCGCCACCGGCGGCATTCCCGAAGTTGTGGTGCCGGGAGAGACGGGATTGCTGATTCCCTTCGAGCAGGATGCGACGACCAACGCGCCACTGCAGCCGGAGAAGTTCGCCCGCGATCTGGCGGCGGGGATCGCGGAAGTGCTGGGCGATCCGGCGAAGCAGAAGGCCTTCGGACGGGCCGGGCGGGCGCGGGTCGAGGCCATGTTCAGTTGGGGCGCCATCGCCGAACAGACGGCCGCGCTCTACCGTTCGCTGGGGCATTGAAGGGCGAAAGCAAGAGCGTGCGAAAATGAGTGCCTATGTTGCTGGCACTCGACATCGGCAACTCCAATACCACCATCGGGCTTTTTGAAGGGGCGCGGCTGCGGGCCGCCTGGCGCCTCACCACCCACCGCTCCCAGACCGAGGATGAGTTTCTGCTGGCGCTGCGCGGGCTGTTGCACGGTGAAGGCGCGGCGCCCGGCGAGGTGAGCGGCGCCATCGTGGCCTCGGTGGTGCCGCCGCTGGATGCCACGGTGCGGCAGGCGCTGCGGCGGCAGTTCGGGCTGGAAGCGCTGTTCGTGGGGCCGGGGCTGAAGACCGGCATGCCCATCCTCTACGATTCGCCCGCCGATGTCGGGGCCGACCGCATCGTGAACGCGGTGGCGGGGTTCGCCGCGCACGGCGGGCCGCTGATCATCGTGGACTTCGGCACCGCGACCACCTTCGATGTGGTTTCGGCCAAGGGCGAGTATCGCGGCGGGGTCATCTGTCCCGGTCTGGCGATTTCGGCCGAGGCGTTGTTTGCGCGCACGGCGCGGCTGCAGCGGGTGGAGATCCGCGAGCCGGAGCGGCTGATCGGCAACACCACGGTGGGCAGCATCCAGTCCGGGTTGTACTACGGCTACCTGGGGCTGGTGGACGGGCTGATCGAACGGCTGCGGGGCGAGTTGGGCGCGGAGACGAAGGTGATCGCCACCGGCGGGCTGGCGCCGCTGGTGGCCCGGGGATCGCGGTACATCACCGCCTGCGATGAGCAGTTGACCCTCACCGGGCTGCGGCTGCTGTGGGAACGGAACGCCGTCCGCTGATCAGTAGCGGTAGTTGTCGGCCTTGTAGGGGCCTTCGACGGGGACGCCGAGGTAGGCGGCCTGCCTGGCGCTGAGGGTGGTGAGGCGGACGCCGATTTTTTCCAGGTGCAGGCGGGCGACTTCCTCATCGAGCTTCTTGGGCAGGGTGTAGACGCCGACTTTGTAGGTGTCGCGGTTCTTCCAGAGATCCATCTGCGCCAGCGTCTGGTTGCTGAAGCTGTTGCTCATCACGAAGCTGGGATGGCCGGTGGCGCAGCCGAGATTGACCAGGCGGCCTTCGGCCAGCAGGAAGATGCTGTGGCCGGTGGGGAAGGTGTACTGATCCACCTGGGGCTTGATGTTGAGGCGCTTGACGTCCTGGGCGGCGTTGAGCGGATCCACCTGGATCTCGTTGTCGAAGTGGCCGATGTTGCAGACGATCGCCTGGTCCTTCATGCGGCGCATGTGGTCGAGGGTGATGACGTCGCAGTTGCCGGTGCAGGTGACGTAGATGTCGCCGCGGCCGAGCGTCTCCTCGACGGTGGTCACCTCGAAGCCCTCCATGGCGGCCTGCAGGGCGTTGACGGGATCAATTTCGGTGACGATGACGCGGGCGCCGAAGCCGCGTAGCGACTGGGCGCAGCCCTTGCCGACATCGCCATAACCGCAGACCACCGCCACCTTGCCGGCCACCATGACGTCGGTGGCGCGCTTGATGCCGTCGGCCAGCGATTCGCGGCAGCCGTACAGATTGTCGAACTTGGATTTGGTGACTGAGTCGTTGACGTTGATGGCGGGCACCAGCAGCGTGCCGGCTTCCTGCATGCGGTAGAGGCGGTGGACGCCGGTGGTGGTTTCCTCCGATACGCCGCGCCATTGCTTGACTATGTTGTGCCAGCGCTGCTTGTCTTGGGCGTGGATCTTGCGCAGCAGGTCCTTGATGACCTTCTCCTCGTGGGCGGGCGATGGGGTGTCAATCCAGTTGGAGCCGTTCTCCAGCTCGTAGCCCTTGTGGATGAGCAACGTCATGTCGCCGCCATCGTCCACGATGAGCTGCGGACCCAGGCCGCCGGCGTGGGAGATGGCCTGGTAGGTGCTCCACCAGTAGTCCTCCAGCGACTCGCCCTTCCAGGCGAACACCGGCACGCCGCTGACCGCGATGGCGGCGGCGGCGTGGTCCTGGGTGGAGAAGATGTTGCAGCTCGCCCAGCGCACCTCGGCCCCCAGGGCGCGCAGCGTTTCGATCAAGACCGCGGTCTGGATGGTCATGTGCAGCGAACCGCTCACGCGCACGCCTGCCAGCGGCCTGGCGGCGGCGTATTTGCGGCGGATGGACATGAGGCCGGGCATCTCCAGCTCGGCGATGGTGATCTCCTTGCGCCCCCACTCGGCCAGCGACAGATCGGCGACCTTGAAGTCAGCGGAGGCGGGGACGGAGACGGCGGAATCCAAACCAGTTGGGCTCATCGCTTACCAGTGTAATCGGGGTTGGTCTCAGGCCGCCAGCCGGGAGCGGCGCAATTGCTGCCGGGCTGCGTGAATCAGCCGGGCGCAGTAGGAGGGTTCCAGATTGAGCCAGGCGCCGAGGCGGGCCGGGGAGTAGCCTTCCAATTCGTGCAGGAGGTA
>JBQCEU010000279.1:0-11856 GCA_051959955.1 Terriglobales bacterium | reverse complement strand
TACCGCTTCAATGGCACGCCGGAGGCCGAGGCCGCGCCGCCGGCTTCGCCTTCATAAAATCTTCAGGTCTTTTCGATGACTTCTTCCGCCCGGCCTGTCTAGGCTGGAAGTCATGCGGTGGAAAACTCTCGAGTTCAGCGGAGAAGGCCATGCTCGTGGTTGACGCCCTGTACCTGCTGGCGGCCGGGGTAGTGCTGGCATTCTGCTGGTGGTTCGCGCAGCGGTGCGACCGGCTTTAGGAGGGATGGCCATGGACACATATCTCGCCGGGCTGGCCGCCGCCGCGCTGTTCGCCTACCTGCTGTACGCCCTGTTGCGGCCGGAGAAGTTCTGATGACCACCACCCACGGCGTGCTGCAAATTGCCCTCTACGGCGCGGTGCTGCTGGCCCTCACCCGGCCGATGGGCGCGTACATGGCGCGGGTGTATGAGGGCCGGCGCACCTTCCTGCATCCGCTGCTGCGCCCCCTGGAGCGGCTGTGCTACCGGGTGGGCGGGATACGGGAGGACGAGGAACAGGGCTGGCTGGCCTACACCGCGGCGCTGCTGGCCTTCAGCCTGGCGGGCTTCGTGCTGGTGTACGCCCTGCAGCGGTTGCAGGGCTGGCTGCCGATCAACCCGCGCCACTTCGGCGCCGGTCAGGTGCCGCCCGACTTGGCCTTCAACACCGCCGTCAGCTTCATGACCAACACCAACTGGCAGGCGTACGGCGGCGAAACCACGCTCAGCTACCTGGTGCAGATGGCCGGGCTGACGGTGCAGAATTTCGTCTCCGCCGCCGCCGGCATGGCGGTGGCCATCGCCCTGGTGCGCGGATTCGTGCGCCGGCAGTCGGCCACCATCGGCAACTTCTGGACCGACATGGTGCGCGGGACGGTTTATATTCTGCTGCCGCTGTCGTGCGCCGGCGCGCTCTTCCTCTGCTCCCAGGGCGTCATCCAGAACTTCCACCACTACACCCCGGTCACCACGGTCGAGGGCGGGACGCAGACACTGGCCCAGGGCCCGGCGGCGGCGCAGATCGCCATCAAGCAGTTGGGCACCAACGGGGGCGGCTTCTTCAACGTCAACTCCGCCCATCCCTACGAAAACCCCACCCCGCTCACCAACTTCGTCGAGTGCCTGTTCATCCTGCTCATTCCCGCCGGGCTGGTCTACACCTTTGGCTGCATGGTGGGCGATACGCGCCAGGGCTGGGCGCTCTACGCCGCCATGTTTTTGCTGTTTGTGGTGGGGGTGGCGGTGTGCTATCCCGCCGAGCAGGCCGGCAACCCGAACCTGACCCGGCTGGGGGTGGAGAGCCACGCCGGGCCGCTGCAACCGGGCGGGAACATGGAGGGCAAGGAGGTGCGCTTCGGCATCGCCGATTCCGCGCTGTGGGCGGTGGCCACCACCGACGCCAGCAACGGCAGCGTGAACAGCATGCACGACAGCTTCACACCGCTGGGCGGGCTGGTGCCGCTGTTCAACATCGAGACCGCGGAGGTGATCTTCGGCGGGGTGGGCTCGGGCCTGTACGGGATGCTGCTCTACGCCATCATCGCGGTCTTCGTGGCCGGGCTGATGGTGGGGCGCACGCCGGAATATCTGGGCAAGAAGATCGAGAGCAAGGAAGTGAAGATGTCCCTGCTGGCGCTGATCGCCTGCGCGTTTTGCATTCTGGTTTTCAGCGGGCTTAGCGCCCGCATTTCCTTCGGCCCGCACAGCTACTGGAATGCCGGCCCGGCCATCGCCAACCTCGCCAACGGCGGCCCGCACGGACTGTCGGAAATTCTCTATGCCTTCTCCAGCGCCGCCGGCAACAACGGCAGCGCCTTCGCCGGACTCAACGCCAACACCCCCTGGTACAACCTGACGCTGGGGATGGCGATGCTGCTCGGCCGTTTTCTGGTGATCATCCCCATGCTGGCGGTGGCCGGGAGCCTGGCGGCGAAGAAGACGGTGGCCACCAGCAGCGGCACGCTGCCCACCCATGGGCCGCTGTTCGTGGGGATGCTCACCGGCACCGTGATTTTGGTGGGGGCGCTGACCTTCTTCCCGGCGCTCTCGCTGGGTCCCATCGTCGAGCACTTCCTGGTCCATGCCGGAGGGCTGTACTGAGCCTGCCATGACGACTGCCTCCGCCCCTCCCGCTTCCGCCGCCCCGCCCGCCGAAGGCGCCAGCCTGCTGCCGCCGCGGCTGCAACGGTCGCGGCCGCTGTTTGACCGCGAGATTGTGGGCCGGGCGCTGACGGCGGCGGTGCGCAAGCTCAACCCCATCACCCTGGCGCGCAATCCGGTGATGTTCGTGGTCGAGGTGGGGGCGGCGCTGACCACGCTGCTGGCGGCGCAGGCGCTGACCGCGGGCCGGCCGGAGCTGGGGTTTGATTTTCAGATCGCCCTCTGGCTGTGGTTCACGGTGCTGTTCGCCAACTTCGCCGAGGGCATGGCGGAGGCGCGGGGCAAGGCCCAGGCCGACAGCCTGCGCCGCACCCGCACCGACGCGCCGGCGCACCGGCGCGGGGCGGGCGGGAAACTGGAGCGGGTGGCCAGCTCGGAGCTGCGGGCCGGCGATGTGGTGGTGGTGGGCACCGGCGAGCTCATCCCCGGCGACGGCGAGGTGATGGACGGCATCGCCACGGTGGACGAGTCGGTGATCACCGGCGAGAGCGCGCCGGTGATTCGGGAGTCGGGCGGCGACCGCAGCGCGGTCACGGGCGGGACGCGGGTGCTCAGCGACTCGCTCACCGTGCGCATCACCTCCAACCCGGGGGAGACGTTCCTGGACCGCATGATCGCGATGGTGGAGGGCGCGCAGCGGCAGAAGGCGCCGAACGAGATCGCGCTCACCCTTCTTATCTCCGGCCTGACGCTGATCTTTCTGCTGGCGGTGGTGACGCTGCAGCCGCTGGCGCGGTTCAGCGTGGGGCAGGCGGGGGCGGGCGCGGCGCCCAGCCTGGCGGTGCTGATCGCGCTGCTGGTCTGCCTCATCCCCACCACCATCGGCGGTCTGCTCTCCGCCATCGGCATCGCCGGCATGGACCGGGTGATGCAGCACAATGTGCTGGCGCTGAGCGGCAAGGCGGTGGAGGCGGCGGGCGACATTGACACCCTGCTGATGGACAAGACCGGAACCATCACCATCGGCAACCGGCAGGCGGTGGAGTTCCTGCCGCTGGCGGGGGTGGACGAAAGGGAGCTGGCCGATGCCGCCCAGCTCTCCAGCCTGGCGGATGAGACCCCGGAAGGCCGCTCGGTGGTGGTGCTGGCGAAGGAAAAATACGGCATGCGCGGCCGCCATATTCCCGAGGACGAGGCCGAGTTCATCGCCTTTTCCGCCTATACGCGCATGAGCGGGGTGGACCTGGAGGGCCGGAGGTTGCGCAAGGGCGCGACCAGCGCGGTGGCCGGTTTCGGGGCGGCGTGCGGTGGGTAAGTGGGGCCGGCGGCGCGCGAAATCAGCGACCGCATCGCGCGCGGCGGCGGCACGCCGCTGGCGGTGGCCGATGGCGGCCGCATGCTGGGCTTCATCCACCTCAAGGACGTGGTCAAGGGCGGGATGCGCGACCGCATTCTGCAACTGGGACAGATGGGCATCCGCACGGTGATGATTACCGGCGACAACCCGCTGACCGCGGCTGCCATTGCCGGCGAAGCCGGCGTGGCCGATTTCCTGGCGCAGGCAACGCCCAAGGACAAGCTGGATTACATTCGCAAGGAGCAGGCGGCGGGCCGGCTGGTGGCCATGACCGGCGACGGCACCAACGACGCCCCCGCGCTCGCCCAGGCCGACGTGGGCCTGGCGATGAACTCCGGCACCACCGCCGCCAAGGAAGCGGGCAACATGGTGGATCTGGACAGCAACCCCACCAAGCTGATCGAGGTGGTGGCCATCGGCAAGCAACTGCTCATCACCCGCGGCGCGCTCACCACGTTCTCCATCGCCAACGACGTGGCCAAGTACTTCGCCATCCTGCCGGCCATGTTCGTGGCCACCTATCCCCCGCTGCGGGCCTTGAACATCATGGGCCTGCACACGCCACAGAGCGCGGTGCTGTCGGCGGTGATCTTCAACGCGCTGATCATCATCGCGCTGGTGCCGCTGGCGCTGCGGGGGGTGAAGTACCGGGCGGTGGGCGCGGCCAGCCTGCTGCGGCGCAACCTGCTGCTCTATGGGCTGGGCGGGCTCCTCGCTCCCTTTCCCGGCATCTGGGTGATTGATCAACTGGTGCATTGGCTGAGGCTGGCCTGAGGCGCATCGTCATGACCCGACACTTTGCTCCCGCGATCCGGCTGCTGCTGTTCCTCACCCTGTTGCTCGGGCTGGTGTACCCGGGGGTGATGACCGGGGTGTGCCAGTGGTGGTTTCCGCGCCAGGCCAACGGCAGCCTGGTGCTGCGGAACGGGCGGGTGGTGGGCTCGCAACTGATCGGGCAGACCTTCGCGCGGCCGGAATATTTCCATGGCCGTCCCTCGTCGGCGGGCGCGGGCTACGACGCCGCAGCCTCGGGCGCCTCCAACCTGGGGCCCACCAGCGCCCGCCTGATCCTGGGAGCGGTCAAGTCGCAAGGCGGCGCCGCCGCGGTGGATTTCGACGGGGTCAGCCTGCGGGTGCTGCTCTACTGCCTGGACAACGGCATCCCCTTCACCTCCTCGCAGCCGCTCGATCGCTTCCGAACCGCTGCCGGCGGATGGGACGAGGTGAAGCTGATCGAGGCCTTCGGGGATCGCGGCGATCCGCTGGTCATTACTCCCAGAGAGCCCATTCCGGCGGATGCGGTCACCGGTTCGGGCTCCGGCCTGGATCCGGATATCAGCCCCGCCAACGCGCTCGACCAGGCAGCGCGGGTGGCCGTCGCGCGGGGCGTGCCGCGGGCGCGGATTCAGGAGCTTATCGCCGCGCACACCCAGTCGCCGACTTTCGGGCTGCTGGGCGATCCGCGCGTCAATGTGCTGGAGCTCAACCTCGCCCTTGACCGCGACTTCCCCCTGCACGCATGAAGCTCGCGCTCCCCGTGCTGCTGTGCCTGGTGGCGGCCGCGGGCGCGCAAATGGCGGCGCCGGGGACGGTGACGCTTTCCGCCGGGCCGCTGGGCGGGGTGCAAGTGGGCGGCGTGCTCAGCGGCTTCGGCGAGTGGCAGGGCCGCTCCATGCCTGGCGATGCCGGCACGCACGCCGACTTTTCCAACGCCCTGCTGGTGGTGCAGAAGACCAGCGGCGCGGTGCAGTTTTATGTGCAGGCGGGGGCCTACAACATCCCCATCCTGGGAGTTCCGTTCCTGTCAGCCGCCGACAGCGTGCGCGAGCTGTTCGGGCCGGCGCCGGTGGCGTACGTGAAGCTGCCGCTGGGCGGCCATTTCAGCCTGCAGGCCGGGGTGCTGCCCACGCTGATCGGGGCGGAGAGCACGTTCACTTTCCAGAACCCCAACGTGCTGCGCGGCCTGCTGTGGAACCAGGAGAACGACGTCAACCGCGGGGTGCAGTTGAACGCCACTGGAGGGCGCTGGAGCGCGGCGGTGAGTTGGAACGACGGCTACTACTCCGGCCGCTACACCTGGCTGACGGCGGCGCTGAGCTGGACGGCGACGGCTTCACAGTCGCTGAGCGTCACCGCCGGGGGCAACTGGTCGCACACGGCTTACCGCACGGCGGCCACGCCGGTGCAAAACAACAGCCGCATCGTGGATCTGATCTACAGCTTCCATCGCGGCGCCTGGACGCTGCAGCCCTACCTGCAATACTCGCGCGTGCCGGCCAGCGCCGCCGCCGGAGTGAGCGCGGGGGCCGGCACGCGCGCGGCCGCGGTGCTGGTAGGCCGCCAATTCGGCCGCCACTACGCGCTCGCCGCCCGTGCTGAAGCCATCGGCTCGACGGGCAGCGCGGCACAAGGCTCGGTTAACCTGCTCTACGGCCGCGGCAGCGGCGCCTGGTCGGCGACGCTCACACCGGGCTGGCAGAACCCGCACTTCTTCCTGCGCGGGGATCTGGGTCTGGTGGCCGCCACCCGCATCACCACAGGCGACGCCTTCGGCCCGGCCGGAGCCAATCGGCGGCAGCTCCGCACCGTGGTCGAAATCGGGCTGGTGCTCTAGAACCTAAAAACTTTGCGTCACCGTGAGCCGGCCGGCGACTCTTGTTAAAATATACGTGCGTCCCGCCGGTATGCGAAACTCCCGCCGCACTTACCTGGTGCTGTTGCTCGCTCTGTCGCTGTTGACCTGGATCAGCAGCACCGGAGGCGCGCCGGTGTGCTGCTGGGGCCGTAGCTGCTCGATGATGAAGATGCGGATGGGCGGGGCTCAGGGCTGTCCCATGATGGGCGGCTCGCGCACCTGCACAGTATCCAGCAGGGCGGCGCTGGCGCTGCCCGCGCCCCTGATTCCGGTGGTTCCCATGCCGCGTCGCGTCACCGGCATCCCCGTCCTCAGCCTGCCTTCCTGGCCGGCCGCGGCGCTGCTGCCGACCGCCGCCGCGGGCTGGCCGCGGGGCGTGTTCCATCCGCCGCAAGCCTGACTTCTCCTGCTGTCCCACCCCAACTCCATACCGCCTTCCCCTTCGCAGGAGGATAGTCATGCGTTCGTTCCTGGTGTGTCTCTGTCTGGTCGCATGCGCCTGGGCAGCCATTTTTGGCCGAGTCCGCGGCGTAGTCCATGATCCCCAACATCGTCCCATTCCCGGCGCCAGCATTCAGTTGGCCGCCGTCCATACGCAGTGGCGCACCACCGCCACCGCCGACGCCCAGGGCGAGTTCAACATCGCCCGCGTGCCCATGGGCGAGTATCTGCTCACCGTGAAGCAGCCCGGTTTCGCCCCGGCGGTGGAGGCCATCACCGTGGTGGCCGGCGAGGCGCCGGTGCTGCACGTCGAGATGGCGGTCGCCGCGGCCAGCCAGACCACCACCGTCACCGCCCAGGCGCCGGTGGCCAACGTGGAATCCTCGACTCCCACCACGCTGGTCGGCCGCACCAGCATCGCCCGCACCCCGGGCGCCGACCGCAGCAACAGCCTGGCCATGATCACCGACTTCGTGCCCGGCGCCTACATGGTGCACGACCAGTTGCATGTGCGCGGCGGGCATCAGGTGAGCTGGCTGGTGGACGGGGTGCCGGTGCCCAACACCAACATCGCCAGCAACGTCGGCCCGCAGATTGATCCCAAGGATATTGACACCCTGGAGGTGCAGCGCGGCAGCTATGACGCCGCCTACGGCGACCGCACCTACGGAGTCTTCAACATCGCCCCGCGCTCCGGCTTCGAGCGCGACAACGAAGCCGACCTGGTGCTCAGCGCCGGCAGCTTCCACCAGACCAACGACGCGCTCAACTTCGGCGGCCACAGCGACCGCTTCGCCTATTTCGGCAGCGTCAGCGGCAACCGCTCCAACCTCGGCCTGCAGACGCCGTCGGCGGAGGTGATCCACGACGCCGACAACGGCATCGCCGGCTTCCAGTCGCTGATCTTCAACGCCGACGCCAAGGATCAGTTCCGCCTGGTGGCCTCCCAGCGCCGCGACTTTTACCAGATCCCCAACACCGCCGACCAGCAGGCCGCCGGCATCCGCGACAGCGAGCAGGAATCCGACGCCTTCGCCCTGTTCAGCTGGGTGCGCACCATCAATGCCAGCACCCTGCTCACGGTGTCGCCTTTCTATCACTACAACGCCGCCAACTACGACGGCGGCCCCGGCGACTATCCCATCAGCACCACCGACCACCACGCCTCGCGGTACGCCGGCGCCCAGGCGACGCTCAGCACCATCCTGGGTCCGCACCAGTTGCAGTTCGGCTTCTACGGCTTTGGCCAGCACGACAACCAACTCTTCGGCCTGGTCTTCCACGATCACTCCCAGCCCGACATCAGCCAGTCGGAGCCGGTGAACGGCCAGTTGGAGGCGGAGTTTGTGCAGGACAAGTACCAGCCGGTGGAGTGGCTGACGCTGATGGGCGGCCTGCGCCAAACGCACTTCAGCGGCAACCAGACGGAGAACGCCACCAGCCCGCGCGCCGGCATCGCGGTGCGCCTGCCCTGGGGCGGCCTGGTGGTGCGCGGCAACTACTCGCGCTACTATCAGGCGCCGCCGCTGGTGACCGCCTCCGGCCCGCTGCTGCAGTTCGTCACCAGCCAGAACCTGGGGCTGATCCCGCTCCAGGGCGAGCGCGACGAGGAGTGGCAGACGGGGCTGACCATCCCGCTGCGCGGCTGGGGCCTGGATGCGGATTACTTTCACAACCGCGCCCGCAACTTCTTCGACCACGACGTGGTGGGCAACTCGAACATCTTTTTTCCGCTCACCATCGAACGCGCCCGCATTCGCGGCTTCGAAGCCACCCTGCGCTCGCCGCGGCTGTGGCACAGGGGCCAGGTGCATGTGGCCTGGTCCAACCAGATCGCCGAGGGCGGCGGTGCCGTCACCGGCGGCCTGACCGACTTCTCGCCGCCCGCCGGCGGCTGGTTCCTGCTCGACCACGACCAGCGCACCACGCTGAACGCCGGCTTCGACTTCAACCTGCCGCACGCCACCTACGCCTCCACCAACTTCTACTTCGGCTCCGGCTTCGCCAACGGCGACGCCCCGCCGACGCACCTGCCCGCGCACGGGAGCCTCGACCTTTCGCTGGGCCACGACTTCGGCGAGCGCTTTACCCTCTCGGGCACGGTGCTGAACCTGACGAACACCCACCTGCTGATTGACAACAGCGTAACTTTCGGCGGCACCCACTACAACGATCCGCGCGAGTTCCTGGTGGAGTTGCGCTACCGCTTCAAGTACTAGCCGCGCCGCGCGCTGGCGCGGCCGGCGGCAACCGTGGGACAATCGGGGTAGCGTTGCGCAGGGGACGGTAGCTCAATGGTAGAGCATTGCCCTTTTAAGGCAAGGGTTCTGGGTTCGAGTCCCAGCCGTCTCACCACGCCGCGCGGCGTAGTGCAGGCCTCTGGCTAATCTTAAGGGCAATCTATATCAGCTGATCCGGGCGTTTGAGGCGGGCGGCCACGGCGGGACCACAGCGTGCGAAATCAGCGATATTCCAGGTGCAGATCGTCTCAGCGGCGACCTTGAGAGCGCAGGCAGCCAGCAGCGCGTCGTAGATGCCTCCGCCGCTGACGTGGTTCTGTACTGCCGACTGCAGGGCTTCGCCGTATTCCACCGGGGTCAGGGCAGTAAGCGTGAAGTTCTCCTGCAGGCTACGGAGGTAGAGCAGCGCTGCTTCCGGGCGGACGCGTGCTTGTCCCGGCATCCCGGTCAGCGAGGCGTAGACCTCCGCCAGGCTGTGCCCACCCAAAGCGGCATCGCGCTTCTGAAAACGTTCCATGGCCGCCAGGCTTGCGGCATGATGCTGGTGGGTGACGAAGAATCCGGATACCAGCACGGAGGTGTCGAGAAATATTCTCATCCGCGGCGGTCGGCAACCCGGCGTGACCGCTGCCCCCGAGTGCGTTGGACCAATTCGCGGACGTCGGCGTTGGTGACGGGGCCGGCGCCGTGCCACACCCAGAATCGGCCCTCCCGGCGAAGCTGCGGCTCCGGCGCGATCACACGGATGTTCACCTGCTCGCCACTGACCTCGATTGCCAGGGTGTCGCCGGCGCGGAGTTGCAGCTCGTCGCGGATGGCCTTGGGCAGCACCAGACGCCCCGCCTTGTCCATCGTGGTGGTTACCATAAACAATGCCATTTTACCATTGCTTCCGGCCGTGATGTGGCGGGCCGGTGGTCGAGGTCCAAAAAGCAAACGGCGCCCGGCGGGAGCCGGGCGCCGTGCGGGTGGGCTGATGATGCCGGTTACTGCTTATCCAGCTTGCGGCCGGCGTCGAGGTGGTCGAAGTTGAGGATGGTGTTGAGCACCATGGCGTAGCTGCCGCGGGTTTCGCCGCGGTAGACGGGGTTGGGGCTGAACATCACCACGTGGCCCTTCTGCACGGGCACATCCACGACGGCGGGGCGCTCGGCGATGGCGTCGCCGCCCTGGACGAGGCCGGAGACCAGCAGGTGGCGGGCGTCGCTGTAGCGGAGCACGACGCGGGGGCGGTACTGGGGCGGGATGACGGCGCTGCTCTGGCGCGCCTGCTCGGGGCTGACCGGGGCGGCTTCCCAGGGCTGGACCACGGGGCCGGGAGCGGCGGGCGGGGGATTGACGCGGCCGACGACGAAGTCGGGATCCTGGGGCGTGCCGCGGCCGGTGGCGCGGCGGCCGATCTCGGCGCCCAGGCGGCGGCCTCCGCCGCGGCCTCCCTCGACATCACTCACGCCGAAAGCGGGGCACTGGTAGCAGTAGACCGAGAGGCTCGAGCCGTAGCCGTACATGATGGGGCTCGAGGCATCCACGACTTCGCTCTTGACCAGGGTGCCGATGATGCGCTCGTTGTTGTTCGTGCTGACACTGACGCCATGAGCGTAGCCCAGGGCTTCGGCGAACTCCGCCGTGTCCATCGAGGTCACCAGCACGCCGCCCTGATGGATGAAGTTCTGGAGGTTGGCCACGCCCGACCAGCCGAGGCCGGGGCGCATGTCGAGGGTGGAGTCTAGCTTGCCGAGGTTGGGCGTCTCGGCGGTGTTCTCCCAGGGAAGGGGATTGCCCCAGGCGGTGGAGGTGCCGTTGACCACGCGGGCGATGTCGGCGGCGCGGCCCACTGGCGGAAAGAGGATGACGTCGTACTTGGCGCGCAGGTCCGGATCTTTGGAAACGGTCTGGGTGCTGATGTAGCTGTAGGGGATGCCCATCATGTCGAGGGCTTCGCGCCACCAGCCTTCGGTCTGGGTGCTGGTCCAGGTGTGGAGGACGGCGACGCGGGCGGCGCGGGCGGGATGCATGGCGACGGAAGGCGCGGCGGCAGTGCTGTCGGCGGTGAGGTTGAGGCCTTCGGCGGCTTTGCGCAGCGCGGCGGCGTCCACGCCCTGGAGGATGAAGCTGCCGCGGTTGAACTCGTGGCCGGCGGCGGCAAAGGGCTGCTCGGCGATGGAGATGTTGGCCTGCGGCAAGCGGTAGCGCAGCGAGGCGAGAGCGGTGTCGGCGGAGTCGTTGATCAGGAACACCGGGCCTTCGCCCGCAACGGTGACGTTGGCCGGGATGGTTTCGACCCTGGTCATCGGGACCTTGAGGACGCTGGGATCGGTGACGCGGGAGACGCTGGTGTTGAAGTTCTCACCGAAGGTCCAGCCGGTGTCGTCGTAGGGAGTGCGCTGGGGATCGTTGGGCGCCCAGTACTGATAGTCGAGCAGCGCGTCGGCGATGCGGGAATAGGGCTGATCCATGCGCAGGATGTAGCTGCCGGCAGGGAAGTTCTGGCGGGGCGCGCGGGCATTGTCGCCGGCGACGGAGAAGGCGCTGGTGGCGCGCGAAATCTCGACGTGCTGCAACTGCATCACCTTGAGCAGCTCGGCCTGCAGTTCCTTGCGCGGGTCGTTGGCGGAGAGCACGTAGGCGGCTGGACCCTCCTTCTCCGGCTTCTCCACCGAGCGCTTCGACTTGAGGTAGAAGTCGCGCAGGAACTGGACGCGGTTCTCGGCGAAGAAGTGGAGCGAGGTCAGCAGGCCGGTTTCCTCGTAGTTGTTGTTGTCGCGCTGCGACCAGAGGACCTTTTGCAGCGGCGGGTTCTGCTTGTACCAGGTGCGCGAGGTGTCCTGGGGACCGAGGGTGCGCTCCTCGGTGTCGGCGCCGCCGTTGCCGAAAGTTTCATAGAGGCGGCTGATGCCGTTGTGCATGGCGGCCAGGAACATGAGATAGCCCGGGGACCAGGTGTCGAAGTCGCCGTGGGTGAAGACGCCGGGCATGCCGAACTTGGTCATGTCCTGGACGTTTTGCCAGGCGATGATCTCCCACTCGTTGGCCAGGATGGGATCCACCCAGGCGTTGAAGGGGCCGTCGCCGGCGGTGTTGTC
>JBQCEU010000278.1:0-7636 GCA_051959955.1 Terriglobales bacterium | reverse complement strand
GCCGGCTTGAGCGAGTTGATCCTTATAGGGCGAGTGGGTGAGCAGCTTCACCGCCAGCGTGTTGGCCTGGGCTTCTTCAGTGGGTGTGCGCTGCAGGTCGAGCAGGCGGAAGCTGTCCTGATCGGCGAACAGCATGCGATCTGCAAACGCATAACGGGTGTCGAGGCGCTGGCCGAGGGAAATGTGCGCCAGCTCGTGGGCCAGCATCGCGGCCAGGCTGGCTTCGTTGGGCAGGCTGTCAATCAGCCCGCGGCTGAGCACGATGGTGTGGCCGATGGCCACCGACTCCAGCGGAGTAGTGAGCAGGATGCGGCAGCGGACGGGCGGCGCAATGGTGAGCTTGTTGGTAATGACCAGGTTGTTGACCACCGTATCGAGCACCTGGTCGGCGGGACCGGGGGGGGCCAGCAGCCCGGCCTTCTCCAGCCGGTCGAGGACGTTGTCCTCGGCCTGGCGTTCCCAGGCGCGCGTCTCCTCCAGCGGCGCCATGGGCGCCGGCGGCGGGGCGGCGACGTTGAGGTCCGCGCCCTCGACCGACATGGTGGTCAGCTCCTGCTGATGTCCGGCGGTGCGCAGGTCGTAGCCCCACAGCCGCGTCTGCGCCTGGAAGCGGGCGTGCCGGAACAGCCCGTAGCCCAGGTTGCTCTCCTCCGCATAGACGTAGGCCGGCATCCACACCCCCGGGCGCACGTTCTCCCGCCAACTGTCGAAGTGCAGATCGGGATGGCCGTAGCGGTCCTGCCAGAAGCTGCCGTTGAAGCGCACCAGCACGTCGTCCTGATCCTCGACCCAGATGCGTCCCCAGAAACTCCCCTTGTCGTGTACATTGAGCGGCACCACGTCAAAAACGTAGCAGCGCACCGCGCCCAGAAACTCCCGGCGGACGAAGACGAAGCGATAGTGCTGCCGGTCGAAATGATCGGCGCCGGGAAACAACATGCGGGCGAAGCTCTCCTTGAATACATCAAGGTCCAGCACGCGCCGCGCCGGGGCGGTGAGCAGATCATCCAGCGGCCCGATCCACTGCCGCCACCGCGCCTCGGGCTCGGAGAGGAAGCTGAGGGTGTTGAAGTTGCCCTTGAAGTGCAGGATGCCGAGATAGTACCGGTCGGCGATCGGCACTTGGCCCAGCTCGGCATCCGGCCGCAGGTTCTGCATGTAGGTTTCAATGCGCGGCGTCATCTCCTGCAACTGCTCGTAAAGCTGCGCCTCGTGGGCGCTCATCTGGTCGAGGATGGCATCGGCCGAGGGCGCGGCGGCGGGCTGGGTGGGCGCGGACGGCGGCGGCTGCTGCGGCCACAGCCCCGCCGGCCCGGCCGCCAGCCACACCAGCAGAGCCGCCGGCCAGAGCAGGTTGTGCGGGAAATGGCGTGAGGACATGGCGGCTCTCCTCCCTCAGTTGGCCAGCCGGAACTGGATATGAACCAGCACCGTCCAGTCCACCGGCTGGCCCCGGCGGCGGGCGGGGCGGAAGCTGAGTTGGCGGGCGGCGGCTTCGGCGTTCTCATCGAGGCCGTGGCCCAGGCCCTGGATGAGGCGCAGCACGGTCACCGTCCCGTCGGCCGCCAGCCTGACCGCGACCGTCACCTCGCCCTCGATATGGTTGCGGCGGGCGTCGGCGGTGTACACCGGCGTCGGCCAGGCAAGAATTTGCGGTGGCGTAAACTCGGCCGGCGGCGGCGCGGCCACCGCCGGCGTGGGTGCGCGCGCCACCGGGGCCGAGGCGGCGAAGCTGTGCAACTGGATCTTGCCCCCATCCCCGGCGCCTGGCGGCGCCGCCGCGGGATCGCCCGGCTCGGGACCGCCAAAACCCGACGACTGCACCTGGCCGGCCGCGTCGCCGCTGCGCTGCCCCGCCCGCGCCGGACCGTCAAAGCCGGCGCTGCCCACACGGGCCGCCGGGGGTGGATCGGGAGGATCGGCCTGCTCGCCCGCGCCGAAGTTGCCCAGCCGCGGCACCGCCACCGGCTGCCCCGTGACGGCCACAATGCCGTGCGGTGCGCCAAATCGGCCCAGCTTGACCGTGGGCGGAGGCGGCGGAGGCGGCGGAGGCGCGGCCGCCGCCAGCACCGGCGGGCGCTCGTTCAGCTTCACCGCCGGCGCCACCGGCAGCTTGACTTTCACCGCCGGGCGCATGCGCGGCGGCTCCGGCAACGCCGGCGTGGCCAGCCGCAACGCCGGCTGCCGACGCTCCACCGGCGGCCGCGGCCGTGGGTGGAAGTAAACCGGCGGGGGCGGAGCCACCAGGTAAGTAAGGACCTGCTCCTCGCTCGGCTCCATCTTGCGCTGGATCGGGCGCGGACCAATTGCCAAACCCGCCATCACCAGCGCCACCATCACCAACTGCGTCACCACGCTCACGCTCAGGCCGCGATAACGTTGCCGCCGCTGGCCTTCGTCCAGCGGCAGCGACCCGCCGCGCAGCAGAAAGTCCGAACCCTGCCACACCAGCGGCCGGCGCGAAGTCGTGGAAACCGAAGCCGCGGAACTCACACGGCGTCGGCGCAATGGTACCAGGGCGGGCGAAGGCATGCGCAGCAACTCTGTAGCCGGGATGCGCCACTGGCTCACCCGGGTTGTTGACCGCTGGCCGTTGTACGGATTGCCGCCGGAAGGGGTGGAGGCGTCCTTGGTCGTATTTGCGCGCGCCGCGGTCCAATTCGGCACCCGGCGGCCATCCCCGCCTTCTACTCCGAATTCCAACTGCTCGCGTACCGGAGTTGCTGTTGTATGAGGCACAAGCATTGTGGGCAATGCCTGGGGAAGCGCGGGCTGCTGGGGCTGGCGCTGCTGGGACTGCTGACCGCCGGCGCCGCCGCCCAGGGCGGTTATGTGCCCTGCCTCGGCTGCGCCGAACACCATGAGATTGAAACCCGCTGGCACCGGCCCTTTTGGGCGCAGTTGTCCAGCGAAAGCGTGCTGCTGTTCAACCACTTTCGGATCGAGCGCCAGGCGCGCGACCTGGGGATGTGCGAAACCGACGTGTTGATTCGCAGCCCGCAGGCGATCAACGGCTGCCATCCCTTTTCCGCCAAGCGGGCCTGGCTGATCGAGGCTCCGCTCGAGGTGCTGGCCTTCACCAGCCCGGCCTGGGGGCTTGAACGGCGCGGCCATCCCCGTTGGGCGATGTTGCTGGAAGCGGTGCCCATGACCTATCACCTGGTGACAATCCACGAGACAGCCAACTCCATCCATCAATGGAACCGGCTGACCTATCTGCTGCGCTAGGCGCGCGGTGATGAAACTACCGAAGGAGAAGGAAATATGAAGCAGGCGGGAACGGGCTGGCTGGGGATGGCATGTATCGTGGCGGCGGGGCTGGGTGCCTGGGGTTGCGGCGCCTCGGCGCCCGTATTGCCGATCATGAGTATCACGCCGGCGTCGGTGACGCTGCAGGCGGGCGACGGCACGCAACAGTTCACCGTCGCGGTCAGCAACGTCACCGACACCAGCGTGGTGTGGAAGGTGAACGGCCATCTCAACGGCGACGCCACCACCGGCACGGTGAGCCAGCAGGGCCTGTACACCGCACCCGCCGCCGTGCCCGCCGGCGGCACGGTGACGGTGGCGGCGGTCAGCGCCGCCAACCCCAGCGTGCAAGCCAGCGCGGTGGTGACGCTGACGCCGCCGGTGGCCATCCAGCTCACGCCTGCCGCCTCCACCCTCGAGGCCGGGCAGACGGTGCAGTTTCAGGCCACCGTCACCAACGCCGCCAACACCGCCGTCACCTGGGCGGTGAACGGCACCGCGGGCGGCAGCGCTGCCGTCGGCACCATCTCGACCGGCGGCCTCTACACCGCCCCCGCCAATGAATCCGGCCTGGGACAGGTGACGGTGAGCGCCACCAGCGTGCAGGACCCAGCCATCCAGGCCACTGCCTCCGTCACCCTGCAGCAGACCGCGACCGTGGCCATCAGCCCCACGACCGCCACCACCGACGCCGGCGGTGCGCCCATCCCCTTCGCCGCCTCCGTCACCGGGGTGAGCAATACCGCCGTCACCTGGAGCGTCAACGGCGTCGCCGGCGGCAACGCCACCGTGGGCACCGTGGATGCCAACGGCAACTACACCCCGCCCGCCACCCTGCCTTCCCCGGCGACGGTGACCGTAACCGCCACCAGCGCCGCCGACGCCACCAAGTCGGCGAGCGCCCAGGTCACCATCACCCCCACCGTCGCCGTGACCCTCTCCCCCACCACGGCCTCGCTGCTCCCCGGCGCCACCCAGCAGTTCACCGCCACGGTGACGCCCGCCAACAATACGGCCGTGACCTGGACCATCAACGGCAAGGCCAGCGACCCCACCTACGGCACCCTGAGCGCCAGCGGCCTTTACACCGCGCCCGCCACCTTGCCCGCCACCAACACCGTCACCATTGCCGCCGTCTCCCAGGCCGACCCGCAGCGCTCGGCCTCGGCGACGGTGACGCTGATCGCGCCCATCGCGGTCACCATCACCCCCACCACGGCCACCGTGAACCTGAACTCCACCCAGGCCTTCCAGGCCGCCGTCACCGGCGGCGACGGCACCAACCTCAACGTCAACTGGAGCGTCAACAACGTCGCCAGCGGCAACCCCACGCTGGGCACGATTGACAAGAACGGCACCTTCCACGCTCCGGCCACGCTGCCTTCGCCCGCCACCGAAACCATCACCGCCACCAGCGCCGCCGATGCCACCAAATCCGCCTCGGCGCAGATCACCCTGCAAGTGCCGCCGCAGGAGTTCGCCCTCTCGCCCGCCTCCTCCACCCTCAGCCTGGCCAAGGCCGATGAAGGTTCGGTGACGCTGCAGTTGACCATCACCAGCGGCTTCACCACCCCCATCACCCTGGCCGCCAGCGGCATGCCGGTGAGCACCTCGGCCACCCTTGACACCACCACCGCCACCGCCAGCGGCCCGGTGAAGCTGACCGTGGACACTGCGCCCATCAGTCTGGCGGCGAGCAGCGTACCCATCACCGTCACCGCCACCTCGACCGATGCCAACGGCGGCCAGATCGTGCAGACGGCGACCGTGCTCCTGACCATCACCGGCTGGGCGGGCCACGTCAGCACCCTCGCCGGAGCCGGCGGCGGCGTCGGCTATCAGGATGGCTCGGGCACAACCGAGGAGCTCTACCCCGCCGCGATCACCAGCGACGGCGGCCACAATCTCTACTTCGCCGACACTCAGGGCCACGCCCTCCGTCAATTCACCCTGGCCAACCAGACCGTCACCACCCTGACCGGTGGGCCCTACTCCTACACCATCGGCGAGGGCGACGGCATCGCCTTCAACCCGTCGAACAACACCATTTACGTGGCCGACTCGCTGCGCAATCGCATCGTCAGCTTCACCCAGGGCGACTTCGACATCAAGGTGCTGGCCGGCGGCGATGTCTCCGGCAACACCGACGGGGTGGGCGCGGCCGCCAGCTTCTACTCCCCGCACGGCTTGGCGATCTCGCCCGACGGCGCCACGCTCTACGTGGCCGACACCAACAACGAGCTGATCCGCAAAATTGATATCGCCACCGCCACCGTGACCACCATCGCCGGCCAGTACCACATCTTCAACACCACCAACGGTACCGGCACCAACGCCACCTTCTGCCAGCCCACCGGCCTCGCCATGGACCCCGCCGGAGCCAACCTCTATGTCAGCGACCAGTGCGGCTACGACATCCGCCAGATTGCCCTCCCCTCGGTCACCGTCACCACCGTGGCCGGCAGCGGCACCAAGGGCCAGGATGACGGCCCGGCGATGAGCGCCACCTTCAAGAGCCTGAGCGGGCTGGCGGTGGATCCCCACTCCGGCGTGCAGATGCTCTACGTCGCCGACGACAACGAAATCCGGGCCGTGCGCCTGGGCGCCAACGCCGTCGTCTTCACCCTGGCGGGCGGGGCGGGATCGGGTCAGGCCGATGGCGGCGCCGGCAGCGCCACCACCTTCTATCAGCCCTCGAGCCTGACGGCGGTGGCCGACCTGAGCGGCGCAAGTACCACCAGCCTGTTCATCGCCGACACCGAAAACGGCCTGCTGCGCCGCATGGACATCGGCAACCCGCTCACCGCCGACAGCCAGGCGAGCGTGGTCCTGCAGACGGCCACCCTCGCCGGCCAGCCCTCGCACCGCGGCTTCGCCGACGGCGTGGGCACCGGCGCCGACTTCAGCGGCACCTCCAAGGCTCTGTTCGACCAACCCGAAGGCATCGTCACCGACGGCAAGATCGCCTATGTGGCCGACAGCCTCAACGGCGCCATCCGTAAGATTGATCTCGCCACCTCCCAGGTCTCGACCGTCGCCGGCCCCGGTCTGGGCTGGGGCGATGGCCCCGCCGCCAGCGCCGCCTTCTACAAGAACGCCGGCCTCGCCTGGGTCCCCAGCCAGAATGTCATCTACATCGCCGAACCCGGCAACGCCGACATCCGCAAACTGGATCTGACCACCAACCAGGTCTCGACCGTCGCCGGCGACCACAATCACGCCGGCTTCCAGGACGGCCCGGTGGCCACCGCGCTCTTCAACAACCCCTTCGGCATCCTCGCCTCACCCGACGGCACCAAGCTCTACGTCGCCGATACCGGCAACAACCTGATCCGCATGATTGATCTCACCGCCGGCACCGTCTCCACCATCGCCGGCCACGGCCTGGGCAGCAACGACGGCGTCGGCACCGCCGCCAACTTCGCCGAACCCAACGGCCTCGCCTGGGACTCGACCGGCCAGAACATCTACATCAGCGATTTCGAGAACGCCGCCATCCGCGAGCTCAACCTGGCCACCGGCCAGGTGACCACCATCGTCGGCATGGCCCACAAGTGCGGCGGCGACGACGGCCCCGCCGCCAGCGCCTCCCTCTGCGATCCCGCCTTCCTCTCCACCGACGGCCGCAGCCTGTTCTGGGGCGACAGCGAACTTGGCCTGCTCCGCGCCCTCGATCTCCGCACCATGCAGGTCTACACCCTCGCCGGCAGTGCCAACGAGCAGCACATGGTGGACGGCGATTTCACCGTGGACCCCAACCATCCCAACGAGCTCGGCGGCCCGGTGCGCTACAACGGCGTCTTCGGCGTCGCCATGGCCCCCGACGACAGCTTCATCCTCTTCACCGACCGCCGCGCCAACGTGGTGCGGATCATTCACTAACCACCTTGTCGGAGGGCACGCGGCCACGGTGCGCAGTTCAATGCGCACCGTGGCCACATGCATTTTTGTACATTCTTTTGCGGAAAGACGATGGGCCTCGCGACCTCGGCTATCGAGCTAAGCCCTGTGCTTTTGTCGGGTAGCCGCACTAACCAAGCGGCAGCCGGATTGCACTACACGCGCCATGATCCGCAAGCTGCTCCCGCTCGCTCTTTTTGCCCTGCTCACCTGCGCCCTACAGGCCACGCCGCTGACCGTCTTCTTCACCGGCACCTGCTCCGACTGCGTGGGCACCGGGGCGGGATGCGCGCCAGCAAGGTTGGAGTTGCCTCTCAATCAGAGCCTCATTTTTCCTGATGCGGTTTCGCATGGAGTTGCGCCAACCAGACCGGGTGGCGTTACCATCACTACAGAAGGAGACCGCTGCGCGAATGCTGTGGCCGCTCATTGTCTACTTCGTGCTGGTGATGCTGCTGATGGTGGCCCTATTGGGGCTCTCCTACCT
>JBQCEU010000277.1:0-3423 GCA_051959955.1 Terriglobales bacterium | reverse complement strand
ACCAGCAGATACTTTTGATTCCAATGGGACATGAACTCTCTCCTCGTAAGCGGGATGGATTTGCGCTGCAACAGCCCTGAAAGGGGCATCCTACACTGCTACGGCTGCAAAAGGAAGAGTTGTGCCTGCTTATGTTTGCGTGTTCATCTACGTCCGCCGATAGTGGCCAGCTCGGCATGCAGTTGGCGGAAGCGCTCCTGCATGGTCGCCGTCGGCGCATCGTCGGAGAGCTCGATCAGGGTGAGCAGGCTGCCCAGGCGGGCGTTGAGGCGGCGGGCGGCGGGGGTGGCGGCGGCGAAGGACGTTCGCATGTCGGCGGCGATGGCCAGGGCGAGGTCACGCTGCTGGCGCAAGCCGGCGGCAGGCGTGCTCACGCGCGGATCCATGGTGCCGCGCAGCGGCTGTACGTAGCGGCGGCCGCCGACTTCGAGCACGGCCTGGTACTCGCCCGGCACAACGAACGGGCCGCGCGGATCGGCGGGTGTGGCGTGCGTGATGGCGGCGATGTTGTACTCGTGGCTGAAGGAGGGCGGCGGGTCGTAGCGCAGATCCCAGGTGACGCGCTGCATGCCGGCGGTTACGGGCAACACCTCTGGCGGCGCCAGCCAATAATTGGGGATGTCGAGCTGGGGCGCGGGCGCGGCCGGGGGTGGCGTGCTGGTGAGGGTGCGGACTTTGTGGCCAGTGGAGTCGAAGATGGTGATGGTCACTGACGGTGCCGCCGACGGCAGGTAGTAGTCGAGGATGGCGCCCGGGGGTGGGTTCTCGCCGGTGGCCATCTCCGGCGGAAAGGGCGTGTCGTAGTTGACGTTAGGCTGCACCCGCACGGCCGGGGCGAGGGGCAATAATTCGGCGGCGCCTGAGGGCGGCGGCTGGCGCAGCGGATCAAGATCGTCGAGGATCCAGATGCCGCGGCCGTAGGTGCCGGCGACCAGGTCGTTGTCGTATACCTGCAGGTCGCGCACCGAGGCCAGCGGCAGGTTGCTCTGCAGCGGCGACCAGTTTGCACCGTCATCGCCGGAGACATACACGCCGCGCTCGGTGCCGGCGAAGAGCAGCCCACGCTTTTCCGTGTCGGCGCGAACCACGCGCACCAGATCGTCGCCCGGAATCCCGGCCACGATCCTGGTCCAGTGCGCGCCGCCGTCGGTGGTGCGGAAGACATATGGCGAAAAATCATTTTGGGTGTGCCGCTCGGCGGTGGCGTAGGCGGTGGCGGGATCGAGCGGCGAGCCGGCGATGGACTCGATCGGGGTGTTCGCGGGCAGATCCAACTGCGCCGCCGCCCGCCAGGTCGCGCCGCCGTCGGGCGAAAACCACACCCGTCCGTCGGATGTTCCCGCCCACAAACTTCCCGCCGGCGAGGCGTCGAGGGCCGAGATGGCCGCCCGGCCGCCGCCGGTCAGGTCGGGACTGATGGCCTTCCAGGTGAGGCCGCGGTCGTCGGTTTCGAGCACCGCCTGCGCGGCAAGGAAGAAGCGTTTGGGGTCACGAAGCGACTGCGCCTCGGGGCTGCCAGCGTAGCGCAGGCGCATGCCGCCGAGCTCGGCCGGAGGCGAGATGTCGAAGATCTGGCGCGTGGTCCAGTTGTAGCGGTTGAACGCCGTGCCGCCGCCGGTGGCGAAGACGAAGTTGGGGTCGCTCCAGTCGGGATGGATATAGCCGAACTCATAAGCGCCCACCGACGGGCGCCAGTCCATGAAGGTGATCGCGCCGAAGTCGCCCATGCTGCGCACCGCCGCCGAGCCGGAGTCCTGCTGCGTGCCGTAGACCCAGAAGGGAAAGCGGTGATCCACGGTGATGTGATAGAACTGCCCGTTGGGCAGGTGGTACCAGCCGAGGCTCCACTGTTGGCCGCCGTTGAGGGAGATGGTGACGCCTTGATCCACGCCCAGGATCATGCGGCGGTTGTTGGAGGGGTCAATCCAGAGCTCGTGGTAGTCGTCGCCCCCGGGCGCGCCTTT
Source organism: Terriglobales bacterium (assembly GCA_051959955.1). Classification (GTDB taxonomy): domain Bacteria; phylum Acidobacteriota; class Terriglobia; order Terriglobales; family SCQP01; genus SCQP01. The sequence continues at coordinate 1,459 of JBQCEU010000277.1, read as the reverse complement.
GTAGGCGGTGAAGGTTGCGCCGCCGTCGGTGGAGCGGTACATCGAGGTCTGCAGCACATACACCGTATCCGGCGCGCCCGGCGCGATGTACACCTTGCCGAAGTATCCGCCACCCCGAATGCGGCGGTCGGTGGTGGTGCGCTTCCAGCTTTGGCCGCCGTCGTCGCTGCGATAGAGACCATCGGGCGTGATGGCGAATGCTCGGGCGCCGCTGGCCGCGAGGCCGATGCGTCCGCGCAGCGGCGGCAGGCCGCCGCCGGAGACCGGCTGCCAGGTCAGACCTTCGTCGGCGGAGCGAAAGATCGCGGCGTCGCTCTCCGGCGCTCCCGGGGCGTGCGGCTCGAAGGCAGCCCAAAGCTGCCTGGCGTCGGTGGCATTGGCCACCAGGTCAATGGCGCCGGCGGTATCGGTGGTATGCAGCACCTGCTTCCAGGTTGCGCCGCCATCGCTCGAGCGATAAATGCCGCGCATCGGGTTGGCGGCGTAGGTATGGCCCAGCGCCGCCACGACGACGACGTCGGGATGGCGCGGGTCCACGACGATGCCGGCGATGTGGCGGCTGTCGTCCAGCCCGAGGTGCCGCCAGGTGCGGCCGGCATCGGTGGATTTGTAGACGCCGTTGCCCTGGTTCACCGCCCCGCCGACGTTCACCACATCGCCGGTGCCGACATAGACGATGTCGTGGTTGGAGGGCGCGACAGCGATGGCGCCGATGGAGCTGACCGGCTCGTGGTCAAAGATCGGGGTCCAGACCGTGCCGCCGCTGGTGGTCTTGAAGACGCCGCCTTCGGGATTGCCGATGTAGTAGGTCGAGGCGTCGCCGGGCACGCCCGCCACCGCCGAGACCCGGCCGGCCCGCATCGGCCCCAGCAGCCGCCAGCGCATCGCCGCGGCGTTCGCCGCCGGCCTGGGACCCGCCGGGGCCCAAGCCGGCGCCGCGCCGCACGCCGCCACAAGACACACACCGGCAATCAGTGCTCGCATGGGGTGAGCATACCAGCCCCATTTGGTTGTGCGTAGCCGTGCTTGTGCAGGTGGCGATACACGTTGCCCGCAGGGATCGTCGGGCGCCGCAAGGCGCCTTGACAACGGAGGAAACCGCGTCCGCGTCCCCATCGGCACGCCCTCGGCCGCCGCCTGGGGTGCCGGCGGCTACCTCGCCTTGCCGCGCCTTCTTGCCTCCAGCCCCTCGTGCAGCACCATTTTCACGTACGTTTGGTAGCGCAGCCCCGCCCGCCGCGCCTGCCTCCGGGCTTCTTCGATGTCGGTCTCCAGCAGCCGCAGGGTGGTCGGCCGCGTCCGCACGGCTTCGGTCGGGCCGCCTGGAACGCCGACTCTCAGTTCCCCCGCCTCCGCCGCCCGTTGAAAGTCCTCGGCGATCTCATCCTGGTGCGACGCGTACCATTCCGCCTCTTCCCTCGCGGAGCCAAACTCCGGCATCTCGACTTTGGCGAACCGC
>JBQCEU010000276.1:0-19512 GCA_051959955.1 Terriglobales bacterium | reverse complement strand
CCTGCCCTCCATCCAGCAGATCGGCACTGCCATCGAAGGGCTGTTCCTTCCGCTGGAATGGCACAACTGGGCCAGCGACTACGACCGCACGCTGATGGCCTGGCACGAAAACTTCACCGCGCAATGGCCGCGCTGGCTGGTCCAATACGGCGAGCGCTTTTGCCGCATGTGGAGCTTCTACCTGCTCTCCTGTGCCGCCGCCTTCCGGGCCAGGCATTTACAGGTTTGGCAGATGTTGCTCGACCCGCTGTGAGGCGCCTCAGTCCTTGGCGCGCTGATATTGCTCCGGCCATTCGATTGCGTGACCCAGCGCGCGGGCGGCGTGCAAGGGCCAGTAAGGGCGGCGCAGCAGTTCACGCGCCAGCACCACGGCATCGGCCTGACCGGTGCGGATGATATGGTCAGCCTGGGCCGGGGCGGTAATCATGCCGACGGCGGCGGTGGGCACGCCGGCTTCGGCGCGGATGCGCGCGGCATAGAGCGTCTGGTAGCCGGGGCCGGCGGGAATGGGCGCGCGCGGCACGTTGCCGCCGGAACTGCAATCCACCATATCCACGCCCAGCGGGGCGATGCGCCGGGCCAGAGCCACCGAGTCCTCACCGTTCCAGCCGGCTTCGACCCATTCGGTGGCAGAGATGCGCACCCATACGGGCAGATCCTCCGGCCACACGCCGCGGACCGCCTCGACCACCTCGCACAACAGGCGCATGCGGTTTTCCCGGCCGCCGCCATAGCTGTCGCCCCGCTGATTGCTGAGCGGCGATAAGAAGTCATGGATCAGGTAGCCGTGGGCGGCGTGGATCTCCGCCACCTGGAATCCGGCGGCGTGGGCACGGCGCGTGGCGGCGGCGAAGGCGTTGACCACGGCGGCGATCTCAGCGCTGGTCAGTTCGTGCGGCACCGGATAGCCTTCGGCAAAGGCCACCGGGCTGGGGCCCACCACCGGCCAGCCTCCCTCGCCGGCGGGCACAGGCTTGCCCCCCTTCCAGGGCGCCGCCGTGGACGCCTTGCGTCCGGCATGGGCCAACTGAATTCCGCAGGCGGCCCCCTGGGAGCGCACAAATCCTGCAATGCGGCGCAACATGGTCAGGTGATCGTCTTTCCATAGGCCCAGATCTTGCGGGCTGATGCGGCCTTCGGGGGTGACCGCGGTGGCCTCGGTGAAGACCAGCCCGGCGCCGCCCACCGCGCGGCTGCCGAGATGCACCAGGTGCCAGTCGTTGGCGAAGCCATCCTCGCTCGAGTACTCACACATGGGCGAGACGACGATGCGGTTGCGTAAGTCCAGGCCGCGCTGCCGCAGCGGGCTGAAGAGATGGGTGGCGGGGGCGGGCATGGATCCTCCTTTTACTCTCCGGCGGCCGCGGGCAAATCGGTGGCGTCCGCAGCGACGTAGTAGCGGCGGGTGCGCGGCAGCCTTCCGGCCAAGCCCCAGCCCAGCACCGCCGCGCTCACGCCGGCAAACACCAGCAGGCGGGTCCAGACCAGGGCGTGTGGGCTGAGGCGCAGAGCCGGCCCCAGGCGCCACATCGCCCAACCGGCCAACTGGGAGAGCACCGCGGTCCAGACACCCACGTAGAACCAAGCGCGGTCCGATCCCTCATCGTGCACGGTGTGGCGGGTGCGCGGCAATTTGTCCGCGGCCGCCGCCAGCACCACGCACAAGGCAATCAGGTCGTAGGGCCAGCCGTAGAGTTGTTGGATGATCCAGCGGCCGGAGGCGGCGGCGTAGAGCAAGCCGGCCAAGTTCAACGTCCAAGGCGCCACAATGGCGATCCAGGCGGCTGTGTAGCAGGCGACGCGGTAGCCGAGGTTGGGCCAGTCGAGACCGTAATGGGTAATGTAGGGGCGGGACTCGACACCGGGCAGGCGGCCCAGCAGCCCGCGCCACAGGCACACCGTGACTACCAGCGCCAGCCACAGCCCGTGCCGCCGGGTAAAGCCGTGGGCATAAAGTGCGGCGGTGAGGGAGCCGGGCAGGGTGAAGAACACCCAGATCCAGATCGGAACATGGAGGACCCGGTAATAGCCCTTGTTGCGCGTCCGCGCCACGGCCGCCTTCATGCCTTCCAGCATACCCGACCGCCGTTCGCCGCCGCCCCGGGCGCGGCCGGCGGCGCCGCGCCGAAGCGGCAGATAGTTTGGATTCCCAATAATATTGGATTACAATTTGTCTGTTTCCGAGGAGAAAGCATGCGACGCTGGCTTCGGTGGGCGGTCTTGGCAGTGGGGTTGGTGGCGGCGGTCATCTGGTGGCAGTGGCCGCGCCAGGCGGTCTTGATGCTGACCGGCACGGTGGATGGCAACGAGGTCGTGGTGGGATCGCAGATCACGGCGCGGATCGCGCGCCTGGCGGTGGAAGACGGCCAAAGCGTTCACGCCGGCCAACTGCTGGCCACGCTGGATCGCGGGGTGCAGTCGGCCGATGTGCAGGCGGCGCGGGACGCCATCCGGCAGGCGCAGGCCAGTGCCCGGCAGTCGGAGGCGCAGACGGCGCTGCTGGCCGCTTCGCTGCCCGCCAAACTGGCCCAGGCCGAGGCGCAGCAGCAGCAGGCGCAAGCGCAAGTAAGCCAGGCGCATGCCCAGGCGCAAGCGGCGCAGGCAACCTGGGATCGTGCCCAGGCCGCCTTCCATCGCATCCAGCCGCTCACCGCCGAGGGGGGGATGGCACCCCAGGACCTGGACAACGCCACGGCCGATCTGAATGCCGCCCAGGCGGGCCGGGTGGCGGCGCAGGCGGCGGTCCAGGCGGCGGAGCGGGCGCAGAAGGCGGCGGCGGCAGCAGTCGCCGATGCCCAGGCGCAGCAGCGTCAACTGGCGGTACAGCGCCAGCAGACGACGGCGCTCGAAGCCGCCGCCCGGGGGGCGGAGGCGGCCCAAACGGCAGCCGAGGCAAGGCTGGGATTTACCGACATTCTGGCGCCGGTGGACGGCATCATTACGCTGCGTGCCGCCCGCCAGGGCGAAGTGGTGAACCCCGGCAATCCGATCGTCACCATCTTTCAGACCAGCGACACCTGGGTGGACGCGGATGTGGAAGAGTCGTATGCGGCGGGAGTGAAGATCGGCCAGGAACTCGAACTGCGGCTGCCTTCCGGAAAGACGCTGCGCGGGCCGGTGATTTACAAGGCCGTGGAGGCCGACTTTGCCACCCAGCGGGATGTCAGCCGCACCAAGCGGGACATCAAGACGGTGCGCATCCGGGTGCGGGTGCCCAACCCCGGAGGCGAGTTGCCGCTGGGCATGACCGCCTGGGTGCTGCTGCCCGCCGGAGGGGCCTCATGACCGCGCCGCGCGCCATCGAAGTGCGCAACTTGCGCAAGCGCTTTGGCGAACTGAAGGCGGTGGACGGCGTCAGCTTCGATGTCGGCAAGGGGGAGATCTTCGGCCTGCTGGGCCCCAACGGCGCGGGCAAGTCCACGCTGATCCGCATGCTGACCACGCTGATCGAACCCACCTCGGGCTCCGCCCTGGTCGCCGGCCACGACGTCAGCAAGGTTCCCAACGCGGTGCGGTTGGCGATCGGGGTGATTCCCCAAAACATGACCAGCGATCCGGATCTGACGTGCGCGGAAAACCTCTCCATCCACGCCCGCTTGTACGGGTTGCCCAAAGCTCAGCGGCGGACAGTGACGTTGGAATTGCTGCAGGCGGTGGGTCTGGGTGATCGTGCCGATGCCTTCGCGCGCACCCTGTCGGGGGGCATGCGGCGCCGGATGGAGATCGCCCGGGGTCTGGTGCATGCGCCCGAGATCCTGTTTCTGGATGAACCCACCACCGGACTCGATCCGGTTTCGCGCATGGCGGTGTGGGAGATGGTGTCGCATTTGCGCGAGAGCAAGGGCCTGACCATTTTTCTCACCACCCACTACATGGACGAAGCCGACAAGCTTTGTGACCGCATCGGCATCGTGGATCGGGGCAAGTTGGTGGCGCTCGATACGCCGCTGGCGCTCAAGACCGCGGTGCCGGGCGCCAGCCGCCTGGAGGTGCAGTTCGCCCCCGACCTGCCGGGCGGGGCCGCCGACCTGGAGGGCCTGCCGTTGGTCAAGCAGGTGCGGGCCAGCGGGCCGGGCATGTACCGTCTCTCCAGCGATCGCGGTCCGGCCACCGCCGAATCGGTGATTGCCCTGGCCCACCAGAAGAAGGTCGAGCTGCGCAGCCTGACAGTGGAGAGCACGTCCCTGGACGACGTTTTTTTGCACTTTACCGGCCACGGTCTGCAGGAGGACGGCAAATTATGATGCTGACCCGGGCTTTGGCCATTGTGGAGCGTGACCTGCGCAAATTCCGCCGGAGCCCTTCGCTGATGGTGGCGGCCTTGATCCTGCCGCTGGTACAGCTCATCATCCTGGGCAACGCCTTTGGCGGCAACATCCGCAATGTACAGTTGGGGGTGGTCAACCTCGACCAGGGGCCGGCAGCGGTGAGTGTACATGAGGATCTGCTGGCGGTGGCCGCCAATGCCCGCACTTTCCTGCCCCACGACTACCCCGACCAGGGCGCGGCGCTGACCGCGCTGCGGCGCGGCGAGCTGGGGGCCGTGCTCATCATTCCCGAGCATTTTTCCCGCGATCAGCTCATCGGCAACCATCCCCGCCTGGCGCTGATCACCGACAACACCGACCGCGCCGTGGCCGGCGGCGTGGGGGTGGTGATGGCGGAGCTGGTGGCCAATCTCAATGCGCCGGTGGTCACCTCGCGCGATCCCCAGGCGGTGGGGCTGGACACGGTCGAAGTCTACCCGTACATCAGCTACATGAAATACCTGCTGCCGGGCTCGGTGACGCTGGCCATCTTCATCACCGCCATGATCGGCGGCGGCATTCTCTACATTGACGACAAGTCCCGCGGCCTGCACGAGGGCTATCTGGTGACGCCCATCACGCGCTGGGAGCTGATTGTAGGCTTCAACCTGGCCGGGGTCATCAAGGGCGTGCTGGCGGGACTGGTGACGCTGATCGCCGGCTCGCTGCTGGCGGGCGTGCCCGACTTCTTCTCGCCGGCGCGGCAGGCGGGGCTGTTGCTGGTCACCGTCCTGACCTCGATCGCGCTCATCGGCATGATGTTCTTCATGATGGCCCGCATCAATGATCCCCTGGTGCCGCGCGCCATCTTCGGGGTGCTCAACACGCTGTTGTTCTTTCCCTCCGGCGCCATTTACCCCATCGCCGGCTTCCCCGCCTGGCTGCGTTGGATCGCCGTGGTGGACCCGTTCAGCTATGCCGTGCACGGTTACCGCACGCTGCTGCTGAAGCAGAGCGGGCTGGCGGCCATCACCACCGATCTCTGGGTGCTGGCCCTGACCGGCGTCCTGATGGTGGGCGGCGCGACGTGGTTGTTCAAGCGGGCGCTATGAGCAGCGAACGGCAGTTCTGGCGCCTCGCCTGGCAGATGTGGATGCAGGCCAAGCAGATGCTGACCGGCGCGCTGGCCCCGCTCGATCTGCAGCCGCGCGAGTTCTGGCTGCTGACGGGGATGCAGGAAGCGCCGCGGCCGCAGCGCGAGCTGGCGGCCATGTGCGGCCTCGACCCCAGCACCCTGGTGCCGATTCTGGACGGCATGGAGCGCCGCGGCTGGATCGAACGCCGCCGCCATCCCCGCGACCGGCGGGCGCACCTCGTGGCGCTGACCGCCGCCGGGCGGGCGCTGCTGCGCCGCGCCCGCCCCATTGCGCTGCGCGTGCAGGCGGATCAAATGCGCCCGCTGCGGGAGAAAGAACGGACGCGTTTGGTGGCACTTCTGCGAAAATTGGTGAATGGCTGACGCGCTCCGCTTGTGTGCGGCGCTCGTGGTGGGTCTGTTGCTGGGCACCGCCGCGCTGCGCGCCGACACCCTCATCTTCACCAACGGCGACGAACTTACCGGCTCGCTGCTGCGGGCCGATGCCCGCGGCTGTCTCTTTGCCAGCAACCTCGCCAACCAGGTGACCGTGCCCTGGGATAACATTCGCGAGTTGCGGACCTCGGCGCCCTTTGTCGTGGTGGACCTCAACGGCAAGGCGCACGAGGGGACGCTGCTGGTGGAAAATGCCTCCTTGATCGTCAGCAGCCCCAGCGCGCAGCCGGAGTTTCTGGCCTCGAGCGAAGTGCGGCTGGTGGTGGACCCCAAAACCTATGTCAACGCCATCACCGCGCATCCGGCACCCTGGCAATCCTGGCGCGGGCAGATCACCGGCGGCTTCAGCCAGGTGAGCGCCACCCAGAGTTCGATCAGTTACACCACCCAGGCGGCGCTGCAGCGGCCCGTGCCGCGGCTCGACTGGCTGCCGCAGAAATCCGACACGCTGTTCCATTTCCAGGGCACCTACGGCCGCCTCTCCCAACCGGGCGCGCCCACGGTGCGGACCAGCATTTTCAGCGCGGGGCTGGAGCAGGATCAGAACATCAGCCAGCGGCTGTATCTCTTCGGCAACACCCAATTCGACCACAACGCCGCCCAGGGTCTGCAACTGCAGCAAGCATACGGCGGCGGCCTTGGCTGGAAGCTGCTGCGCACGACGGCCACGGACATGGACCTCAAGGCCGATCTCCACTGGACCAACCAGCGCTTCAATTCCGCACCCACGGCGCGCTTTCTGGCCTCCAGCTTCACCGAATCCATGCGCCACAGCTACGGAAAGCTGATCTGGACGCAAAGCGTGAGCCTGACACCCAGCTACACCAGCGGCCTGGCCTACCAGATGTCAGGCATGAGCGCCTGGGCGATACCGGTTTACAGGTTGTTGAGCGTCAACTTCACCGTGATTGACGACTACATCAACAACCCCCAGCCCGGCTTTTTGAAGAACTCGCTGCAGTACTCAACCGGCTTGCAGGTGAGCCTGCACTAGATTTTTGCGGAACCAAAGCACGCCGCGGAAGTATAGCGCATCATGGGCGACGTACACTACGGCTTGCGCCTGCTGCTGCGGGCGCCGGGATTCGCCCTGGCGGCAGTGTTGACGCTGGCGCTGGGCATTGGCGCCAACACCGCCATTTTCAGCATTGTCGGCCCGATGTTGTTCGAGCCGCTGCCCTTCCCCCACCCCGAACGATTGGTGGAGGTGGCGCACACGAATCGGGGTGCGTTTCAAAATGGACTGACGGGCACCGAGGCACTGTATTTATTGGCCCATCAACACACGCTGGGCGCGGCGGCCGTGGTGGACTCCTTCGCCGCTTCGAACCTAAGCGGCGCCGGCCAGCCACTGCGGGTGGGAACGGCGCGGGTAACCCATGGCTACTTCGGAGTGTGGGGCGTGACGCCGGCCTTGGGACGCGACTTCACAGCGGCCGATGATGCTCCCGGCGCACCCGCCACCGCCATCCTCAGCGACGGCCTATGGCGGTCGCAGTTCGGAGCTGATCCGGCGGTGTTGGGCGGCACCGTCCGCATCAACGACGTGGTGTACACCGTGATCGGCGTGATGCCGGCCGGCTTTGTGAGCCTGACGCAGAATCAGCTCGACCCTTCGACTCCCACACAGATTTGGACAGACATGCAACCGACGGAGGCGGCGCTGGAGCCGCTGGGTCCCAATCTCGATTTTCTGGGGCGACTGGCTCCCGGGGTGAGTCTGGCGCAGGCGAACGCCGACCTGGCCGCCAGCCTGGCGGGCTTCCACCAGATGCACCCCCAGATCGCGGCCCACATGGGATGGGGAGCACAAAGCCTCCACGATGCCATCGCCGGTGGCAGCCGTGCACCGTTGCTGCTGTTGCTCGGGGCGGTGGGCCTGGTGTTGCTGATTGCCTGCGCCAACCTGGCCAACCTGCTGCTGGCTCGCGCCACCGGCCGCACCCGCGAGCTGGCAATCCGCGCGGCGCTGGGCGCCAACCCGGCCCGCTTGATCCGCCAATTAATGACCGAAAGCTTGTTGTTGGCGGGATTGGGCGCGGCCCTGGGATGGCTGTTGGCGTTGGCAACGGTGCCGCTGCTGACCCGGCTGACGCCGGCCGCTTATGCTTTACCCCTCACTGGCGGCCTCAATGGCACCGTGCTGTTGTTCACGGCCGGCGCCGCCGTGCTGGCGGGCATTCTCTTTGGTCTGGCGCCGGCTCTGCACGCCGCCCGCGCCAGCCTGCAGGCCAGCCTCAAGGACAGCGTGGGCAACGCCGCCGGTCCGGCGGCCGGCCGCGCCCGCTCGGCGCTGATCGTGGCCGAAGTTGCCCTGGCGTATCTTCTACTGGCGGGCGCAGGGCTTCTGGCCGCCAGCCTGCTGCAGCTCCATCGCGTGAATCCCGGGTTCCAGCTCCAGGGCGTCTGGTCGGTGCAGACCAGCCTGACCGGACCACGGGCGGCCCGCAATGACGCCACCACACGCTTCAACCAGCAGGTGCTGGAGCGGCTCCGGCGCACCCCCGGGGTGACGGCCGCGGCTGCCATTACGGGCGTGCCGTTGACGCGGGCTATGAACTACCCCATCTCCCTGCCCGGTCACGCGGCCGACCAGGACCTTTTCTCGGTGGAATGGCGCGCCATCAGCTCTGATTTTTTCCGCACCCGGAGCATTCCGTTGCTCCGCGGGCGGGACTTTGCCACCAGTGACACCGCCACGGCGCCGGCGGTCGCGATTGTGAATGCCGCCTTTGCCCGGCGTTACTGGCCGGGAACCACCGGCCTGGGCCAGACCCTCAACCTGACCGACCCCGACGGTTCGACGCGGCATACGCTAAGCATTGTGGGCGTGGTGGGAGACGTTCGCGTCAATGGCGTGGACGAAGCGCCGCCGCTGACGCTGTATGTGCCCCAGGCGCAGGCCTCGGACGCGATCAACGCGCTGGTGAACCACTGGTTCGGCATGGGCTACGTGATCCGCGGCGACAACCCGCAACTGGGAGCGGCGGTGCGTGCGGCCTTCCGCGGCGTGGACTCGAACCAGCCGCTTTACAATCTGCGGAGCCTGCAACAGATCGAAGGCGCTTCGCTCGGCTCCTACGATTTCATGGGCCTCCTGCTGGCCATTTTCGCGGGTCTGGCGCTGGTGCTGGCGGCCATCGGCATCTATGGCGTGCTGGTCTATGCCGTGGCGCAGCAGCGCCGCGAGATCGGCATCCGCATGGCCTTGGGCGCCGGACGGTCAGCCGTGCTGTGGCAGTTTGTGGCCTATGGCCTGCAACGCGCCGGGCTCGGGCTGGTGCTGGGGCTGATGGGCGCTTTCTGGCTGATGCGCCTGCTCGGTGGTTTCCTCTATGGCGTAAGTCCCGCCGACCCGACGGTTTTGGCGGCGGTGGCCGGGGCGCTGTTCCTGCTGGCCCTGGCGGCCTGCCTGCGGCCTGCCTGGGCCGCCACCCGCGTGGATCCGCTGCGCGCGCTGCGCCAGGACTAATTCCGCCGCCCCTCGCCGCGCGACTCAAGGTATGCTGTTTGCGCCGGTGCTGTCACGGCGGGAGGATAGCTTATGCGGATGCAAAAGCGGTACCTTGCGGGCGCAGCCATGCTGGTCTGCGCACCGCTGCTGTTGGGGTGGCAATCCAGCCCACCCAGTCTGGCGGGAACCTGGACGGGTGAGCAGACTTTTCAACGCCGCGATCGCAGCATTACCCGGCATATCGAATACGTCCTGCAGCAGCAGGGAGCGAAGCTGAGCGGCGTGGCGGCCACCCAGAACGGGCGCAGCGGCGTGATTGCAGGGACCATCGCCGGCGACGAGGTGCGCCTTGCGGTCAGCGATCCCTTCCGCCCCGGCGCGCCGGGCCAGCAGTATCAGGGCAGGGTCAGCGGCGACCAGCTCAACCTGACGTTTGTGCCACGGACCGATGCCGGCGCGGCTCGCCGCTTCACGCCCCCGCCCCTGCTCCTCAAACGAACTTCCAGCGTCACCTCCTACGAGCTTCCGCCGAGCCTGCGGCATCCGCCGCTGGCCCCGTTCCATCCCCTGCCGCCCAATGGCCTGGCGCTGACACCCCCCATGGGCTGGAACAGTTGGAACCACTTTGCCGGCAAGGTGACGGACGCCGAGATTCGTCAGACCGCCGACCGGCTGGTGGCCAGCGGCATGGCGGCCGCCGGCTACGTTTACGTCAACATAGATGACACTTGGGAAGGAGAACGTGACGCCGCGGGCAACATTCAGCCCAACGCCAAGTTCCCCGACATGAAGGCGCTCGCCGACTATGTGCACTCCAAGGGGCTGAAGCTGGGGATCTATTCCTCACCCGGGCCCAAAACCTGCGCCGGCTACGAGGGCAGTTACAACCATGAAGCGCAGGACGCGCGCACCTACGCCGGCTGGGGCGTGGATTATCTGAAGTACGACTGGTGCAGCGCCAGCGAAGTCTACACCCCTGACCAGATGCAGGCGGTGTACGCCAAGATGGCGCAGGCGCTGCGCGCCACCGGCAGGCCCATTGTCTTCAGTTTGTGCGAGTATGGCTGGCAAAACGTCGGACAGTGGGGCGCGGCGGTGGGCGGCAATCTATGGCGGACCACCGGCGACATCGAAGACAACTACGCCTCCATGGCGCGCAACGGCTTCAGTCAGAACGGACGCGAGGCGGCGGCGGGCCCGGGCCACTGGAACGATCCCGACATGCTGGAGATCGGCAACGGAGGCATGAGCGCGGCGGAATACCGCACCCACATGAGCCTGTGGGCGATGCTGGCAGCGCCGCTGATCGCCGGCAACGACCTCAATGCCATGACACCAGCGACGCTCGCCATCCTCACCAACCGTGATGTGATCGCGGTGGATCAAGACAAGCTCGGCCGGCAGGGCCGGCGGGTGGGCGGGCAGGGCGACCTGGAAATCTGGGAGCGCCCGCTGACGGGCGGGGCCACGGCGGTGGCCCTTTTCAACCGCGGGACCGGGCCCGCCTCCATGACCGCGAACTGGCAGGCGCTGGGGGTGCGACCGAAGCCTCGGGTCCGCGACCTGTGGTCGCATCGTGACTTCACCGCTGCCGGCCCCTACACGGTGACTGTCCCGGCGCACGGCGTGGTGATGCTGCGTGCTCATTGAGGCCTTCCGGGCACGGTTTGGGAGCGAACCGGAGCGGTGTTTCCGCGCCCCCGGCCGCATCAACCTGATCGGCGAGCACACCGATTACAACGCCGGCTGGGTGATGCCGGCGGCCATTGATCTCGAGGTCACGGTGGCCGCGGCTTCACGGGCTGAACGATCCATTCGATTGCATTCGGAACACTTTGGCGAGACGGCTGAGTTCCTTCTCGATGCGGGCGCCAGGGAGGCTGTGGTTCCCGCCTGGAGCCGCAGCCTGCGGGGGGTGGCGCTGCTACTCGACCGCCGGCAGCGGATGGGCGGCGCGGATTTGTGGTTGCGCAGCAGCGTACCGGTGGGCGCCGGCCTGAGTTCGTCGGCGGCGGCTGAAGTGGCCGTGGGCTACGCCCTGGCGCGCCTGGCGGGGATCGAGATTCCGCCGACGGAGCTGGCGCTGCTGTGCCAGCAGGCCAGCCACGAATTTGCCGGCAGCCGCTGCGGCATCATGGATCAATACATCGCCTGCATGAGCCGCCGCGGTGCCTTTGCCGAGCTCGATACGCAGACGCTGGCGGTGCGCTGGCTGCCCTGGCCCACCGACGCCTGTCTGGTGGCCATGGACACCGGAGTGCGCCACGATCATGCTTCCGGCGAGTACAACCGGCGCCGCGGCGAATGCGAGGAAGCGGCGGCGCGGCTGGGGCTGGCAACGCTGCGGGAGTTGAGCGAAGAGCAGTTGCCGCAGGCGCAAACCCGCCTGCCACCGCTGCTGTTTGCGCGCTGTCGCCACGTGGTGCGGGAGAATGCCCGGGTGCATGCGGCCGCGGCCGCATTGGCCGCCGGAGACCTGGCGGAATTGGGCCGCCTGCTCGACGCCTCCCATGCCAGCCTGCGCGATGACTATCAGGTAAGCTGCCCGGAGCTTGACCTGCTGGCCGATCTCTGCCGCCGCCAAGCCGGGGTGTGGGGGGCGCGGATGATGGGCGGAGGGTTCGGAGGCTGTGTGCTGGTGCTGACGCAACCGGCGGCGGCGGCGCAACTGCCGCGCCTGGTGGCGCCGGCCTATCGCCAAACCAGCGGCCGCGAAGCCCAATCCTGGCTGTGCCGCAGCGCCGACGCCGCCGGACCGCTGGAATCCTGCCATGCCTGATTTCAGCCGCCCTCACCGCCGCTTCAACCCTCTGCTGGAAGAGTGGGTGCTGGTTTCGCCGCAGCGCGGCCGGCGGCCGTGGCTGGGGCAACAGGAGCCGGCTCCCCCGGCCGCCCACCCCGCCTATGACCCAGGGTGTTACCTCTGCCCGGGCAACCCGCGCGAGGGCGGCCGCCGCAATCCCGCCTACACCGGCGTCTGGGTCTTCGACAACGACTTCCCTGCCCTGCTGCCGGACGCTCCGGCCGAGGTTGCCGGGAGCGCCGATCCGCTCTTTCGTGCGGAGGCGGAGTCGGGATGCTGCCGGGTGATCTGCTACTCCCCGCGCCACGATCTTACGCTGCCCTACCTTTCCGCGGCAGCGGTGGCCGAGGTGGTTGCGGTTTGGACGGAGCAGTACCGGGACCTGGCGGCGCGGCCCGGGATACGCAGCGTGACGATCTTCGAAAACCGCGGGGCCATGATGGGCGCCAGCAACCCGCATCCGCACGGTCAGATTTGGGCCAACTCCCGGATGCCCAACATCCTCGCGCGCGAGCAGGCCGCGCTGGCAGCCTACCGCCAACGCCACGGCTCCTGCCTGTTGTGCGACACGGTGCGGCGCGAGGCCGAGGCGGCCGAGCGCGTCGTCTGCGAGAACGAAGGCTTTCTGGCGGTGATTCCCTTCTGGGCCTGCTGGCCGTTCGAGATTCTGCTGCTCAGCAAGCCTCACCGTGGGGGACTGGAGGAACTCGACCCCGACGCCCGCGCCCAGCTCGCTGAACTTCTGATCCGCCTGGGCCGGGGCTACGACCGGCTTTTTGAAACACCGTTTCCTACCTCCTGGGGATTCCACCTGCCGCCGAGCGATGGAGCCGTGCATCCGGAGTGCCACCTGCACGGGCATTTCTTTCCGCCGCTGCTGCGCTCGGCCAGCATCCGCAAGTTTCTGGTGGGCTATGAACTGCTGGCCATGCCGCAGCGCGACCTCACGCCCGAAACCGCGGCGGCGCGCCTGCGGGCCGCAATGGAACCACGATGACCACGCACCTGATTCCCCTGCATCCGGTGGATACCGCCATTCTGGCCCTCTATTTCATCACCACCCTGGGTCTGGGTTTTTACCTGAAGCGCTTCAGCGGCACCAGCGAGGATTTTTTCCTGGCGGGACGGGAAATGACCGCCTGGGTGGCGGGGCTGGCCTTGCTGGCCGCCAATTTGAGCTCGCTCGAGCTCATGGGCTGGGCAGCTTCGACATATCAATATGGCATCCTGACCGCGCACTGGTACTGGATTGGCGCCGTCCCGGCCATGCTCTTTTTGGGTGTGGTCATGATGCCGTTTTATTACATCTGCAAGACGCACTCCGTTCCCGGCTACCTGCATCTGCGCTATGGAGCCTCGACCCGCACCCTGTCGGCGGTCTGTTTTGCGGCCATGACGGTGCTGGTGAGCGGCGTCAACATGTATGCCATGGCGCTGGTGCTGAAGATCCTGCTGGGCTGGAGCCTGAACTTCAGCATCTGGGTGTCGGCGGCGACGGTGGCGATCTACGTGGCGATGGGCGGACTGCGGTCGGCCATCTTCAATGAAGTCCTGCAATTCGTGCTGATCTGGGCGGGAGCGCTGGTGGTGGCCGTCGCCGGGCTGGTGGAAACCGGCGGCTGGAGCGGCATGGTGGCGCGCATCCACGCCAACTTCCCCGGCCAGGACTACACCCATCTGTGGCGCGGGCTGGGGCAGTTCACCGCCAATCCCATGGGCATCCATTGGACCGGCATTGTGTTTGGGCTGGGGTTCGTCAGCGCCTTCGGGTACTGGACCACCGACTTTTTGGTGGTGCAGCGGGTGCTGACCGCGCGCGACCTGCGCTCGGCGCAGATGGCGCCCATCATCGCCTCCGGCTTCAAGTTGCTGGTGCCGCTGATTGTGGTGCTGCCGGGGCTGCTCGCCCTGGCGGTGCTGCCGATGCGGCTGACCAGCGCGCCCGTGGCCGCCGCCACCGGCGGGTTCAGCTACAACGAAGTGCTGCCGCTGATGCTGGCCCGCTATTGCGGCCCGGGCCTGCTGGGCCTGGGCATTACAGCGCTGGTGGCCGGCTTCATGGCGGGCATGGCGGGCAATGTCAGCGCCTTCGCCACCGTCTGGACGCACGATCTGTATCATCCCCTGCGCCTGCGGCTCGCATCGCGGCACGCCCTGGCGGCCGCGGCCGGCTCCGGCGGCGCCTCCACGGCGCGCACCGCCGAACATGTGGACCGGCATCACGTGCGCATGGGCCGTGCCGCCACCTTGGCGGGCGTGCTGTTTTCGATCGGCACCGCCTACTTTGTGATGCAGTTTGCCAGCATCATGGACTACGTGCAGGCGCTGTTCAGCTTTTTTATTGCCCCGCTGTTCGCCACCGTCATCCTGGGCATGCTGTGGAAGCGCGCCAGCAGCGCCGGCGGCTTCTGGGGCCTGCTGGCGGGAACCGCGAGCTCGATCGGCATGTGGCGGTGGGTGAAATCCAGCCCGGCGGCGCTGGCCGACATTGCGCTGTCGCCCCATGCCAGCGTCATGGCGGAGGACATGTACCGTGCCCTGTGGTCCTGGTCCATCGCCGTGGTGGTGACGGTGGCGGTCAGCCTGGCCACCGCGCCGCGGAACGAGGCGGAGTTGGCTGGCCTGGTTTACGGCTGCACGCTGCTGCCGCACGAGGGCGAGGTGCGGCTGCTGCAGCGCCCGGGATTCTGGGCGGTGGTGATGATCGTGGCGCTGTTTGTGGTCAACTTGCTTGTGTGGTGAATTCCATGCCCCACTCCCGGCCCATCTCGATCTGGTTTTTCATCGGCCTGCTGCTGACCGCCTACGGCGTTTTGATCCTCACCGCCGGCCTGTGGCAGCTCAACCATCCCGTCCGGCCCGCGGTGGTGCTGGCCTCGCTGCACCTGGGCATCTACTGGGGCGCGCTTTTGCTGGCCGCCGGGCTGGGGTACACGTTCGGCTTCCGACCGCGCCGCTAATGGGAATCGAATCTGTAAATGGTGACCTGGTGGTAGGTTTCGCCCGGCTTGAGTTCGGTGGAAGGAAAGTTGGGGTGGTTGGGCGAGTCGGGGAAATGCTGCGTCTCCAGCGCAAAACCTGAGTGCAGGCCGTAGCGGTGCCCGTGTTTGCCCCGTTCACCCTTCAAGAAGTTGCCGCTATAGAACTGCAATCCGGGTTGGGTGGTGTAGACGCGCATCCGCCGCCCGCTGGCCGGATCATAGGCCTCGGCAGCCAAGGCAGGCGTTGCGCTTCCGCCGCCATCCAGAACGTAGTTGAAATCGTAGCCGCCCGCCCGCTTGAGTTGCTCATTGGCGGCGCCGATGCGCTCGCCGATCGGCGTGGGCCGGGTAAAGTCAAGCGGCGTGCCCGTCACCGGCGCAATTGTCCCGGTAGGGATCAAGGTGGCATCAATCGGCGTGTACAGGCGGGCGTGGATAGTCAGTTCCGTCGCCAGCATCGTCCCGGAACCTTCGCCGGCTAGGTTGAAATAGGCGTGGTTGGTGAGGTTCACCACCGTGTTCTTGTCGGTTGTGGCGAAATACTCGATACGCAAACCGTTGTCGTCACCGAGGGTGTAGATCACCCGCGCCTGCAATCTGCCCGGGTAGCCCTGGTCGCCATCCGGGCTGACCAGCGTCAACTCCAACTCCGGACCGGCGGCGGAGTCGTGCGGCGCGGCCGCCCATAACCGGCGGTTGAAGCCGTCGCTGCCGCCATGGAGCGAGTTGGGAGGGTTGTTGATGGGCAGCGTGTAGGCGTGGCCGTCGAGCGTAAAGCGCCCCTTGGCGATGCGATTCGCGTAGCGGCCCACCAGCGCGCCAAAGTAGGTGGCAGTGTCCTCCCGATAGCCGTCGAGGGTGTCGTAACCGAGCAGGACATCGGCCATCCGGCCGCGCCGGTCCGGCACCTTCAGGGCGACGAGAATGCCGCCGTAATTGGTGATCTCGGCCTGCATGCCATGGCGATTGGTGAGCGTGTACAAGTCCACCGCCTCGCCACCCGGCAGTGCGCCGAAGTTGCGGCGGGTGATGCCCGCGATGGGAGGCTGCTGCCCCGCGCCCAAGGATGTAAAGGCCGCCATGAGGATAGCCGTTCCGATTACTCCACAGGTTCTCTGCCACACGCAAGCATATGTACCACGATTGGGGGCGGTATGCTAGGGGCGATGATCCCCCTGACACTGGGTGACGCGGCGGCACGCATCGCTCTGGCCTTGGCCATCGGACTGATGGTTGGCTTCGAACGCGAGTGGTCCAACAAGGAGGCGGGCATCCGCACCTGCGCCCTGACGGCGCTGGTGGGGATGCTGGCGGCGCTGGTCGGCACGCCGCTGGAGTTGGCCATGGCGGTGGGAGTGATGGTGCTCATCGTGCTGCTGAACTGGCGCTCGCTGCAGGTGAGCCAAACGGTCGAGATCACCACTTCGGCGGCCCTTCTGTTCCTGTACGTGCTGGGTGTGATGGTGGGCCGGGGTGAATTTTTCGCCCCGGTGGCGGCGGCGCTGATCGCCACCCTGCTGCTGAGCTGGAAAGTGGAACTGCACCGGTTTGCCGGCGAACTGCATACCAACGAGATCCGCGGCGCCATCTGGCTGGGGCTGCTGGCGTTTGTCATCTATCCGCTCCTGCCTGACCGTTTTGTGGATCGCTGGCAGACGATCAACCCGCATACGGTCTGGGTGGCAGTGATCGTGGTGGCGGCGGTGGGGTTCAGCAACTACGTCCTCATGCGCCTGTACAGCGCGCGCGGGCTGTTTCTGAGCGCCTTGCTGGGGGGCTTGGTGAGCAGCACGGCGGTGCTGCTGGAACTGGGGGCGACGCTGCGCGGCCTGGGTCATTCCTTGCAGGAGAGTGCGGGCGAGAGCATCGTCTCGATGAGCATTACCATCACGCTGCTGGCCACGCTGGCCATGTTCGCCCGCAACCTGATTCTGCTGGCCATCTTTTCTCCCTCGAGCCTGCCCTGGGCCCTGCCGCCGCTGCTGGCGATGGGGCTGCTGGCGGCGGTGCTGGTGTGGCGGCGGCGGCAAAGCCCGCGGCTGGGGGGACAGCCGCTGCAGCTGGACTCGCCCATTTCCCTGCGTCGGGTGGCGGAGTTTGGGATTGTGTTTCTGGCCATTCAGGTCGCCACCACGCTCAGCCTGCGGCATTGGGGCCATCTGGGCGCCTACGCCGTAGCCATTCTGGGCGGGCTGGTGAACAGCGCCGGCGCCACCGCCGCGGTGGGTGAAATGGCGGCCAACCACAGCCTCACGCCGATGGCGGCAGGGGTGGCGGCGGTGCTGGCTTCCATGGCCTCGGCGGTGTTCAATGCACCGGTTATCAATCGTGTACTACGGCAGAAGCGCGGCGGCTGGACCACGGAGGCGGCGATGTGGACGCTGGCGGGCATCGGCGCGGCGGTGCTGGTACTGCAGCGCGTCAGCCTCTAGCCGGGTACAATTCCAGACAGACCCATGTCGCCCACCGTGGTTCAGTCCGGCAACGTTGTCCCCGGCCAGCCGAGTGTGCGGGCCACCATCGGCGCTCTGGAACGGGTGCTGCCGCTGGCGCCCCTGCCCTTCACCATCGGCCGCCGCCCCACCCATTCGCTCTCCATTCCCCTGCCGCAGGTGTCGCGCGACCATGCCCAGATTGAAGCCGATCCGAATGTGCCCGGCAGCTTCATCCTGCGCGATTTGGGGAGCACCCACGGCACCCTCGTCAACGGCGCCCGCTTGCAGACGCCCCACCGCCTGCAGCCGGGGGATGCGGTGGAATTCCCCAATTGCCAAGGGGTAAAAATCCTGTTCGATCCGCCTACCGAGGCCGCCAGCCTGTTTCTCACCCAGATGCAGAAACTGGGCGACACCTCCGAGGCCAATGAGTTTGACCGTTTGCGGCTGCTGCTCGACTTCAGCCAGCGGCTGCGGAGCGCGGGCGGGCTGGAAGAGATCCTGGCGGCGATGCTGGATGCCGCCCTGCGCCTGACCGGGGCGGAACGCGGCTTTGTGTTTCTCAGCCAGCCGGAAGGCGGCCTGCAATTGGCCACCGGCCGCACCGCCAAGGGCGAAAGTTTGCGCGACGACAGTTCCATCTCCCACTCGCTGGTGCAAAAAGCGGCGCAATCGAGCGAGCCCATCCTCATGCACGACAGCCGCAAAGCGGGCATGGACCTGGCGCAAAGCGTGGTGGCCCATGACCTGCGCACGGTGCTGGCCATTCCCCTGCGCGAGGGCGTGGGCGTGCTCTACCTTGACAGCCACGCCGCCAGCCAGGCCCTGGGCAAAGTCAGCCGCGAGATGCTCGACCTGCTGGCGCATGATGCCGCGCAACTGGTGCTCAACGCCCAACTGGCGCGTCAGCAGGAGGAAGCCAAGCTGGCGGCCAAGCTGCTGGAGAAAGAGATGGCCCTGGCCGCCTACATTCAGCAGGGCTTGATGGGCACCAAACTGCCCTCCACCGCCTTCGCGCAATTGCATGGCATCAGCCAGGCCTGCCTGCAGATCGGCGGCGACTTCTTCGACGCGGTGCTGCGGCCGGGGGGCGAGGAAGTTGCCCTGGTGCTGGCCGATGTCAGCGGCAAGGGCGCCGCGGCCGCCCTGCTGGCCGCCTCGCTCCAGGGCATGGTCCACGCCCAGCTCATGGCGGGTGTGCCGCTGCCCGAGATCGCCGCCAGCGCCAATCAGTTCATCTTCCAGCGCCTCGAAGGCGAAAAGTACGCCACCCTGCTGATCGCCAAACTCTGGCCCTCGGGCGAGCTGGAGTACATCAACTGCGGGCACGTCCAGCCCCTTGCCGTGGCGCCAGGGGTTTGTTTGCCACTCCCCGAGGCCAACCTTCCCGTCGGCCTGCTGCCTGCCGCCGAGTACCAATCGGCCCGCTTCCGGCTGCAGCCAGGCGCGCGGCTGCTGATGCTCACCGACGGCGTGACCGAGGCAGCCAACGCCAACCAGGAGATGTTCGGCGATGAACGGCTGGCCGCCTTGCTCAGCGGCGGCGACTGCAGCGTACAGGATCTCGCCGCCGCCGTGCGCTCGTTTTGCCAAGGCGTGCCACTGGGAGATGACCTGACCGTGGTGGAAGCCCGCTATTTGGGAACGGCTTCGGCATGAGTCGCCGGCGCCCGTTGGCATCACGCTCCCGGTGGGCGTGGGCGGCGGGCACGGTGGGCCTGCTACTGTTGTGCGGCGTCGGGGTGTGGCTCGGGCTACGCAAGGCAACGCCCCGGACGCTCGCCAATCCCCCCCGCCTGGGCTGGGGGGCGTTTACCGGAAAGTCCAATAACCTCATATCTCCCAGTCTGTTACGCGTAGCTTTGGAACTGGCGCTGGAGCAATCACCCTACCTCCATCTGGCCGCGCCGAACCAACCCGCGTGTTCGGCCCAGCCGGGCGCGGTCCAGATCCTGGGCAGCCTCAATCCGGAGGGCGCCGGGTGGCGGCTGGAGGTGGTCG
>JBQCEU010000275.1:0-7381 GCA_051959955.1 Terriglobales bacterium | reverse complement strand
GCTGATGCTGGCGGCGGCCGCGCCGTTGGAGCCCGACCGCCCGGAGCTGATGGTGGAAATTGGCAGCTTCAAGGGCAAGTCGGCGGTGGCGCTGGCCACCTTTGCACAGCAGCGCGGCCCGCCACCGCTGGTCAGCATTGACCCGCACACCGCGCCTTCGGTGACCGATCCCGGGCTGCCCGAGGCTTCGTCATTCGAGGCCTTCAGCGCCGCGCTGGCTCGGGCGGGGGTCGGCGAGCTGGTGGAGGTGCATCGGCAGCGCTCACAGGAGGCCGCCGTGGGTTGGCAGCGCCCGATCGGCCTGCTCTGGATAGACGGCGACCATACCTGGGAGGGGGCGCGGAGTGACTTCGACCTGTTCTCGCCGTTCCTGGTTCCGGGCGGCTTCGTGGCGCTGCACGACAGCCTGCACTTTTTCGAAGGGCCGATCCGGGTGTTTGTGGAGCGCATGCTGGCCGATGACCGCTTCGGTCCAGCCGGATTTCTCCACTCCATCGCCTGGGCGCAGTATCGGCCGGACGACGGCGCACGATGGCGTGCCGAGCGCGCAAATCTGGCACTTTGCGCCCGGCGGCTGCTGGCGCGCGTCACCCCGCCGGCAAAGTTCCGTGGCCTTAACAAAGTGCGCTACAAGCTGGCCTGTGCGCGTACCCCCCATCGGGTGCCGGCGGCGGCGGAGTGGTTTGGCGGGTTGGATAAAGTAGCCGGATAAGGTCCGGCAAATAGGACGTTTTTCCATGCTCAGCGGGACCTATTGTCCGTTACACTGCTCAAGATTTGGGCCCTGTTAAGGACTGGGAGCTTATGAAGAACGTTCGACTTGCCACCTGTCTTGCGGCCGGCTTCGGCCTGGCTGCCACCGCCGCTCTCCTTGCCCACCCCGCGCCGCGCGGCATCCATCCGGTGCCCGACGCCAGCGGCAGCTTTGAAACGGTTTCCACCCAGGGCGGGATTGATCAGCACAATCCGTTCTTTATTCCCGAAGGCAGCAACGGGCGGGCGTGCTCGAGCTGCCACGTGGCCGAAACCGGCTGGACGATCTCGCCATGGGAGGTGCAGCAGCGCTTTCTGCGGACCGCGGGCACCGATCCGCTGTTCCGGCCGGTGGACGGCACCACCTGCCCCAGCGACGATGTTTCGAGCTTCTGGACGCGGCTGCACTCCTATCGGATGCTGTTGAGCAAGGGGCTGATTCGCATCGGGCTGAGCGTGCCCGCCAACGCCGACTTTACGGTCACGGCGGTGGACAGCCCGTACGCCTGCAACACGCCGGAGAGCGTTTCGTTTTATCGCCGTCCGCTGCCGGCCACCAATTTACGCTTCGTGCCGGCGGTGATGTGGGACGGGCGCGAGGCCTCGCTGGCGACGCAGGCGAGCGGCGCCATCACCGGCCACGCCCAGGCGCCGGCGCCGCCGCCGGCGGCGATCGTCAACCAGATCGTGGATTTCGAATCGAGCCTGTACACGGCGCAACTGGTGGACCGGCGGGCCGGGGCGCTCACCGAGGGCGGCGCCCACGGCGGTCCGATGGCGCTGCTGGCGCAGCCGTTCACCCAGGGTGAGAACAATATTGACGCCAACGGCAACGTGCCCGACCCGCAGGTGTTTGACATCTACGCCGCCTGGACGCACAGCGACGCGCCCCACCGGGCGGCGATTGCCCGGGGCGAAGCCATCTTCAACAGCCGCCCCATCCTGATCACCGGCGTGGGCGGGTTGAACGACGCCCTCAACCAGCCGGTGATCACCGGCACCTGCTCGACCTGCCACAACGCCGCCAACGTGGGCGACCACAGCAGCGTGGGGTTCCTCAACATCGGCACCGCCGACGCCGCGCACCGCACGCCCGACCTGCCGCTGTACACGGTGCAGTGCGCCGACGGCGCGGTGGTGCAGGCGAGCGATCTGGGCCGGGCGATGATCAGCGGCCACTGCGCCGACATCGGCAAGTTCAAGGGCCCGGTGCTGCGCGCGCTCGCCGCCCGCGCCCCCTACTTCCACAACGGCATGGCCGCCACGCTGATGGATGTGGTCAATTTCTACAATGACCGCTTCCACCTGGACCTGAGCCCGCAGGAAAAATCCGACCTGGCCGCGTTTTTGGCGTCGTTGTAGAGCCGCGAGCGGCTGACGGTTTCGCCATGTAAGGCGGCGCGGTTCTCCGTTCTGTTAGAATGCGAGGGTGCCTTCGCGTTCTGAAGCCGCGCCGCGGCGTCTGCCCTCGCAGGCGCGCGGGCATGCGCGGGTGGAGCGGCTGCTGGCGGCGGCCACGGCGGAGATCGCCGCCCGCGGTTACCTGAAGGCCACCATGTGCGGCATCGCCGCCCGCGCCGACACCGCCATCGGCTCGCTCTATCAGTTTTTCCCCAACAAGGAATCGGTGGCCGAAGCGCTGCGGGCGCGTTACGCTGCGGCGGGCGAGCCGCTGTGGGCGGAGCTGACGCGCCAGGCGCCGGATTTGACGGCGGAGCAGATCGCCCGCCGCCTGGTGCGGCTGATGCAGGAGCAGGTGCGCCGCGGTCCCGCCTTTCCCGCTCTTTTGGACGCGCCCCGGACGGCCGGTTCCGAGCGGCGCCGCCTGCAGTTTCGCCGCCATCTGGCGGCGGTGCTGCGGGCGCGGCAGCCGCGGCTGACCACGGCGGCGGCGCAGCGCCACGCGGCGGTGGTGCAGCAACTGCTGCGCGGCCTGCTCACCCTGGGCAGCGCCCACGCCGGCGAATTCGAAGAGATCCTCACCCGTTATCTGCAGCCCCGTCTGGAGAAGTCCGCATGAACCAAGGCCTGACCCGATTCCTTTGCGCCGGCGTGCCGCTGGCGCTGCTGTGTGCCACCGGGGCGGCGTGCGGCGGTACGCACGCCGCCGCCGGGCCGCCGCCGCCGATCCCGGTGGAAGTGGCCACGGTGGAGGCGCGCACGGTGACGCTGACGAGCGACTATGTGGCCACGCTCACCGGCTACGTCAACGCCAACATCCAGCCGCAGGTGGGCGGCTACCTGAGCCGGCAGGAGTACCGCGAGGGCCAGCCGGTGAAGAAGGATCAGGTGCTGTTCGAGATTGATCCGCGTCCTTTCCAGGCGGTGCTGGATGAAGCGCAGGGGAAGCTGGCGCAGGCGCGGGGCAGCCTGGCGCAGGCCCACGCCCAGGTGGCGCAGGCGCAGGCGCAACTGGCCGCCGCCACGCTCAACGTGCGGCGCGACGAGCCGGAGGCCGCCGCCCATGCCATTCCACAAAGCCAGTTGGACAACGACACGCAGGCCAGGCTGGCCGCCGCGGCCGCGGTGACCGCCGCCCAGGCCAACGTCACCGCCGACACGGCCGCGGTGGCCGCCGCCCAGGCGGCGGTGGAGCAGGCGCAGCTCAATCTGGGCTTCACCCGGGTGCGCTCGCTGATTGACGGCGTGGCCGGGGTGGCGCAGGTGCAGATCGGCAACCTGGTATCGCCGCAGACGGTGCTCACCACCGTCTCGCAGCTCGATCCCATCAAAGCCTACTTCCCCATTCCCGATCAGGATTATCTGCAGAGCCGCCGCCACACCGGCGGCGCGGTGGATCTGCTCACCGATCCGGCCGCCCATCTGCAACTGCTGCTGCCCGACGGCAGCCTCTACGCCCGTCCCGGCCGGGTGCTGTTTGCCGACCGGGCCGTGGATCCGGCCACCGGCACCATCCGCCTGGCCGCCACCTTCCCCAACCCCGAGGGCCTGCTGCGCCCCGGCCAGCCGGCCAGGGTGCGGGCCGTCACCCGGCGGGTGGCGGACGCGCTGCTGGTGCCGCAGCCGGCGGTGACCGAGCTGCAGGGCAGCTACCGGGTGGCGGTGGTGGGGGCCGGCAACGTGGTTTCGCTGCGACCGGTGCAGGTGGGGACGACGGTGGGCGGCGAGTGGATCATTACGAGCGGGCTGAAGGCGGGCGAGCGCGTGGTCTCCTCCGGCGCCGACAAGGTGCAGGACGGCACGCGCGTTTCCCCGCAGCCGGCGGCCGCCGCGGGGACGGAGCGATAGATGTCGCGCTTCTTCATCCACCGGCCGATCGTGGCGATCGTCATCGCCATCCTCACCGTGCTCTGCGGCGTGCTGGTAATCGTGCAACTGCCGGTGGCGCAATTTCCCGACATCGTGCCGCCGGAGACCAAGATTCAGGCCAACTTCACCGGGGCCGACGCCGACACGCTGGCGCAGTCGGTGGCCACGCCGATCGAGGAAAAGATGAGCGGCGTGGACAACATGAATTACATGTATTCGGTCAACGCCACGGCCAACGGCCAAACCACGATGATCGTGGATTTCGGCGTCAAGACCGATCCCAACACCGACCTGATTCTCAGCCAGATGCGGGAAGGGCAGGCGGCCTCGCAGTTGCCTGCGGCGGTGAACGAGCAGGGCGTGATTGTGCAGAAGTCCACCTCGGCGCCGATGATGCTGGTGGCGCTGTACTCGCCCAACGGCGCCTACGACGGCCAGTTTCTGGCCAACTACGCCTACATCAACCTGGTGGATCCGCTCACCCGCGTGCCGGGCGTGGCCAACGTCAACGTCTTCGGCGCCGGCCAGTACGCCATGCGCATCTGGATTCATCCTGACCAGATGGCCAAGCTGGGCCTGACCGTCTCCGACCTGGCCGCCGCGGTGCAGGCGCAGAACACGGTCAATCCCGCCGGCCAGTTGGGCGGCGAGCCGGCGCCCAACGGGCAGCAATTCACCTATGCGGTGCGCGCCCAGGGACGGTTGAGCACGCCGGAGGAGTTCGGCGACATCGTGGTGCGCGACAGCCCGGAGGGCGGGGTGGTGCGGCTGAAGGACGTGGCCGAAATCGAGCTGGGCGCGCAGACGTACTCGCTCAGCGGCAAGTTGAACGGCAAGCCGAGCGCGGTGCTGGCCATCTATCAACTGCCGGGCAGCAACGCCCTGGACACGTCCAGCGGCGTCAAAGCGCTGCTGGCCACGCTGCAGAAGAGTTTTCCGCCGGGCATCGCCGAGGTCACGGCGCTCGACCAGACGGCGGCGGTGAGCGAGGGCCTGCGGGAGATTCTCATCACGCTGGGGATCGCGCTGCTGCTGGTGATCCTGGTGGTGTATCTGTTCCTGCAGGGCTGGCGGGCGACGCTGATCCCGCTGCTGGCGGTGCCGGTGTCGCTCATCGGCACGTTCATCTTCTTCCCGCTGCTGGGATTTTCCATCAACACCCTCTCGATGTTCGGCATGGTGCTGGCCATCGCCCTGGTGGTGGACGACGCCATCGTGGTGGTGGAGGCGGTGGAGCGGCATATTGATGAGGGGATGGAGCCCAAGGCGGCGGCACTGAAATCCATGGAGGAGATCGGCGGAGCGGTGGTGGGCATCGCGCTGGTGCTGTCGGCGGTGTTCATTCCCACCGCCTTCGTCCCCGGCATCACCGGCCGGTTGTACCAGCAGTTCGCCGCCACCATCGCCATCTCGGTGGTGCTCTCCGCCTTTAACGCCCTCAGCCTCAGCCCGGCGCTGGCGGCGATGTGGCTGCGGCCGCGGAGCGAGCACCGCCCGGGTCCGCTGGGCCGTTTCTTCGGCTGGTTCAACCGGCGCCTGCAGCAGGCCACCGGCGGGTACGTGCGCGGCTGCGCGGTGCTGGCGCGCAAGGGGGTGGTGGTGGTGCTGCTGCTGGCCGGCTTCGCGGTGATCGGCATCTGGTTCGGCAGCCGCCTGCCCAGCGGCTTTTTGCCGGACGAAGACCAGGGATACGTCTACGTCAACCTGCAGCTTCCCGAGGCGGCTTCGCTGCAGCGCACCGGGGCGGCCGCCGACCAGGTGGTCGAGGACCTGATGCACACCCCGGGGGTGCGTTACGTGACCAGCGTGGTCGGCTTCAGCCTGCTGAGCTATGTGCAGACCAGCTACAACGCCTTCTTCTTCGTGGTGCTCAAGCCGTGGAGCACGCGCACCACGGCGCAGGAGCAGTACCAGACGATCAAGCAGAGCCTGAACCGCAGCCTGGCGAAGCTGCCGGCCGGCACCGCCTTCAGTTTTTCGCCGCCGCAGATTCCCGGCGTCGGCACCTCGGGCGGGGTGACCATGGTGCTCGAGGACCGCGCCGGCCACGGCATGGAGTACCTGACCCGCGAGGTGAATGCCTTTACGGCGGCGGCGCGGAAGCGGCCCGAGGTGGCCAGCATCACCTCTTCGCTGCTGCCCAACGTGCCGCAGCGCATGGTGCACGTGGACCGCGCCCAGGCGCTCCAGCAGGGAGTGGCGCTGAGCGACATCTACCGGACGCTGCAGACGGACCTGGGCGGCCTGTTCCTCAACTACTTCAACCGCTTCGGCCGGCAATGGCAGGTGTACCTCCAGGCGGCGGGCCCGTACCGCACCCGGGCCAGCGATCTCAGCCAGTTCTACGTGCGCAACCAGAAGGGCGGGATGGTGCCGCTGTCGGCGGTGGCCAGCATCACCCCGGGCAGCGGTCCGGAGTTCGTGATGCATTACAACGAGTACACTGCGGCCCAGCTCAACATCACCGCCGCGCCGGGCGTCAGCTCGGGGCAGGCGATGGCGGCGCTGGAGCAGGTCTTCCACCAGACCATGCCCAGCGACATGGGCTTCGACTACATGGGCATGTCGTTCCAGCAGAAGCTGGCGCAGCAGGGGGTTTCGCCGGCCGTCATCTTCGGCTTTTCGGTGCTGTTCGTGTTCCTCATTTTGGCGGCGCTGTACGAGAGCTGGTCGCTGCCGCTGAGCGTGCTGCTGGTGGTGCCGGTAGCGGTGTTCGGCGCCTTCTTTGTCCTCTGGTTGCGGCGCACGCTGATGCTGGCCTTCGTGCCCGCCTACATGGTGCAACTGGAAAACGACATCTACGCCCAGATCGGGCTGGTGATGCTCATCGGTCTGGCGGCCAAGGACGCGATTCTGATTGTGGAGTTCGCGCGCTCCGAGGTGGCGCGCGGCCGCGAGCTGGTGGAGGCGGCGCTCACCGCGGCGCGCCTGCGGCTGCGGCCCATTCTGATGACCGGGCTGGCCTTCATCCTCGGGCTGGCGCCGCTGTGGTTCGCCTCCGGCGCGGGCTCGGTGGCGCGCCGCATCATGGGCACGACGGTGATCGGAGGCGTGCTGGCGGCGGTGACGATCGCCATATTCATCATCCCGGCGCTGTTCTGCGTGGTGGGCCGGCTCACCGGGCTGGGACGGTCGTCGCCGGCCGCCGCGCCGGAAGTACAGGAGGTGGTCTGACATGCGCGCGCCGCTTGCCTCCCGCTACGCCGCCGCCGCTGTGTTCGTGCTGGCCGCCGCGCTCGCCGGCTGCCTGATGGGCCCGAATTACCAGCGCCCGGCCGCGGCGGTGCCGCCGGCGTACCGCGCCCCAGGCGCCGCGGCGGCAGCCCAGCCCGCGCCAGGACTGGGCGCGGAGAAGTGG
>JBQCEU010000274.1:0-6070 GCA_051959955.1 Terriglobales bacterium | reverse complement strand
CGGATGCGGTCCCAGCCGCCGATGAACTGCGCCACCTCGGCCGGCATGTAGCTGAGGATGAGGCGCAGCGAGACGGCGGCGAAGGCCAGCCCCACCACCGCCCCGCCCAGGCCGAGCAAAATGTTTTCGGTCAGCAACTGCCGCATCAGGCGGGCGCGGCCGGCGCCCAGCGCCACCCGCAGCGCCAGCTCGTGGTTGCGGCCGAGGGCGCGGGCAAACTGCAGGTTGGCGACGTTGGCGCAGGCGATGAGCAGCAGAAACCCGACCGCCCCTTGTAGCAGCAGCACATAGCTGGCGGTTTCGCGGCCAATGACGCGGTCGGAGAGCGACTGCAGGTGCACGCCCCAGTCGCGGTTGGTGTCGGGATAGGCGGCGTCCACCCGCGCCGCGATGCCCTGCAGCTCGGCCGTGGCCGACGACAGGCTGGCGCCTGAGCGCAGCTCGCCGATCACCCGCAGATTGTGGGTGCCGCGGTTGTGCAAGAGTTCCGGGGACACCGGCAGCGGCATCCATAGCGCCGCCGCCTGCGGCATCACGGCATCCTTGCCCACCACGCCGACTACGGTATAGCTCTGCTGGTCGAGCTGGATGGTCTGGCCGACGATCGCCCGATTGCCGCCGAACTGGTGTTCCCACAGCGCCTGGCTGAGCACCACCTCGCGGTCCTGGCCGGGCTGATCCTCACTGGGCAGAAAGGTGCGGCCCAGCAAAGGGTGCGAGGGCAGGAGCTGGAAGAAGTTGGCAGTGACGTTGGCCCCCTGCACCATGCTGGGCACGCCGGCGCCGCTGAGGTTCACCTGGTTGTAGCGATAGGCGGCGATGTCGGCCAGCGAGTGGGCTTGCTGCTTCCAGGTGGCGTAGTTGAATCCGGAGGCGGAGTTGGTGGCCGAGGGTGGGCGGTGGGGCGGCACCTCGGCCATGTCAATCAGCCGGTCCAGGTGCTGGTAGGGCAGCGGATGCAGCAGGATGGCGTTGGCGACGCTGAAGATGGCGGTGTTGGCGCCGATGCCCAGCCCCAATGCGAGCATGGCGATCAGGCTGGCCCCGGGGGCCTTGATCACCAGGCGCAGGCCGAACTTCAGGTCTTGCAGGAACGTCATCCTTTCACCTTACGGCAGATGCTGACCGCGAGTTCAGTCCCGGCCTCGGGTATGCTGGGGGGCATGCGAACCGCCGCCTGGGTCCTTTCCGCCTGCCTCGCCATGCCGCTGGCCGCGCAGGCGCCATTGCATATTGCCGCCACCTCGAAGACCGTCGCCTGGGGACACTACTGGGCCGGCGACGCGCCGGTGGCCCGCGTGCGGCCGGGGCAGACGGTGACCATGGATACGGTGCTCACCAACAGCCCCACCGGGCTGGCGCGGGCGGGAGTCAAGGACGACCAGATCGAGAGCGACCTGAAAGAGATCTACGCCAATGTGCCGCGCGAGCAGCGCGGGCCGGGCGGGCACATCCTCACCGGGCCGGTCTACATCGAAGGCGCCGAGCCGGGCGATACGCTGGTGGTCCACATCGAAAAGATCGCAGGCCGCATTCCCTACGCCTACAATTCCTTCGGCCCGCGCAGCGGCTGGCTGCCGCAGTTCTTTCCCGGCGAGCACAAGACCAGCATCATCCCGCTCGACTGGAAGACGATGAGGGCGCACTTCGCGCCTGGCATTGACATTCCCATGCACCCGTTTTTCGGCAGCATGGGCGTGGCGCCGTCAGCGGCTGACGGTAAGCACAGCTCGGTGCCTCCGGACATGATCGGCGGCAACATGGACAACAAGGATCTGGTGGCGGGCACCACCTTGTACCTGCCGGTGTTCGTGCCCGGCGCGCTCTTCTACGCCGGCGACGGCCACGCCGGCCAGGGCGACGGCGAGATTGACATTACCGCGCTCGAGACCTCGCTGCGCGGCACCTTCCGCTTCGAGGTGATCAAGAACACCGGCCAGAAGTGGCCGCGGGCGGAGACGCCGACCGAGTACATCAGCATGGGCTTCAACAAGGATCTGGCCGCCGCCACCACCCAGGCCTGCGAGGAGATGAGTGACTTTCTCGCCGCCACCCAACACATCTCCAAGGAAGATGCCTACATGCTGGTCAGCGTGGCGGGAGATGTGCACGACACCGAACTGGTGGACCAGAACCTGGGCGTGCACGTGCTGGTGGCCAAGCGGCTGTTTCATTGATTGGCGCGGGGGCCTCGGCCGGCTGCGCCGGCCACCCCGCTTTTCCCACACTTCCCCGAGCTGCCGGGCTGGGGGCCCGGCCCCAGCCCGGCGCAACCCGAGAAGCCGGCGGGGCTTCTGGCCAGCCACAGCCTGTCTTTGCCGGCGGCTGCCCCCCTTGCTCGCCCGTCGCCGCGAGCCGCGCCTGGGTGGCAGTGGGATTGCCATATATGGTATATGGTAAGAATATGCAAAAAACCACCGTCTACCTGGAAGAGACGGCCTATCGCCAACTGAAGCTGATCGCGCGGCAGCGGCGGCGTTCGCCCGCCGCGTTGGTGCGCGAAGCGGTTGCGGAGTACGCCCGCCGGCACAGCCAGTCCCGGCGGCCGCGTTCGCTGGGGGCGGGGCGGAGCGGCCTCACGGATTTGGGCAGCCGGGCGGACGATTACCTGGCCGGATTCGGGCGCTCCAAGTGACCGTAGTGTGCGACACCAGCGCCCTGGTGGCGCTGGTGGACGCAAGCGAAGCCGCGCACGGGCAGTTGGTCCAACTCTATGAACGGCAACCGCAGGCCTGGGTTCTGCCCGCCGCCATCCTCCCCGAGGCCGACTATCTGGTGAGCGAGCATCTGGGCGGCCGGGTGCAGCGGGAGTTGCTGGGTGATCTGGCTGCGGGCCGGTACACCGTCGCCTGGGGCTGCGACGAAGACCTGAGCCGAGCCGCGGCGATAAACGCCCGTTATCCCCGGCTGAGGTTGGGGTGGGTAGACACCATGGTCATGGCTTGCGCGGTGCGGCTCGGCGCCGCGGCCATCGCCACTCTGGATTTTCGCCACTTCGGCGCCGTGGTGCTTCCCGGCCGACCGCAGTTATGGCCGCGGGATGCGGCCTGATACTTACTCCTCGCGCAGAGCGAGCAGCGGATCAATCTGGCTGGCGCGGCGGGCGGGCAGGAAGCCGGCCAGCAGCGCCACGGCGGTCAGCGCCCCCACCGCCAGGGCGAGCGCTGCGGGATCGTAGTAGTTCATCTGGAACAGGTGGAGCTGGCTGACGGTCACCTTGCCGAGCGCCAGCGCCGCCGGGATGCCCACCGCCAGACCGATGAGCAGCAGCCAGCCGGCTTCGCGCAGCACCATGCTCACCACCGCGCCGCGGCTGGCGCCCAGCGCCACGCGCACACCGATTTCGGCGGTGCGGCGGGCGACGCTGTAGGCCAGCACGCCGTAGATGCCGATGGCGGCGAGCAGCAGCCCGAGCGCGCCGAAGAAGCCGCTGAGCTTGGCGGTGAGCTTTTCGCCCACCAGCGAGCGGGCGACCATGTCGGCGACCGGGCGGTAGGGCTGCACCCGTAGCCCCGGGCTGAGGCTCTGGGTCATCTGACGCAGGCTGTTATTGGCGCTGCCGGAGCCCGACTCGCGCACCAGCACCGCCGCGCTGGTCATCGCGCCCGCCACCGGGACACCGTGGAAGAACGACAGGTAGAAGCGCGGCTCGATCTTTTCCTGCAGGCTGTTGGTCTTGCTGTCGCCGCACACGCCCACTACGGTGTACACGGTGTTGTGGTCGTCGGGATAGAGGTCGCGGATTTGGCCGCCGATGGGGCTGCGGCCGGCAAAGAACTGCTTCGCCATGGTCTGGTTGATGACCGCGTTCCGCGGCCCGCTGGTGGCGTCGCCCGGGTTGAAGCCGCGACCCATGAGGATGGGAATCCCCACCGTCTGGAAGTAATCGGCGCTCACCATGTCCACATTGGCGCCGGCATCGTCGCGGCTCTTGGGGGTATAGCCATCCACGGCGATGGGCAGCCCGGCGTCGTCGCCCAAAAAGAGGCCGGTCATGCTCAGGGCCACGTGCTGCACGCCGGGGGTGGCGGCGGCGCTGTCGAGGAAGCGGTGCCAGAAGGCGGTGGCGGCTTCGTCCTTGAATCCCGCCTGCGCGGGACTCAAACCGGAAATATACAGTCCCTGGTGGTTGAAGCCCAGCGGCTGGGCCTGCAGCTTGGTCAGGCTGTGCAAAAACAGACCCGCGCCCAGCAGCAGGATGACCGACAACGCCACCTGCCCGATTACCAGCGCCTTGGTGAGCGGCATGCGAGTGTGTACGGCGCGGCCCTGCGCTTGCAGCGTGGCGTTGAGGTTGAGCCGGGCCATGCGCCAGGCAGGGGCGAGACCGAAGAGCAGGCCCGAGGCCATACAGAGCAGGGCCACAAATCCCAGCACCCGCCAATCTGGCGTGAGTGGCAGCGCGATATCGGAGTTGGCGCCCACCACCATGGACATCAAAATCCGCACTCCCCACACGGCCAACAGAGCACCCAGGAGGCCGCCGATGAGCGAAAGCAAAATACTTTCGGTCAGCAACTGCTTGAGGATGCGGCCGCGGCCGGCGCCCAGCGCCAGGCGCACCCCAATCTCCTTTTGTCGCGCCGCGGCGCGGGCCAACAGCAGACTGGCCAGATTGACCACGGCCAGCAGCAGCACCAGCCCCACCAGGGCGAACAGGGCGATCAAGGGCGAGGCGAACTGGTCGCGCAGCCCGGAGCTGCCCATGCCGCCGGGGGTCAGCTCCAGCCGCTGCTGCATCAACTGCTGCTTCTGTTGCGGGTCGGACGCCGCACCTGCCTGGTCGGCGATGGCCTGGTGGAAGAGCAGGTTGCTGGCCGTCTGTGCCTGTTGCAGCGACACCCCGGGCTTGAGGCGGCCCATGACCTGGAGCCACATCATGCGCGTGGTGCCGGGCGGGTCGTGCAGACGGTCGCGGCCGGGCACGGCCTGGGGCTGCATGGTGATCGGCAGCCAGAGGTCGGGTTCCAAGCCCACGGTTTCACCAAAAAAGGTGGGCGGGGTGACGCCGATGACGGTGAAGTTGTGACCGTGCAGGGAGAAGCTGCGGCCGATGATGCCGGGATCCATCTGGAAGCGCGACTTCCAGTAGCCATAGCGCATCACCGCCACCGGGTCGGCGCCGATCTTCTGGCCTTCGTTGGCGGCGAAGGTGCGGCCGCGATAGGCGCTGACGCCCAGCACGGAGAAAAAGTTATTGGATACGAGCTGAATGTTGGCCGGCTCGGGGGCCGAAGTCTGGCCGGCAGCACTCCAGTCCACATCGGGCTTCTGCGAGTCGCTCTCCGCGGCGGAGAGGCCGGTAAACACCTGGTTCTGATCACGCAGCCGCAGGAATTCGTCATAGGTGAGCAGGCCGCGGCGGCCGCCCGAGGTTCCCATGCTCATGCCCATGGCGGCGGGATCAGTCAGCAGCGCCAGTTGACCGGGATCGCTCACCGGCAACTGACGCAGCATCACGGCGTCCACCAACGAAAAGATGGCGGTATTGGCGCCGATGCCCAGCGCCAGCGTGAGCAGCGCCACGGCGGTGAAACCGGGCGCCTTGAGCAGCATCCTGACGGCGTACTTCAGATCGGCCCACATGCGGGGAAGTTACGCAGGCGCAGCTTGTTCAGTTCAGCCGACGCGGGACATTTCCCACAAGTTGGTGCCCGCCAGTGCACCTTCGGTGGCGCGGCGATAGGCCGCCAGATGCGGTGAGGCCATGTGAACTTGCCAGAGCTCGCGCGAGGCCCAGTTCTCGTAGAAAAGGAAGCGGTGGGGATCGGTGTTGTCCTGGTGGAGGTCGTACTGCACGCACCCGTCTTCCATGCGCGTGGCGGTAGCCAATTTTTCCAACTCGGCTTTCACAAAAGCCGATTTTCCCGGGGCTGCTTGAATGAGGGCGACGACGGTAAGCATGCCCTAACAGGCTAACGCCTTTTAATCCTGACGCAGGGCAATCAGCGCGTCCACGCGGCTGGCGCGGTGGGCGGGCAGAAGGCCCGCCAGGCAGGCGACCAGCAGCAGGATCGCGGTCGCGGTGACCAGCGTGGTGGGATCGTAATAGGTCAGGCCGAACAGGTGC
>JBQCEU010000273.1:0-7077 GCA_051959955.1 Terriglobales bacterium | reverse complement strand
AACCACGGCAACATGGGCGAGGCCGGCTGCGTGGCCTGGATGTTCAAAAAGCGCGGCACCATCTCGGTGGCCAAGACCGCCGCCGCCGAGGATCAGCTTATGGACCTGGTGCTGGAGGCGGGCGCCGACGACCTGCGCGACGACGGCGAGAGCTGGGAAGTGCTGACCGCGCCCGAGGCTTACGAGACGGTGCTGCAGGCGGTGAAGGCGGCCAAGATCGAACCCGAGAACGCGGAAGTGGCCATGGTTCCGCAGAACTACGTCAAGCTCGAAGGCAAGGAGGCCGAGCAGATGCTCAAGCTGCTCGAAGCCCTCGACGAGTCCGACGACGTCACCCACGTCTACTCCAACTTCGACATGGACGCCG
The DNA here is from genome assembly GCA_051959955.1 of Terriglobales bacterium. GTDB lineage: Bacteria > Acidobacteriota > Terriglobia > Terriglobales > SCQP01 > SCQP01. Next base: position 6,710 of record JBQCEU010000273.1, on the reverse strand, counting down.
AGCTGATCCAGAGCTAAGGAGCGCGGCGTTTCCGCCGCGCTGCTTAGCGGGCGCCCGCTGCGCGGGCGGGGGGGGCGCTGAGCGCGCCCGGGGTGCCCGCTGCGCGGGGTGGGGGCTTCGCGCTCCCGATGATTAGTACTTGGCGGTGGTGGGGTCCACCTCGTCGGCCCAGGCGAGGATGCCGCCTTTCAGATTGCGCACACCGGAGAAGCCCTTTTCGTGCAGCAGGCGGGCAGCTTTCAGCGAGCGCGCGCCGCTGCGGCACTGGGCCACGATGCGGCGCGAGCGGTCGAGTTCGCCGAGGCGGTCGGGCAGTTGGCCGAGCGGGATGAAAACGGCGCCGGGGATGCGGGCAATCTCGATTTCGTGCGGTTCGCGGACGTCGAGCAGCAGCGGCGGGGCGGCGCTTTGCAGCTCGCGGCTCAGTTCCAGGGCGGTGATCTCGGGGATGGGCGCACCTTCGGTTTCGGGCGTTTTCTCCTCGCCGCGGAGGCCGCAGAACTGCTGATAGTCAATCAGGGCGTGGATGGTGCGCCGCGGGCCGCAGATGGGGCACTCGGGATTCCTGCGCAGCTTGAGTTCGCGGAAGCGCATCGCCAGGGCGTCGTAGAGCAGCACGCGATTTTTCAGCGGCTCGCCCAGGCCGGTGATCAGCTTGATCGCCTCGGTGGCCTGGATGATGCCCATCAGCCCGGGTAAGACGCCCAGCACGCCGCCTTCGGCGCAGCTCGGCACCAGACCGGGCGGGGGCGGCTCGGGATACCAGCAGCGGTAGCAGGGTCCGTCGGGCAGGGCCAGCACCGAGGCCTGGCCTTCGAAGCGGTAAATGCTGGCGTACACATTGGGAATGCCGCTGAGCACGCAGGCGTCGTTGACCAGGTAGCGGGTGGGGAAGTTGTCGGTGCCGTCAATCACCAGGTCGTAGCCGCGGAAAATCTCCAGGGCGTTGGAGCTGTCGAGGCGGGTTTCATAGCCGATCACCTCCAAGCCGGGATTGATCGCCTTCAGACTTTCGGTGGCCGAGACCAGCTTGGAGCGGCCGACGTCGGCGGTGGAGTGGATGACCTGGCGCTGCAGGGTGGTGAAGTCCACCACGTCGAAGTCCACAATGCCAATCGTGCCCACGCCGGCGGCTGCCAGATAGAGGCCGACGGGCGCGCCCAATCCCCCGGCGCCGATGGTGAGCACGCGCGCGGCCTTGAGCTTGCGCTGCCCTTCCATGCCCACCTCGGGGATGATCAGATGCCGGCTGTAGCGCAGAATTTCGTCGTTGGTCAGAGCAGGTAACGATGCGGTCGCCATGGGAATACGCCTTTTCCGGCCGCCGGGGCCGGTGTTGTCAAAGGAAAAAGAAAAGGGAACGCGCGCGGGACTTCGCGTTTAACATCGCCCGGCGAAGCCGCCGGGCCGGCGCATGGATGGGAAGATGCGCGGCATTCGTAGAGGTCAGTATAGCAAGGGGGTGAGGGGGGTCAGGGGATGGGTTCGAGAGACTCGGGCAGGAAGCGGGAACGATCCTCGGCCAACTCGAAGGAGTGAGCGGCGCCGGCGGGGGCGCGGCGGCCGCGCGCAATGGAGACGATGAGGTAGGAGTAGCCCGGCCAGGCGGCATGGTCGAGGTCGTATTGCGACGGCTGCGCGGGGTGGTCGGGATGGGCATGGTAGAAGCCGATGATCTCGAGGCCGCGCGCGCGGGCGCTGCGCTGCGCCGCCAGATGCTCGCGGGGGTCGAGGTCGTAGCGTGTCCGCGGGGATTCGGTGTTGGCGTTGCGCAGCGGCTCGATGGCAGTCACCTGGCGGCAGCCGTCCTGAAATGTCCCCAACAGCAGCCCGCAGCATTCGTAGGGATAACTTTGTTCGCCGTGGCGCAGCACCGCCTCCAAGGCCGCCTGGGGGCAGCGAAGGGCCATCAGCGGGCTCCGCCCGGCGGCAGCGGCCGCACCAGCAGCCAGGCGCCGAGGACCGCCAGCGGCAGCAACTCGAGCGGCGCCAGCGCCTGGGTCAGGGTGGAGGGTTGGGCCAGACCGGGCGGCAGTCCGAAACCCGACAACCCGCTCAGGTACGCGAGCGTGCCCATGAGGCCGTAGTAGCCGAAGGCCACGCCGGGCAGCAGCAGCAGGAACCCCAGCGTCGCCCGGGCCGCCGGCTGGCGGCGCGCCGCCCAAATGCAGCCCAGCAAGGCTCCCGGCACCAGCCAGGCCGCGCCCGCAGCCAGGCTCACCCCCGCGCCCGCCAGCATCAGCACCACGCCCAGCACGGCGGCGCGTTCCAGCGCCAGCACGCCCGCCACCGCCGCCAGGGCCATCAAGGGCACCAGCACCCCGTGCAGACTGCCCCCGCCGGCCGCATCCTCGAGCGGCAGCGGCGCGGGCGCCAGCACCCAGGCATACAGGATGGTCAGCACCGCTCCCAGCAGCATGGCGAACAGCGTCAGCCGCAGCCACAGCCCGCGTGCCGGGGCGGCGCGGCCGGAGCTCAGCGCCAGCGGCACGCCAGCCAGCGGCGGAGGGGGAGGGTTGTCAACCTCGCTCGACATCCTTGGCTGGATTCTAACAGGGGTGAGGGGTGAGGGGTCAGGGGTGTGGGGGTTCGGATACCATGGAAGACGATGGCTCGCATACGTCCGTTTTTCGCCTACCGCTACGACCTCAGCCGCGTCCACGCCGCCGACGTGCTGACCCAGCCCTACGACAAGATCACGCCCGAGATGCGCCGGCGCTATCTCGCCGCCAGTCCCTTCAACCTGGTGCGCGTCATCCTCGGCGAACGGCAGGAGAACGACAGCGACGGCAACAACGTCTATACCCGCGCCGCCGGTTACCTGCACCGCTGGATGGAGGAGGGGGTGTTGCGCGCCGATCCCGAGCCGGGCGTGTACCCCTATACCCAAACCTTTCACTCGCCCGCGACCGGCGACTCCCTGACGCGGCGCGGGTTCATCGCTTTGGGCGCGCTGGAGCCCTACGAAAAGCACGTTGTCTACCGCCATGAACAGACGCTGAGCGGGCCCAAGGCCGATCGCCAGGCGCTGCTGCGCGCCACCCATACGCACTTTGGCCAGATCTTCATGCTCTACAGCGACCCCTCGCAGAACGTCGAGCGGGAACTGCTGGAGCGGGCTCGCACGCCGGTGCTGGAAGCCACCGACGAATTCGGCACCACGCACCGCCTCTATCGCGAAACCGAGGCCGCGGTGCTGGAACGTCTGCAAGCCGCCATGGCGCCGCTGCCGCTGGTCATCGCCGACGGCCACCACCGCTATGAGACCGCGCTGCAGTGGAGCGCCGAGCAGACCGCGCAGGCGCCGCACCGCGCCGACCGCCCCTGGGAATGGGCGATGATGACCTTTGTCAATCTCGATGCCCCCGGCCTGGTGGTGCTGCCCACCCACCGCCTCGTCCACGGCCTCAAGCCCTGGAATGCCGCCGCGGTGCGTGACAAGCTGCGCGCCTATTTCGAAATCACCGACACCGGCCTGCCCCTGGCGCCCGAGTCATGGCCGCGCTTGCGTCCGCAATTGGAATCGGCGGCGGAACACGGGATTGCGTTTGCGGCCGCACTGGCGGGCGAGCACAGTATCCAGATGCTGCGGCCGCGCGCCGACCTGGATGTCGCCGCCCTGCTGCCCGACGCCCTGCCCGAGCAGCGGCAGTTGGATCTGGTGCTGCTGCACCAGTTGGGGCTGAACCTGGCGATGGGCGTGACGCCGGAGATGGTGCGCGCCGAACAGCACCTGCGCTACGTCAAGGAAGCTGCCGAGGCCTTGCAATCGGTTGCCGTCGGCGCCGGGCAGGCGGCTTTCCTGATGCACCCGATTGCGGCCACCCGGGTGCGCGACGTGGCGCTGGCGGGCGGCGTTATGCCGCAGAAGTCCACCGACTTCTTCCCCAAACTGCTGACCGGTCTGACCCTGCAGAAAGTAGGATGAGCGCGGGTCGCGCCTGCGCCCCGCGCTCAGTGGCGAAAAGGGAATTGGACTGCCTGGCTACTTGAAGCTGGCGACGGCCGCGGCTTCGTCGTCGTAACCGTCGAAGACGGTGAGCAGCTTGGTAATCATCAGCAGTTCGTGGAAGCGCTTGGTGATGGCGGCCAGCTTCACCTTGGCGCCGCTGGAGTTGGCGGTGCTGTACAAGCCGACCAGCGCGCCCAAACCGCTGCTGTCAATGAAGTCCACATTGGCCAGGTTGATGACGATCTTTTTGACGCCGTTGGCGAGCAGTCCCTTGACGCTCTCGCGCAGGTCATTGGTCTCCTGGCCCAGAATAATGCGGCCAGTCGCCTCGACAACGGTGACACCTTCGACGGTGCGGGTGGTGAGTTTAAGAGCCACGCTTGTCTCTCCTCTGGGAAACTAAACTGCAATTAGACACTAGTGCCGCGGCTGGGTCAACCTTGCAATTGCCGCCGTTGGGACATTTCCTGACGAATGGCGTCCCGGTCGCCGCGGCTGAGGTGGCTCCGGAGGGCGGGGAAAACGACACGTTCTTCCAATTCCAAGTGCTCTTTCCAGGCGGCTTCGAGCTGGGCGGCGGTGGCGGCGGTGGCCGCCGCATTTGCCGGATGCTGGGGCAATTCCGCCCATTGGGGCAGCAAAACGGCGACCAGTTTGTCTATTTCGACATGCTGATCCACCATGGCCTGGTTGGCTTCGGCCTCCAACTGCGCTCCGGCGGCCGCCAGCGCTGCCCGCAGCCGGGGATACACCGACTGGTTCTCATCGGCCTCGTGCAGCGGCAGGGCGAGGCTGTAGTAGCGATGGACGGCGCCGGCGGCGGCACCGATCTGATCCCGGGGGGCATCGGCGGCCGCCAGGCGCAAAGCCATGGCGGTGAAGTGGCGGATGCGCTGGTGACAGCCCAGCAGCAGATCCACGGCGTCGCTCTTGTCGCCTGCCTGCAGCGCCTCGGCGAGGCTGGCACCGCCCGGCGCCGCGGCCGGCGGCTTGGAACCAATTTGCGTAAGCATAGCTTCAGTCTACCGCCCGCGGCTGGCGTACCAGCTCTCCAAGCTGCCACGGTAGGGCTCGGGAAACTCGGCGAGCAGGCGGCGGGCGAGCACCATTTCGATGGCTCGCGCGGGCTCAAATCCCAATCCGCAGAGCACCGCTGCCGCCGCCAGCGGGCCGCGATGAATGCCGGCGGCACAGTGCACGTAGACTTGGGCCTCCGGATTGCGTAACGCGGTGACGGCAAAGCGCGTCGCCTGCTCCAGCAAATCCGGCGTCTTGGGGGCGAAGTCGTCCTCCACCGGAAGCCACAGCACTTGAATACCGAAATAGCTTGCCAAGGCGGTGTCGTCGAACTCCGCCTGCAGGTCCACCACGTGGGTGAACCCCAACTGCGACACCTCGCGCATGGCCTCGATGGTCCAAATCCCTCCGCCCACGGCCAAGCGGCGCTCAAGGATGTAGTCCAAGTCCACGGCTCTATTTGAGATGCCGGACGCTGCGTGCCGGCACTCCCGGAGTTCCGCGCCCGGTTAGCGCTTCTTTTTACGCGCCGGCGACTTCTTCTTCTTCTTCGTCACTTTGCGCGCTGCCGGGCGGGCGCTCTTTTTCGCCGCCTTGGCGGCGGTCTTTTTCGCGGCCGCGCGCTTCGCCGGCTTGGGGGCCCGCTTCGCCGCCTTTTTGGCGCTGGTTTTCCTGGCAGCCGGCTTGGCCGTCTTCTTGGCCGCCGCTTTTTTCACCGCCGTTGCCTTTTTCGCGGGCGCCTTCCTGGCCGGCGCCTTTTTGGCGGGAGCGCGGCGCGGTGCAGGCGCGGTTGGCGGGGCCGGCACCGGCTCGTAGCTCACCACGTTGACCGGCGTTTCGGTCAGAACGGCGAAGGTGTCCAGTTCGTCGGTTTCATCGCCTTCGTAGCTTTGGCCGGCGTCATCGCCGAAGCCGCCGAAGGGATCGTCAGGATCGCTCGCCGCAGCCCAGCACGGCTGAATGTTGTCATCGTCGAAGTGCATCACGCCTCCTAGCTGCCTTCGTATACATCCTATGCCTGATTGGTTTCGGCAGTGTCCAGTATTCTGGCAAGTCCGCGTTCCCGTCGCAAGCTCAACCCTTGCCGGAAACCGCCTTTTTCTTCGCCGTCGCTTTCACCAGCACCGGCCCTCTGGGCAAGGCCAAGGGGGCGCCTGGCAGCGGGGCATGACCGGCCGGCAGGTGGTTGGCGGTTCGCAGCCGCTGGGCGCTGAGGTGATACCGCCGCGCCAGTTGGCTCCAGGTCTCGCCCGCCTTCACCCAATGCATGCGCCACAGAAGCCTTCCCTTGGCGGGAACCAGCGCCATGGCTTCCTGATAGCGCGCCGCCGTGCCCTGAGGCAGCTTGAGGGTATATCCGGGCGGGGCCTCGTAGTGTAGCAGCGCGGGGTTGAGGTGTTGTATATCTGCCACAGTGACGCCGGCGCATTCGGCGGCCAGCCGAATGTCTGTGGCGACGGTGATCTGTTCCAGGTCGGGGGCGAGGGGTGGGTCGGCGTCGGGCACGGTAATGCCGTATTGGCCGGGGTTGTCAGCGATGATGGCCATGGCCAGGATCACCGGCACATAGTTGCGCCAGCTCCGCGGCAAAGCGCCAGAGTCGTAGAGCTTGAAAAAATCGGCGTAGCCGGTGCGCGCCACGATGGCCTGAATGGTTGCCGGCCCGGTGTTGTAGGCGGCCATGGCCAGGTACCAGTCGCCGAACTCGCTGTACAGGTCTTTGAGATGGTGGGCGGCGGCC
>JBQCEU010000272.1:0-7621 GCA_051959955.1 Terriglobales bacterium | reverse complement strand
CAGGCACAGGCTCTCCGACAAGTGCTCGCGCACCAGCCGCCAGCGCGAGGCCCCCAGCGCCGAGCGGATGGCGTTGGGCTTCTGCCGGGTGGCGGCGCGCGCCAGCAGCAGGTTGGCCACGTTGGCGCAGGCGATGAGCAGCACCAGGCTGACGGCGCCGAGCAGCGTCCACAACGCCTGCGGCCCGTCGTTGCGCACCACGCGGTCATGATAGGCGTCCACCACCACGCCTTCGCCGGTGTTGCTCTTGGGATATTGCTGCGCCAGGTTGCGGGCGATGCGGTCCATGTCACCACGCGCCATCAGCATGGTGACGCCCGGCTTCAGCCGCCCCAGGCCCGTGATGCCGGGATGGCTGCCGCGGTTCATCATGCCCGAGTCCTTGGTTGCGGTGGCGCCCATCGGCACCCAGAACTGCGGCGAGTACTTCGAGGTGGACAGGCCGGGAAAGCCGGGCGGCATCACGCCCACGATGGTGCGCGGCCGCGAGTCGAGTTCCAACTGCCGGCCAATTACGTTGGGGTCCGCCTGCAGGCGCGAGCGCCTCAGCGCATCGGAGATCACCACCACATCGGGCGCGCCCACCTTGTCCTCTTGCGCGGTGAAGGTGCGGCCGCGCTCCGGCTGCACGCCCAGCACCGGGAAATACTGCCAGGTCGCCTCTTCGCCGTTGATCACCGCCGGCGGGCCGGCATGGGTGATGATGGCGCCATTGCCGCGGTAGGCGGAAAGCAGCGTAAAGCTGTGGTTGTCCTTCACCCAGTCCAGGTAGTCGGGATAGGAGACCGACATGCTGGGGAAGTGCTGGCTGCTCTCGCGCACCGCCATGAGCTGTTCGGGTTGCGGAAAGGGCAGCGGCCGCAGCAGCACCGCGTCCACCACGCTAAAGATGGCGGTGTTGGCGCCAATGCCCAGCCCCAGGGTGAGGATGGCGATGGCGGCGAAGGCGGGTGCCTGGCCCAGGCTGCGCAGCGCCAGGCGGAGGTCGCGAAGCAGGGAGTTCATCGGGTCGTTGCCTCAACTCCTGAAACTGTCATGCCGGCCGGAGGTTACGTTGAAATTGCATTCCGGGTTCATTGCTACACTGCGAGCGATGCCTGAAGTAGAAAATTCCGACTGGCAGGCGGCCGAGCGCGCGGCGGTGGAAATCCGGCTGGCGGCCGCGGTGCCGGCCGCCGACATCCCTCCCGTGCGCCTGCATCAGGCCATGCGCCACAGCCTGCTGGGGGGCGGCAAGCGGTTGCGGCCGCTGCTGTGCCGGGCCGCGGCCCGGGCCGTGCTCGGGGATGACTGCGAAGCCGCCTGGACACCGGCGCTGGCGGTCGAGCTGGTGCACACCTATTCATTGATTCACGACGACCTGCCGGCGCTCGACAACGACGATCTGCGCCGCGGCCGCCCCACCTGTCACAAGCTGTACGGCGAGGCCATGGCCATCCTGGCGGGCGATGCGCTGCTGACCCGGGCCTTCGAGCTGCTGGCCGGCGCGCCCCAGGCGGGCGCCATGGTGGGGCTGCTGGCCCAGGCGGCGGGCACGCCCGCCGGCATGGTCGCCGGCCAGGTGGCGGACATGGAAGGCGCCCAGGGCGCGGCGCTCGAGGCCGTGCGCTGGATCCACGAACGCAAGACGGCGGCGCTGCTCCGGGCCAGCGTGCTGCTGGGCGGCATGGCGGCGAACGCCGGCGCGGAACAGATGGAGGCCCTGGCGCAGTTTGGCCACAGTGCAGGATTGGCCTTTCAGATTGCTGATGACCTGCTCGACCGCTCCGCCAGCTCGGCCGAGCTGGGCAAGACGGCGGGCAAGGACGCCGCCCAGGCCAAAGCCACCTACCCCGGCGTGCTGGGCGCCGCCGGCGCCCGGGCCGAAGCCCAGCGCCGGGTGGACGAAGCCGAGGCGGCCCTGGCCGGCTGGGGCCCGGCGGCCGAGCGCCTGCGCGCGCTGGCGCGCTTCACCCTGGGACGGCGGCGCTGAGAGCGCGGCTGTAATAAAATGGAGCCATGCCGATGTATGAGTACGTTTGCCGCGACTGCGGCGGGCAGTTTGAACGGCTGAGCTGGACGGCGGAAGCCGCCGCGCCGCGCTGCGCCTGCGGTTCGCAGGCGGTGGACCGCATCTGGTTTTCGCGCGTGGCCGTGGGCCGTGCGGAAGCGGGCGGGGGCGCCGATTTTGCCGCTTGCGGCGAAAGTACCGGCGGCGGCTGCTGCGGCGGCGGGATGTGCGGCATGGGAGAGGGAGGGATCCAGTGAAGACCCCGACCGTAACACCGCGCGGCCGCTTCGACCGCTTTCAGACCGCGGTGGCGGGTTTGCGCTTCGTGCCCACCGTGATCGGCAACCGCTTCGACCCCTACCACGAGCCGGCGCGCACGCCCACCCAAACCCGCCAACAACTGGAACAGGTCGCGCGCATTGCAATAAAATAACCGCCGCCCCTCAGGCGGTGGCCCGCAGGCTGAGGCCGGTCTCGCCGTTGCTGTGGGCCAGCCGCACCAGCAGCCGGATGGTGGGCGCGTCCAGCGGCCCGAAGCGGCCCTCCAGCGGATCCCCGGCCAGCACCACCTGCACGCGCGCCGTGGGCCCGCAGGCCACGCCGATCACCTCACCCAACAATCCCTGGGCGGCAAACTCCCGCCCTTCCACTCCGCCCAGCTCCTGACGTTCCAGCCGCGCCCAGCCGCGCTCGCGCACCTGGCGCGCGAAGCCGTCCACGCGCAGCAGCGACCCCGGCCGGGTGCTCGTCGCCTCCCCCGCCAGGCAAAGCTGCGTGCCGTTGCGCAGCCAGTGCCAGAAGCTCACCCGCCGCGCCCGGGTGCAGTTGCGGATGGCGGCGTGCAACTGCACCAGCACCTCGGCCGGCGGCGCCGCCGCGCTCAACCGCTGGGCGGTGTGCAGCAGCATCGCCAGACTGCTGTCGGCCGCCGGGGTCCCCGCGCCGGCCGCCATCTTGCGCATCAGCTCCCGCGCCGAGTGCACCTGCGCCTTGCGGTAAATGGTCTTCAGATAATCCTTGACGGTGTTGACGCTGAGGTCGAGCTCACGCGCAATCTCCTTCACCGCCTTGGCCTCACACAGGGCGCCTACGATCTGCCGCTCCCGCCGGGAAAACTCCCGCTCCACCGTGGTCATCGTGTTTCTCTCTTTCTCGGCACTGACTGCCGTTGATTTCACTGTGACTCAACAAGTGACGTTGCCCAGCATTATCATCCTGATTTCCGCTTTTGATGCACCCGATTTCCACGCAGAATTGCACAACAATTCCGCAACAATGTCTTCGCGTTTTGTTCGCATGGGGCCGGGGCGGGGGGGGCGGCCGGGGGGTGGCGGAGAGATGGGGATTCGAACCCCAGATACCCTTTCGGATATACACGCTTTCCAAGCGTGCGCCTTCAACCGCTCGGCCATCTCTCCGCGGCGGGCAGACTCCTAGTATAAGCGGCGGCGGCCGCGCGCGTACCCGGCGCCGCGCGCCTATACTCGGCTATGCGCATTGTGGGAGGAACGCTGGGCAGCCGCCGGCTCCGTGGGCCGCAGGCGGGCGCGGTTTTGCGGCCCACCTCCGACCGGCTGCGCGAGACGCTGTTCGACATCCTGGGGCCGCGGGTGGCGGGGCGCGGCTTTGTGGACGCTTACGCCGGCACCGGCGCGGTGGGTCTGGAGGCCTACAGCCGCGGGGCGCGGCCGGTGATCTGGGTGGAGGCCGCCCCGCGCGCCGCCGCCGGGTTGCGCCAGAACCTGGCCGGGCTGGGGCTGTCGGCATCGCCGGAGGCGGTGGTCTGGACGCGGGCCCTGCCCGCCGGACTGCGCCAGGTGGCCGCCGACCCGGCCTTGCGGGCCGCCGGCGGTGCCGGGTTCCTGTTCTGCGATCCGCCCTACGACGATGTGGCGGCGCCCGAGCGCCTGCTGCGCGCCCTGGAGCGCCACCCCGGCCTGATGGCCGCCGACGGGGTGGTGATCTGCGAGACCCGGCGGGGAGCCGAGCTGGCGGCCGCGGTGGGCCGCTGGCGGCGGCAGCGGGTGCACGCGCGCGGCGACAGTCAACTGGTGTTTTTTGCGGCGCAGGATTAAACCTGATTTTTCCGCCCCCGTCAAGCGCCTGCGGGCGGCCGGGCGGGGGTGGGGACGCAAGCCGGTTGTCAGCCGCGCGGGCAGGGTGTATCCAATAGCTTGGCCATGGATGTGAACCTCAACCCGAGCAGCGGCGCCGCGGCCGCCCCCCGGCTGGCCGGCTTCGAGGCCCCCGAGCAGGAAGCCGCCTTCTTTTTCGGGCTGTTTCTGCGCGGCTATAGCTACCAGGAGCTGCGCCGCGACATCGAGGTTCCGGCCGCGGTGCTGTCGCAGTGGCAGCGCACGGCCGCCCGCGACCCCGGCTTCGCCTCTCTCGCCGAACAGATGCTCGCCTACCGGCGCCGCGTGCTGGCCATTTTTCAGTCGCTGGTGGCGAGTGAGAGCCCGGTGCAGTAAAGCAGGGGTGAGGGGTTAGGGGTGAGGGGTGAGGGAAGGAGGGCGGGCTGACGCCCGCCAACATCCTCGGCGCCTACTTCGCCTGCACGAAATCCCAGCCGCCGCGGCCGCACTTGTTGCGGCACTCGGGCAGGATCTGGCCGGCCTCGAACTGGCCGGGCAGCTTGCACACGCTGCACCAGTAAATGCCCGTCTGGGGGGCGGCGACGCCGGGTTTGAGTGCCATAAACGGTCTCCTTTGGGGGTTTCCCCTTATTGTGGCATGGCGGCCAGCAGGTCCCCGCCCAACTGCGGGAAGCTGTCGGCCATCCAGTCGGGCGGCTGGGCGCGCAGGCTCTCGGGCGCGAACCCGTAGCTGACGCCCGCCGTCCACACCCCGGCGGCGCGACCGCAGCGCACGTCCACCGCCGAGTCGCCGACCATCACGCAGGCGCGCGGCTCCACGCCGTACTGCTCCAGCAGGGCGTGGATGCCCACCGGGTCAGGCTTTTTCTGCGCGAAACTGTTGCCCCCCAGCACCGCTCCGAACAGCGGGGCGATGCCCAGCCGGGCGACGATCTCCTGGCTGGGGCGCACCGGCTTGTTGGTGAGCACCGCCATCCGCGCTCCCGCCGCGTGCAGCGTGTGCAGGCTCTCCTCCACGCCGGGATACAGCCGGGTGTGATCCAATTTGTGCGCGGCGTAAAATTCCAGAAACAGCTCCAGGGCGCGCGCCGCCAGCTCCGCCGCCGGCGGGGCGAGCACGGGCGGGGTGGGGGGCGTGCGTTGGGGGTCGGGCGGCGGGGCCAGGCCCAGCGCGCGCTGCATCAGCATCGCCGCGCCGTCGCCGACATAGCGGCCCACCTCCTCTTCGGGCAGCGGGGCGCGGCCCAGCGCCGTCAAGGCCAGGTTGACGCTGGTCACCAGGTCGGCGCGCGAGTCTATCAGGGTGCCGTCGAGATCAAAGATGAGCAGCGCGAGGCGTTCGGGGCGGGGCAAGGCGGGCTTACTTCTTCTCTTCCGCCGCCGCCGGCTTGGCCGGCTCGGTACCTTCGGCCCGCGCCTCGGCCATGGATTTCTTGAACTCGCGAATGCTCTCGCCCAACCCCCGCCCCAGCTCGGGCAGCTTCTTGGGCCCGAAAATCAGCAGGCAGATCACCAGGATGATGATCAGATGGGTGGGTTGGAAAAGGCCGTCGAACATGGGTACTCCCGGCCGCCGCCCAGACCGGCAGCAGCAGCTTCCCACAGTATACAGCAGCCCCCCGCGACGGTGGGATTGACCAAGGCGGTCCCGTCACGCTAGAATTAGCACTCGTGATGGGAGAGTGCTAAGCCGAGCGTTGGTGGGCGCCAACGAGGCGCCGCCCGGCTGGCTTTCCCGCCATTTTCGAATAAGGAGACTACCAACGATGGCCAAGGTTAGACCACTACACGACCGTTTGCTGGTGAAGCGGATCGAGGAGCAGGAGACGGTGCGGGGCGGCATCATCATCCCCGACAGCGCCAAGGAGAAGCCGCAGGAGGGCAAGGTGATCGCCGTGGGCAAGGGCAAGGTCACCGAAGAGGGCAAGGTGCTGCCGCTTGATGTCAAGGAAGGCGACCACATCCTGTTCGGCAAGTACTCGGGCAGCGAGATCAAGCTGGACGGCGAGGATCTGCTGATCCTGCGCGAAGAAGAAGTGCTGGGCGTGCTCAGCAAGTAAGACCAGGAACCTGAAGAACGGATTGAGGAGACACTGACGACATGGCAAAGCGAATCGTACACGGAGAGAGTTCCCGGCAGGCGATCCTGCGCGGGGTGAACACGCTGGCGGATGCGGTCAAGATCACGCTCGGCCCCAAGGGGCGGAACGTGGTGATCGAGAAGAAGTTCGGCTCGCCCACCATCACCAAGGACGGAGTGACGGTGGCCAAGGAGATTGACCTGCCGGACACGCTGGAGAACATGGGGGCGCAGATGGTGCGCGAGGTGGCGTCGAAGACCAGCGACGTCGCCGGCGACGGCACCACGACGGCCACGGTGCTGGCCCAGGCCATCTTCCGCGAGGGAGTGAAGAACGTCGCCGCCGGATCGAACCCGATGGCGCTCAAGCGCGGCATTGACCAGGCGGTGTCGGCGGCGGTGGAGGCGGTGAAGAAGATGTCGAAGCCGGTGCAGGGCGAGATGATCGCCCAAGTGGGCACCATCAGCGCCAACAACGACGCCACCATCGGCGGCATCATCGCCGAGGCGATGAAGAAGGTGGGCAAGGACGGGGTGATCACGGTCGAGGAGTCGCGCACCATGGAGACCCTGCTGGAGGTGGTCGAGGGGATGCAGTTCGACCGCGGCTACCTGTCGCCCTACTTCGTCACCGACCCCGACCGCATGGAGGTGGTGCTCGAGGACCCCTACATCCTGATCCACGAGAAGAAGATCAGCTCGATGAAGGATCTGCTGCCGCTGCTGGAGCAGATCGCGCGCGCCGGCAAGCCGCTGCTGCTCATCGCCGAGGACGTCGAGGGCGAGGCGCTGGCCACGCTGGTGGTCAACAAGCTGCGCGGCACGCTGCACGCCGCCGCGGTCAAGGCGCCGGGCTTCGGTGACCGCCGCAAGGCCATGCTGCAGGACATCGCCGTGCTTACCGGCGGCGAGTTCATCAGCGAGGAGCTGGGTGTGAAGCTGGAGTCGGTGCAGTTGAGCCAACTGGGCCGGGTCAAGAAGGCGGTGATTGACAAGGACAACACCACCCTGGTCGAGGGCGCCGGCAAGACGGCCGAGATCGAGGGCCGGGTGAAGCAGTTGCGCACCCAGATTGACGACACCACCAGCGACTACGACCGCGAGAAGCTGCAGGAGCGGCTGGCGAAGCTGGTCGGCGGCGTGGCGGTGATCAAGGTCGGCGCGGCCACCGAGAGCGAGATGAAGGAGAAGAAGGCCCGGGTCGAGGACGCGATGCACGCGACGCGCGCGGCGGTCGAGGAGGGGATTGTCCCCGGCGGCGGCGTGGCGCTGGTGCGGGCGGAGAAGGCCGTGGCCCTTCTTCGCGCCGCGAACCTGGCCGACGACGATCGAGCCCTCGAGGCCTGCGTTCTCGGCGAGCTGCCGGAGCGGCTCCTCGAGCGCGCGGAGGATGATCTGCGCACCCGTCTTCTCGTCGTCCTCGAGCTTGCCGAGCACGTCGTCCTTGACCGCATC
>JBQCEU010000271.1:0-11821 GCA_051959955.1 Terriglobales bacterium | reverse complement strand
CGCGGCGCTTTTCGCGGCGGGCCTTCTCCTGCGCCGGATCGGCCGGTGGTTTCTGGCCGATCTTCGCCAGCCGGGGCAGATAATCACGCGCCCAGGCCAGCGCCGCATCCTCGAGGTATTCCGGCAGCCGCGCGGGTGACTGCCGCGCATCGGTCACCGCCGCCTGCAGGGCGCCCACCGCGGCTTCCGCCTCGCTGTCAGCGGCAGTGGCGTCGGGTTCAGGGAAGGTGGCCAGCGCGATCGAGACGGCGGGCGGAGCCTCGCGGTGCAGCGCCGTCCACAGTTCTTCGGTGATGAACGGCATCACCGGGTGCAGCAAGCGCAGGGCGCCGTCGAAGGCCACCAGCAGATTGGGAACGGCCGCGGCATCCCCCGCCTGCAGGCGGAGCTTGGTGAGCTCGATGTACCAGTCGCAGAATTCATGCCAGAAGAAGTGGTACAGCGTGTCGGCGGCTTCGTGGAAACGGTACCCGTCCAGGCTGCGTTGCATCTGCGCCGCCACCGCGTTGAGGCGGGAAAAGATCCAGCGGTCCACCATGTGCGCCCCCAGCGGGCGCAGGTGGCGGGGGCTCTCCGCCGGCGCCGCCGCGCCCGCCTGGTTGGCGCTGAGGAAGATGAAGCGGGCGGCGTTCCAGATCTTGTTGGCGAAGGCGGCGTAGCCGGCCATGCGGTCTTCCGACAAGGCGATGTCGGTGCCGGGGGCGGCCATGGCGGCGAGGGTGAAGCGCACCGCATCGGTGCCGTACTTTTCCGTCACCAGAAGCGGGTCAATCACGTTGCCCTTGGTCTTCGACATCTTCTGCCGTTCGGCGTCGCGCACCAGGGCGTGAATGTAGACCTCGCGAAAGGGCACCTCGTGGGTGAAGTGCACGCCCAGCATGATCATGCGCGCCACCCAGAAAAACAGGATGTCGAAGCCGGTGATCAGCAGCGAAGTGGGGTAAAAATCGCGCAGGTCGGCGGTTGATTCCGGCCAGCCCAGGGTGGAGAAGGGCCACAGGCCGGAGCTGAACCAGGTGTCCAGCACATCCGGGTCCTGGCGCAGCGCGCCGCCGCAGGCCGGGCAGACCGCCGGCGCCTCCTCCGCCACGAGGGTCTGCGAACAGGCGTCGCAGTACCAGGCGGGAATGCGATGCCCCCACCAAAGCTGCCGCGAGATGCACCAGTCGTGGATGTTGGCCATCCAGCCCAGATAGATGTGCTTGTTGTTCTCCGGCGTGAAGCGGATTTGGCCCTCTTCCACCACGCGCGCCGCGGCCTGCGCCAGCGGGGCAATCTTGACGAACCATTGCGTCGAAATGCGCGGCTCGATCACAGTGCGGCAGCGCTGGCACTTGCCCACCGCCATGGGATGGTCGGTGACCGCCGCCAACAGCCCGGCGGCCTCCAGGTCGGCCACCACGCGCTGGCGCGCGGCGAAGCGGTCGAGCCCGGCATAGGCGCCGGCGTGCGGGCCGCTCATCCTCCCCGCCTCATCGAGCACCACCAACTGCGGCAACTGGTGGCGCTCGCCGGCGGCGAAGTCGTTGGGATCGTGGCCGGGCGTGATCTTGACCGCGCCGGTGCCGAACTCCGGCTGGGCGATCTCGTCGCCGATCACCGGCATACGGCGGCCGGTCAGCGGCACTTCCACCTGCCTGCCGATCAGCGCCGTATAGCGCGGGTCCGCCGGGTTCACGGCCACGGCCACGTCCGCCAGGATGGTCTCCGGCCGCGTGGTCGCCACCTCCAGAAACTGCCCCACCGCCCCCGCCACGGCGTAGCGCACACGATAGAGCTTGCCGTTGACCGGCTCATGCACCACTTCCAGGTCGCTGACCGCGGTCTGGCACCGCGGGCACCAGTTGACGATGTAGCGGCCGCGGTAGATCAGCCCTTCCTGGTAGAGCCGCACAAAGACGGTGCGCACCGCGCGCGACAATCCGGCATCCAGCGTAAAGCGCGCCCGCGACCAGTCGCAGGAAGCGCCCAGCCGCTGCATCTGCTCGACGATGCGATCGCCACTTTGCCGCTTCCACTCCCACACCGCTTCCTCGAACCGCTCCCGCCCCATGGCCTGGCGGCTCTCGCCTTTTTCCGCCAGCATGCGCTCCACCACCATCTGGGTGGCGATGCCGGCGTGGTCGGTGCCCGGCAGCCAGAGTACGTTCCGCCCCTGCATCCGCTGCCAGCGCACGATGATATCTATGAGCGTGTGCTCCAGCATGTGGCCCATGTGCAGCGAGCCGGTGACGTTGGGCGGCGGAATCACCAGCGACCAGTTCCGCTCCCTGGGGTGGCCGTTTTGCGCCTGGAAGAGGTGCTGCGCGACCCAGGCCTGCGCCCAGCGCGGCTCGATGGTTTGCGGTGCGTACGACTTGGCTAATTCGGTGAACACGGAACCCCAATTATAATCGGGAGATGCCTGCCACCATCCTGCTGGCGGACGACAGCCCCCACGCCCGCCGCATGGGCATCGAGTACCTCACCGGCCTGGGCTTCGCCGTCGAGGCGGTGGGCGACGGCGCCGCTGCCCGCGCTTCCCTCGCCGCCCGCCGTCCGGCGCTGGTGATCGTGGATGCCGCCCTGCCGGGCGCCGAGGGCGAGAGCCTGGGCGGCATGACCCTGTGCCGGGAAATCAAGCAGTATCCCGGCCTGCCCGCCTTGCCCGTGGTGGTGTTGCTCGGCGCCCTGGCGCGGGTGCCCCCGGAGGCGCTGGCTGCCGCCGACGCCGTGCTCCGCAAGCCGCTCTCGTCGGCCGGCCTGGAGCGCTCGCTGGCGCGCTGGCTGGGCAAGCTGCCGCCGGCTCCGGTCGCCGCCGCCACCGCCGACCCGGGAGAGCTGAGCCCCGAACAGATGCTCGAACAGGCGGTGCGCGAAGCCGCCCGCCGGCAGTAAGCGCGCCGTGCTTCGCGAAGATACCATCGTTGCCATCTCCACCCCCGCCGGCCGCGGCGGCCTGGGCGTGGTGCGGCTGTCGGGCGATCGCGCCCGCGCCCTGGCCGGGGCCATGCTCGGCGGCATCGAGCTGCGGCCCCGCCATGCCACCTGGGCCCGTTACCGCGACCGCGACGGTGCGCTGCTCGATGAAGTGGTGGCCACCTGGTTCGCGGCGCCGCACTCGGCCACCGCCGAGGATGTGGTGGAGATCAGCGCCCACGGCGCGCCGGTGCTGCTCGAGGCCCTGCTGCGTGATGCCTGTGAGCGCGGGGCGCGGCTGGCCGAGCCGGGCGAGTTCACCCGCCGCGCGTTCTTGCATGGGCGGCTGGATTTGAGCCAGTCGGAGGCCATCGGCGACCTGATCGCCGCTCACACTCTCTTTCAGGCCCGCACCGCCGCGCGTCAGATGGAGGGCGCGGTGGCGCGGCTGCTGCGCCCGTTGCACCGCCAGCTCACGGAATTGATTGCACGCCTGGAGGCCGGGATTGACTTCGCCGACGACGACGTCAGCGTACTGCCGGCCACCGAGGTGGCCGCCGCCCTGGATGCGGCGCGCCGGCAACTGGCCGGGTTGCAGTCGGGCTTCGCCCGCGGCCGCTGCATCCGCGAAGGCATGCGCCTGGCGCTGCTGGGCCGGCCCAACGTGGGCAAATCGAGCCTGTTCAACCGCCTCTTGCAGCGCGATCGCGCCATCGTCACCCCCGAACCCGGCACCACGCGCGACGTCATCGAGGAGGAGTTCAGTTGGGAAGGCATTCCGGTACGTTTGGTGGATACCGCCGGCATCCGGACGCCCCAAGGTCAGGCCGAGCAATTGGGTATTGAAAAAAGCTGGGCGGCGGCCGCCGATGCCGACCTGGTGTTGGGGGTGCTGGACCGTTCCCAACCCCCTACCGCCGCCGACCACGACCTGCTGGCCAGGCTCGCGGCCATGCCGCAGGCGGTGTTGGTGTGGAACAAAAGCGACCTCACGCCTGCCGCCGGCTGGGAGTCAGGCCAGGATGGTTTTACCGTCTCGGCGCTGACCGGCGAGGGTTGCGCAGCGCTGCGCGCCGGGGTGCGTGAGCGCATCCTGCCCACCGCCGATCACGAGTCCGACTACATCACCAACGCCCGCCACGCCCAGCAATTGGCGCTGGCGGCGGGCGAACTGGAGCAGGCCGCCGCCGCCGCCGGCCAGATTCCTCACGAAGTGCTGCTGGTGAACCTCTATGAGGCCCTGCACGCCCTGGACGCCATTACGGGCCAGACTACGGTTGAGGATATACTGGAGATAATCTTCTCCACCTTTTGCATCGGCAAGTAAGCGGTGTAACGGGCGCGGGGGCCAGGCCATCTAAAAGGCAGGTGGGTCGTGCCGCAATCCGTATTTCGCAGCCTCTCCCTCGGGCTTCTCCTGACCGGCGCTTGCCTGTGGCCAGGGGCCAGCCGCGCGCAGCAGTCTCAGCCCCCCGATTCCAGTACCAGCGTCGCGGGCGTGCCGGTGGCTGACAAAGCCACGGCCAAGAAGCTCAAGGCCGAAGACAATGTGGCCCTGATCGGTCACCGCGACGTGGGCAAGGGGCTGGATTTTTACAGTCAGCAAAAAGAGATCGCCCTCGGCCAGGGGCTGGCGCAGCAGGTGATGGAGCAGAGCAAGGTCATCACCGACCCGGAGGTGAATGAGTACATCAACCGGCTGGCCCAGAACCTGGTGCGCAACTCCGACGCCAAGGTGCCGTTTACCGTGCACGTCCTGCAGGATGACTCCATCAACGCCTTTGCCCTGCCCGGCGGCTTCTTCTTCGTCAACAGCGGCATCATTCTGGCCTGCAAGGAAGAAGACGAGCTGGCAGGCGCCATGGCCCACGAAATCGCCCACGTGGCGGCGCGCCACGGCACCCGCAACGCCAGCAAAGCGGAGTTGATGCAGTTGCTCACCATCCCCGCCGTCATCGTGGCGGGACCGGGGCTGGCCGGCATCGGCGCCCAGGAGGCGGCCTCGGCCATCGTGCCGCTGCAGTTTGAGCGCTTCAGCCGCGGCGCCGAGCAGGAGGCCGATTGGCTGGGCACCCAATACTTGTGGAAGGCCGGCTATGATCCCAACGGCATGACGCGCGCGTTTGAAATCATCGAGTCGGACGAAAAGCAGAAACCCGGCCTGGTCTCCCGCCTGTTCTCCAGTCATCCCCAGACACCCGACCGCATCGCCTTGACGGAGAAAGAGATCTCCACCATCCTGCCGCCCAAGCCTGACTACATCGTCACCACCTCTGACTTCCAGAGAATGCAGGCCCGACTGCGGGCCTTGATCAAGTCAAAAGTCGAAACCGGAGTCAGTGTTCCGGGTGGGGTGCCGCGGCCGGTGACGGTGCCCAAAGTGGATGGACCGCCGGTCATCAAGCACTGATCCCACTATGGGGCTGCCCGCGGGGGTGGCAAAAATTGCTGTGATCGTTTGGGCCTGTGGCTTCGTCTAAACTGACATGGAAGTAACAGCGAGGTCAGGCATGATTGGGAGCTCGAATCAACTACAGCGGTCGTTGGCCGAACTGAAACGGGAGCAGGCGCGCTTGGAAGAGGCCATCCGCATCCTGGAAGAGCTGGTCACCGGCTCCAAGAGCAGCCGCCTCAGTCCGGAGGGCCGGGCGCGCATCTCCGAAGCCGCCAAAAAGCGCTGGGAAGAGCATCGCCGCAAGGCGGGCAAGCAGCCCCGCCCCACCCGCACCCATGGCGGCGAGCGCCACGCGGCATAGATTGATCGCGGGCGCCCGGCGCGGTTACGCCGCGCCGCCCGCTCTCCAAGGCCGCCAGGGACGCTGCGCCGGGGGCCCCTGCGCCCCGGCTCCGCATCTCCAGAGAGGGGGGCGGGAGCTCGCGCTGGGGATCCGGCTGGCCTCCATAAAATGCGGGCGCCCGGCGCGGCTACGCCTCGCCGCCCGCTCTCGTAGGCCGCTAGGAACGCTGCGCGGAGGACTGACGCATGCCGGGCTTGCGGCTTGCGCTTAGCTGAGGTAGCGGGCCAGGGCCGAGGGGTCGAGGTTGCCGCCGCTCACGATCGCACCCACCCGGCAGAGGCCCGGCACCGCGCCTGCCATGAGGGCGGCCACCGCGGCCGCGCCCGACGGCTCGGCCAGTATCTTCATCCGCAGCAGCATGAGCCGCAGGGCGCCAATCAGTTGATCGTCGGTCACCGTCACCACCCCCGCCAGGTGCTCGCGCATGATGGCGAAGGTCAATTCGCCCGGCTGCACGGTGCGCAGTCCATCGGCGATAGTCGGGTTGTCGGCGATGGGCGTAATGGCGCCTCTCTCCAGCGAAAGCTTCACGTCCGCGGCCGTCACCGGTTCCACGCCGAAAACCTGGAGCTTGGGGTTGATTCCATGTGCCGCCAGCGCCGAGCCGGAAATTAGCCCGCCGCCGCCCACCGGCACTACCAGCGCATCCAGGTCCGGTACTTCCTCCAACAGCTCCAGAGCCGCCGTGCCGGCGCCGGCAATGATGTGGGGATCGTCAAAGGGAGGCACCAGCACGCGATTCAGCTTGCGTACCAACTCGGTGGCGAACGCTTCCCGATTGACCTTCGCCCGGTCGTAGAGGTGCACCTCTCCCCCGAAGGCCCTGACAGCGTCCAGTTTGGCCCTGGGGGCATCCGTCGGCATCACCAACGCCGCCTGAATCCCCAGGTCGCGGGCCGCCAGCGCCACCGCCTGGGCATGATTGCCGCTGGAAAAAGCCAGCACTCCCTGCCGCTTTTCGCTGTCGCTCAACTGCAGCAGCCGGTTGGTGGCGCCGCGGAACTTAAAGGCGCCGGCGCGCTGGAAGTTTTCACATTTCAGAAAGACTTCTGTCTCTCCGCCGGCGTTCACCGCCAGGTTGAGCGAACGGGAGTGCAGCACGGGGGTGCGGGCAATGCGGCCGCGGATACGCTCGCGGGCGGCACGTACGTCATCGAATCCAGGCAGGTGTCGAGTCATCCCGCAACCATAGTAGACAAAGACTGGCCCGCGCCGCCATCCCCAGGCTGGCGCCTGGAAGAACTTAGTGGCTGGCGTGAGTTCCTGGGGCTCGAATCAGAGTGGAACGGTTTGGCGGCGGGATGTGAAGATGGCGCGCTGCTCGGCCACCCTTGGACCGCGGCCTGCTGGAAGGCTTCCGGGGCGCTGCGGTCGCGGGAGAAGGCGCTCATCCTCCTGCTGCGCGACACCGACGCGCGCTTGCGGGCGGTGCTGCCGCTGCGCCACAACCGGATCACACGCCATATCCGCTTCCTCGAGGACGTCCGAACCCAGCGGCTCAACCTGCTGGCCGCGCGCGGCGCGGAGAAAGCCGGATGGGCTTTGGCGGCCGCCGAACTGCGTCGCCGCCGCGACTGGGACCGGTGTGACCTCAACGCCCTGCCTGCCGCCGCCGCTGCCCAGGCCGCCGTCGCCTTCCAGGCCGCGGGGCTGCCGCTGCGCTTGCGGGGCCGCGGTTGGCAACGCCGCGTCCGGCTGGAATCAGCCTGGCCACAGATTGAAGCTGCCTTCCGCTCCGAACTCCGCGCCAACTATCGCCGCCGCCGCAAACGCCTCGAGGCCCTGGGCAGTCTGCAACTCACCGCCGTGAACGAGCCCCAGGCATTGCATCAGCACCTGGCGGACTGCCTGGCGCTGGAACAGGCGGGCTGGAAAGGCGCGCATGGCACGGCGATGCTCGATTCGCCCGGCACCACACGCTTCTATCAGAAGCTGGCCTTCCGCCTCGCCGCCCGCGGTCAACTGCGCATCTTCTGCCTGCGCCTCAACCAGCGTCTCATCGCCTTTGAGTACTGTTGCCTGGATCCATACACCCGCCGTCTTTACTCGCTCAAGATCGCCTATGACGAGACGCTGCGTGCCTGCTCACCCGGCAGCGTGCTGCGCTGGCTGCTGCTGCAACATGCCCACGCCGCCGGCTTCGCCAGCTACGAGATGCTGGGCGAGGACGCCCACTGGAAAGCCGACTGGACCCAGGAACGCCTCGAGCTTCACCATCTCCGCGTCTATAACCGCACCCTGCGCGGCCGGCTGTGGTGGTGGCGGGCCCAGGCCCGCGCCGCCGCCCTCGATCGGGGTCAGGGCTAACCCCAAGCTTCGGCCCAAAGATACATGCGGTTGCCGTCTGGGTCCTGGAGGTGAAGAAAATTACCCTCCTGGCTGCGGACAATATCGCCCAAGATCCGGACGCCGGCGATTTCCAATTGCCGTCGAGCGTCCTCGATGGGCACGGTAATCCGCAACCCGAGGACGATGGCGCCTGGTGTTCCGGGCGCGGGGTGTTGGGGAGAGGGTGGATGCAGCCCGATGGTCAGCCCCTGGCCGGCTTCCACCGTGGCCCAGTGGTTGCCGTAACGCTCCGCCAAGTTGAGACCCAGAGTACGCGTGTAAAACTCCACCGCGCGATCCATGTCGGAGACAAACACTGTGGCATTGCCGCCCGAGATCATATGACAGGAGTGGGCTTGCTCGCGGTCGCCAAGCCCACTTTCTCCTTCCGGTCAAACTATACCGCGGTGCTGCTAGGCTTGGGGCATGTCTCTGTCCGAAACCGCCCCCCTGTGCCTGGGGCACCGCGGCCATCGCTGCCCGGGCTGGCCAGAGCCGGAGAACTCGCTGGCCGCCTTTGATCGGGCGCTGGCGTCAGGCTGCGACGGGCTGGAGTTGGACTTGCGGCTCAGCGGTGACGGCCGGGTGGTGGTGCACCACGATGCGGAGCTGCGCTATCGGCGCGACACCATACCAATCGCCCACGCCAGCCTGCGAAGCTTGCGACGTCTGCACCCTCAAATGGCCACTTTGGATCAGGTGCTGCGGCGCTATCGGGATCGCACCTGGCTCGATCTGGAGATCAAGGCGCCGGAAGCGGTGCCGACGGTTGCCGCCCTGCTGCATCGTTGGCCACCGCAATGCGGGTACGTGGTGAGCAGCTTTGATCCGGCGGTTTTAGCGCATATGGCCCAATGGGCGCCCGCTGTGCCGCTCTGCCTCAACCTGAAGCGGCCCACCAGCCTGCGCCGCCTGCGGCAGGCCAAGGTCGGCTGGATTGCTCCTCAGCAGTCTTTCTGCACCGCTTGGTACGTGAAGCACCTGCGCCGCCACGGCTGGCAGGTGCTGGTCTGGACGGTGAACCACCCCGCCCGCATGCGCCTGCTCACCCGCGCCGGCGCCGCCGCGCTCTGCTCCGACCTGCCCGCGCTTCTGGTAAATACCACCCGCTCTGCCCGCGCGGCATCTTTTCAGCAGAATGAATCCGGCGATGGAGATGAGCCCCGCCGCCATTCGCGAGCAAGTCGAGCGGCTGGGAGAATGGTTTCAGAACCTTGACCTCAAGGGCGTACCCACCGCTCCCCATCATTTTCTCGGCGATTACCCTGCCGCCAAATGGCGGCAAATAGCCACCGCGCTGCCGGAGAGGTTCGATGGCCTGAGCGTGTTGGACGTGGGCTGCAATGCCGGTTTCCACGCCTTGGAGTGCAAACGGCGGGGAGCGGCCTACGTGGTGGGGGTGGATGCCGATCCCCGCTACCTGGCGCAGGCGCGCTTCGCCGCCGACGTGCTCGGGCTGGAAATCGAGTGGCGCGAGATGTCGGTGTACCACCTCGGTGACTTCCATCGCCAGTTTGACTACGTGTTCTTCCTTGGCCTCTTCTACCACCTGCGTTATCCCCTTTATGCCTTGGACCTGGTGGTGTCGCTGGTGCGGCAGCGGCTGGTGTTTCAGACCATGCTGCGTGGTGAGCACGGCGGCGACTCCCCGGCGGCCGATTACAACTTCTGGGATCGCTCGCCTTTCGCCCAGCCCAGCTTTCCGCGCATGTATTTCATCGAGAACAGCTACGCCGGCGATCCCACCAACTGGTGGATCCCCAACGCCACCGCGGCCGAGGCCATGCTGCGCACCAGCGGCATGTCGCTGTTGGCCCATCCGGAGCCGGAAACCTGGGTCTGTGCCCCCGACCCGCAGGCGCGCGGACCGGTGCGCGAGCTGGAATTGGAGGCCCGCCTGTGAAGTTCGCTCTGGTGCAGCCGGCTTGGGATTTTCACGGCTCGACCTATTTCGGCTGTCCTGACACCCACCTGCCGCTGGAGCTGTTCTTTGCGCGCCAGCAGTTGGAAGCGGCCGGACACGAGACCCTGCTGCTCGATGCCCACTTGGAACAGTTGTCGCCGGCGGAAGCCGGCCGGCGGGTGCGCACCTTCGCCCCCGATTACTTGGTCCTGACCACGGCCCCCACCTATCTCTTTTGGCGCTGCCCCCAGCCCGAGCTGCGCCTGCCGGCCCAGTGGATGCACGAACTGCGGTCAGCGGCGCCGGGCGCCTGCGCCGTGGCCATCGGGCCCCACGGTTCGGCCACCCCCGGCGCCGTGTTGGCCAAGCTCGACTGCGACTTGGTCATTCAGGGCGAGGCCGATGAGGTGCTGCCCCGGCTGGCCGGCGGCTGGTCACAGCTTCCCGGCTGTGCCTGGCGCGCGGATGGTGGCCTTCGCCTCAACCCCGGCCACAATCAGGCCGACCTCGCCCACTCGCCCCCTGTCGATTTTGGCCGCTATCCGCTCGCCCACCGCCGCCACCGTCACCATGTCTTTCAGGGCTCGGGACGCGGCGCCGAAGTCGAGGCCAGCCGCGGCTGTCCCTGGGCCTGCACTTTTTGCAACAAAACCTTGTTCCGCAATCAGTTCCGCCCCCGCCCGGTGGAGAGCGTAGCCCGCGAGGTGGAGGCGCTGGCGCGCGCGGGGCTGGACTACATCTACTTCATAGACGAAATCTTCGGCTGCGCCCGCTCCACCCCGGCACTGTTGCAGGCCCTGGGCACGCTGCCGGTGAATTTCGGCGTGCAGACCAGGATTGACCTGTGGAATGAGGACACGCTCGCCGCTCTCGGCGCCGCCGGCTGCGTGTCGCTGGAGTGCGGCATTGAGTCGGTCACACCCGAAGGCCGCGCCCGCTTCCGCAAGGGCTGCCGGCTCGACACCGACCGCATCCGCGAGCTGTTGCGCGCCGCGCGGCGGCACATCCCCTGGGTGCAGGCCAACCTCATCGCCGATGATGGAGACGACCTGGAGGCGATCGCCGCCTGGCGCGCGGCCCTGATCGGCGAAGGCGTCTGGGTCAGTCAGCCCGTGCCGGTGTTCGCCTTTCCCGGAACGCCGTTGTACCAGAAGATGTTTGGTCCGCCCGACGATCAGGCCTGGGAACGGGCTCACCGCCACTACCTCGAGGTCAACCGCGCCCGCGGCTACTACAGCGACATCCAGGACCCGGAGCCCCAGCCGTTGGCGGAGTTGGAAAGCTAGCGCAAACCACGTCGCGTCCCTGGCAGCAGCAACAGCACCAACTGCGCCAGCAGCAGCGGCGTGGCCGCGCCCAAGTACCAGGAGGTGGCGACCACCAGCACCAGCATCGCCTTCCACGTCGCCAGCCGGTTCTGAAACAGGAACAGGTTGGGAACGATCATCCACAGGGCGCCAAAAACCGTGCTCAGCAGCGCCATGGCGGGTCCCGGCGCCGGCGGTATGGTTGCCGGAACGGGCAGGAATGCGCCGGTGATGCCGTAGGTCAGCCCGTTCACCAGCATCCAGGTGCCGAGCAGAAACCCAAGCACGACCGCTGCTTGGCCGCTGGGCGAGGGCAGGCTGCTGTTGACTACCCGCGGGCGTGTGGAGTCGGGGATCGTACGCATGACCCAAAAAACATCAAGGGCGCGGGGAGGTCGGTCCGCGCCCTTGGAACTTTCTACCCGAATTTAAGGAGATTCTAATCACTTTGTATACAATCTTCAAGAAATTTTTTCCACCATGCCAATGGCGGAGAGCATGCGACCCTGATCCCCTCGGCGATGGGAGTACCAGAGTTGTCGGTGGCAGGCGGTGCAGGAGTTGATACTCTCTACTGCGGCATCGGA
>JBQCEU010000270.1:0-2321 GCA_051959955.1 Terriglobales bacterium | reverse complement strand
TGATTTTCACCAGGAAGTTGCGGCCGATGATCATCGGCTCCGACTCCGGGTGGTTGATGTTGGCCGGGATGATGGCGCGGCCCGCGGCCACCTCGGCGCGCACGAACTCGGGGGTGACGAGATCCGGGATCGCCGCGCCCCAGGACTGTCCGTCGCGGACGGCGGCGGCGCGACGCTGCTCGCGGCCGAGGTTCTCGCGGATGGCCACGAATTCCATCTCAGGGGTCACGATGCCCGCGCGGGCGTAGGCGATCTGAGTGGGAGCGGCGGTCCCGCGCGCCCTGAGGGGGCGGCGGCTCACCGGGAATGTCGGCGCGGCGTTGGCGCCGTTGCCGGTGAGTCCGTTGTCCTCGGGCCGCACGGCGCGTCCCTCGCCGGCCGCCACGTCCCCTCTTCCCAGGATCCACTCCTCGCGCATGCGCGGCAGTCCCTTCTCGATGTCGATGCGCACGGAAGGGTCGGTGTAGGGACCCGAGGAGTCGTAGACGATGAGCGGCGCCTCGCCCGCCGACGGATGCAGCGTGATCTCCCGCATGGGGACCCGCAGCTGCGGATGGATGCGGCCGGCCCCGAAGACCTTGCGGGACGCGGGCAGCGACTCGGAGACGACGGTCAGCGGAACGGCACTCATCGTGGATGCTCCTCAAGCGGTTGGACCGCGGAAGATCCAGCGAGCCGTCGTCAGAAAGCGGACGGAAAGAACTTTCCTACGCCAGCATGAACTGGATCAGGTTCGAGGGTCGCCATGCCGCGCCTGCCGGCGCCATTGGCCTCTCAGCCCCTTGCCGGGGCTCCCCTAGTTTCTGCTGGCGGGGAACATAGTCCACGGGGTGCGGAGGGTCAAGCGCATCCACCTTGGACGGGAGCGGGTCGGTAAGAACTGCAATCGGGAGGGCAATCTTTGCAAGAAGGAAGAAAAAAAGGGGGGCCGGCAGCTCGATGGCCGCCGGTGGTCCCAAGGGCCCGGAAGGGCTCGTTAGGACCTCGTTTCCCGGTGAGAGTCGCCCCCGCCTCCTCCATGGCTCGCCTGCCCACCTTTGCGGCCGGCTTCAGCCGCCAGCTCCGGATTCTGCGAGACGCTGCGCTTCTCATCCGGCACGCTCTGTCCGCCCTTGCGGCCGGCGGTGGCGGCAAGCTCGCGATTCTGCGAGAAACTGCGTTTCGACCCGGGGACACTCTGTCCGCCTTTGCGGCCGGCCTCGGCCGCGAGTCGTCGATTCTGCGAGAAACTACGCTTCTCGTCGGGCACGGCCTTACCGCCCATGCTGGCGATCTGGCGCTGCCGCTCCGCGTTCATCGAGGCAAACCCTCGATTGGACGTACGGCCCTCCGAGGTGCGTCCGTCATGACCTGATACCTGAGCCATCACTACTTCTCCTCACACAAGCTGGGTTCGTTAGGGCTCGCGGGCAACCACAGCGGCAGCAATCGATGTGCGGCCCAAGGACTTCGAGAAAATCCCGGCCAGCGAGCAGCGGAAACGCAGCAAGAGGCATGCCGGCCGCAGGGTCCTTCCGTTGGGACCGCGGCCGGAGGGCTCCGTTCCTCCAACTTCCGTTGGAATCGTCAGGGTTTCTTCGGGGTGGGATCCGGACGGCCAGCAGAGAGCTGGCGATCGATGCCGGAGATCTCCTGCTCGAGGATGGTCTTGATTCGGTCCGGCGGATTGAGCGAGAGGAGCTTGGTGAAGCGGGCGCGCGCCAGCGGCAGCTCGCCCCGGCGCATCGCCGCGGCCGCACCGAAGAAAAGCGCTTGCGGTGAGGTCGGATCGATCGTGAGCGCCCGCTCGATGAGCTGGCCGGCCTGGCCGGTGAGCTGCGCGTCATCGGTCAGCGTGAGGGCCTCGGCCTCCCCCACCAGGGCATCGGCGCTGCGCCCCCCCGCCACCCGGTCGGCGTGCTCGTAGGCGCGGACCGCCAGCGGGTACTCCTGCAGCGCCACGTACGACCGACCGAGCATCAGCCAGCCGCCGAGGTCGTCGGGATGGTCATTGAGCTGGTGGACCAGCCGCTCGACCATGCCCTCGGGTGACTGGACGCCCGGCGACTGCCGCCACGACCAGTTGCTCCAGGTGGTGTAGAGCGCGCCGGCGCCGACGACCAATACGCCGGCGGCGATCGCCGCCGTCCAGGGTGCCGTGGGAGCGTGCGACGGCACAGGCTTGAGCAGCGGCATGGCTATGACGGCCACACAGATCAGGGCCAGCGCCGTGGCAACTACGATGAAGGCGATCATCGGTCAGCCATCCGCCAGGTCGTTGTCTTCCAGGTCAGCCCCGACGAGCGCGGCGCGCCGGCGGATGACGGTGAGCGCGGCGATCA
>JBQCEU010000269.1:0-3096 GCA_051959955.1 Terriglobales bacterium | reverse complement strand
ATGGGCGCGGGCCCCGGCGCGGCTCCGCCGCGCTTCCCGCTTATGCTCGCCGGGGTTGGGGGGCCCCAGGCCCCAAGCCCCGGCTGCGCCTTGATAGGCGCGGGCCCCTCGCGGCTCCGCCGCGCCTCCCGCTTATGCTCGCCGGGGTTTGGGGGCCCCAGGCCCCAAACCCCCGGCTGCGCCTTGATGGGCGCGGGCCCCGGCGCGGCCCGCTTAGCCTTACTCGCCGAAGGTCATGATGGGGCGGACTTCGATGGAGCCGAAACGGGCGCCGGGAATTTCGGCGGCGATCTTCTCCGCCGCGGCGCGATCGGGGGCTTCAATGAGGTAGTAGCCGCCCAACTGCTCCTTGGTTTCGGCAAAGGGGCCGTCGGTGGTCTGCGTCTTGCCATTGCGCACCCGCACCGTGGCGGCGGTGGAGGTGGGCTGGAGTGCATGGCCACCCTGGATTGCGCCCTGGTGCTTTTTTCCAAAGGCGCCGTAGGCCTCGAACTCGGCCGGATCGTAGCCCCTTGCAAAGCGCTGTTCGTTGTCATAGATCAAGAGAAGGTATTTCATGGTGTCCTCCGGGAAAACTCAACTTCATCCAGACGACGCACAGGCCGGGGGAGTTCGACACCCGGGGGTTAAAATTTTTGGATCGTCTATACTGAGCGCAGTGGCGGCGAAGACCTTTTTTCTGGAGACGTTCGGGTGCCAGATGAACGTGCACGACTCGGAGCGGGTCGCGGGCACGCTGGTGGCCCAGGGCTACACCCCGGTCGCCACCATGCAGGAAGCCGGACTGATCCTGTTCAACACCTGCAGCATCCGCGACAAGGCGGCGCAGAAGGTCTTCGACCGGCTGGCCAACTTCAAGGCACTGCAGAAGCAGGGCAAGAAGTTCGGGGTGCTGGGCTGCGTGGCGCAGCAGGAAGGGGCGGCGATCTTCGAGCGGGCGCCACACGTCAGCCTGGTGGTGGGTTCGGCCAGTTATCCCAAGCTGCCGGAGCTGATCGCCGAGTTGGAAGCCGGGGCGGCGCGGGTTACCGGGCTGGGCGAAGCCGAGGAGGAGGCGTTCGAGACCGAACTGACGCGGCGCGACCATCCCTTCCGCGCTTACATCACCATCATCGAGGGCTGCGACAAGCACTGCGCCTACTGCGTGGTGCCCTACACCCGCGGCAAGGAACGCAGCCGCGCCAGCGCCGGCATCCTGCGCGAGGCGCGCGAGCTGGCGTCCATGGGCTACACCGAAGTGCAGCTATTGGGACAGAACGTGAACTCCTACCGCGACCCCTCGCCCGCCGGGCTGAACTTCGCCGAGCTGCTGGCGGCGGTGGGCGAAGTCGAGGGGCTGAAGCGGGTACGCTACACCACCTCGCATCCGCGTGACTTCACGCCCGAGATCGTGAGCGTGATGGGCGCCAATCCGGTGCTGTGCGATCATGTCCACCTGCCGGTGCAGTCGGGTTCGAACCGGGTGCTGGAAGGCATGCGGCGCGGTTACTCGCGGGAGCGGTATCTGGAGTTGATCGCGGCCATCCGCGCCTGTCCGCGGCCGCTGGCCGTGACCACCGACATCATCGTCGGGTTTCCCGGCGAAACCGACGCCGACTTCGAACAGACGGCGGAGCTGATGCATGAGGTGCGCTACGCCGGCGCCTTCATCTTCAAGTATTCTCCGCGGCCGCATACCGAGGCCCAGGCGTGGGCAGACGACATACCCGACGCTGTCAAGACCGAGCGGCTGATGATCCTGCAGCAGCGGCAGCAGCAGATCCAGACCGAAGACAATCAGCCGTGGGTGGGGCGCGAGATCGAAGTCATGGTGGAGGCCTTCCACCCCAAGCTGGGACAATGGGCGGGGCGGGCCAGCACGAACCGGGTGGTGAACTTCACCGCATTGCCGGCCGCGCCAGCGGCGCTGCCCATCGTCGGACAAACGCAGGAGGCGCGGCTGAAGCCGGGCGACTACACGCGGGTGCGCATAACCAAGGCTGGCGCCAACAGTTTTGTGGGAACCGAAACCGTCTAAAGGAGGCGTGGGATGGAAGTTGAAATGAAGATACGCGGCCTGATGATGGACGCCTCCACCAATACGCCCATCGTCATCCTCAAGGACAAGGACGGGTCCACGGTGCTGCCCATCTGGGTGGGCATCTACGAAGCCAACGCCATCGCGCTGGAGATCGAGAAAGTCGCCCCACCGCGGCCCATGACCCACGATCTGATCAAGGAATTCCTCACCGGGTTCAACGCCAGCCTGCGCAAGGTGGTGGTCAATGAGCTGCGCGACGATACCTTCTACGCGGTGCTGTGGCTGGAGCACGAGGGCGAGACCATGACGCTCGACGCCAGGCCGAGCGACGCGCTGGCGCTGGCTTTGCGCCTCGATTGCCCCATCTACGTGGAAGAGGAAGTGCTGAAGAGCTCGAAGATCGCGGTGGCGGCCGCCGACCCCAGTTCCAGCGAGGAGCTGCGCAAGTGGCTGGAGAACCTGGGGGAAGAGGACACGGGCCACTACAAAATGTAGGGGTGAGGGGTGAGGGGTGAGGGGTGAGGGGTGAGTTAGTGGCCGCGGAGGCGGGCGATGTGGCGGCGGTCACGCTTGGTCGGACGGCCGGGGGTGTCGGCGGAGGCTTGCCAGTTGAGGCGGCGAATCTCGGCTTCGCGGGCGCGGGCGGCGCGGCTATCGTCTGATTCCTGGTAGAGCTTTTGGGCGGCCGAAGCCGGGCCGCGAATTTCGCTGAGGGCCTTGACGTCCACGGCGAAGACGCCGCTGTCGGTGGTGATGCGCAGATGGTCGCCAATGCGCACTTCGCGCGCGGGCTTGGAAGGAGTGGGGCGGGGCGATAAGCGGCGCTGCGCTTCGTTCTCGCCGGATCCGGCTCGGTCACGTACATCCGTGTACGCTCCCTCGCCGTCTCCGGCTGCGGCCTCGCGCCGCTTGCTTCTCGCCCCTTCCCCAAGAGTCGCTACGGCATTGACAGGCGCGGACCCGCGCTGAGGGAACCGCCGTTCCGAATTTCGCGGTTCTGGCCCTGCGACCTTGCCCCATGCCGCTGGGGCAGCTCGGGCCCTGCCGCCAACTGGCAACTGTTCTCTGCTACCATC
>JBQCEU010000268.1:0-31718 GCA_051959955.1 Terriglobales bacterium | reverse complement strand
GGGACTATTGCGAAAGCTTCGTCTACGGCGTTCCGGACAGCGGACAGATCTCGCAGGGGCGGCTCTTGCAGCCCAGCTTCCACGGCAGCCACTGGATCACCGGCGGCAGCGTGGGACCGGAGGGCAGCTTGTGGGTGTTCCTGGTGGTCGCACTGCTGTTCGCGCTCTTCGCCGATCTCTATCCGGCGCGGACGGCGGCGACGCCCAACCCGGAGAGCACGGCGTCCTCGGCGGCGTAGTCGAAAAGGGCCGGTTCCCAGTTGAGCGGAGGATGGTCGCGCTCGAAAACCAGGGTGGCGCGGAGGGCCTCGTCGCGCGGGACCGGCTCGCGAAACTCGAGCTCGTGGCGGATGCGGCTGGTGTCGGCGGCGCAGTGCTGGGCGGTCGCCGCCACGACGCGCAGATGCGGGGGAATGTGGGCTGGGGAGACGACCACGACGCGGCCGCGCCATCCGGCCACGTGGCCGACTGCGGCGGCCCATTCGGCTTCCGAGGCATTGCCGCTGTCGGCGCAGTTGTAGACGCGGCCGGCGGCGCGCGGCGCAGTGGCGGCCAGCGCCACCGCATGCGCCATGTTGACGACATAGCCGCGCGGGCTGCGCCACTCGGCCCAGCCGCGCTGTAACAGGATCGCCGGACGGCCGTCGCGCATGCGGCGCCAGAGCGGGTACAGGCGGCGGTGCGGATCGCCGGGTCCGTACAGCGGCGGCAGCCGCAGGATGGTAAGCCAGGCGCCGGGCGCGGCCGGCCAGGCAGCGGCGGCACGTTCCATGCCGAGCTTGTCGTAGCCTTCGGCCATCCAGGGATGCAGGCGCTGCAAGTGGGCCAGGGTGGCGGCGGGGTAGAGGCCGCTGACGCTGCGCAGGCGGGCGGTTTCGCTTAGCGGCACCGGCTCCAGCGGGCCGCGTTCCACGCCATGAAAGACCGCCCAGGCGCGGTACACGTCCATGCTGCTGATCAGCACCAGGCGACGGCCGGGGGCGGACAAAACCCGCAGCGTGCGGCGGGCGGCGGCGGCGGAGCCGCAGATCAGATCCACCACCACATGGGGAGCGAATTGGGCCATCGCCGGGCCAAAGGCCTCGAGCTCGCGGCGGTCGCCGTGGAAGTGGCCGGCGCCGCCGGAAGGACAATGGCCGCCGCGGTGAAAGATCGCCACCTCGTGGCCGGCGGCTTGCAGGCCCTGCACCAGCGGACGGCCGAGAAATCCGGTGCCGCCGATGACCAGAATCCGCATATCAGGTTTGCGATGCCGGCATGGGTCTTTGGGGCTGCGAGACGGCGGCTAAACCCGCCCTGCGGCCATCCCACTTTGGGCTTGATCAAGGCCAGGCGGGGCTGTACGCGGCGCTTCGGTTTTTCTTCGCTTAACCAGCGAAATACTCCAGATTTTTCCCTTGCGGCCATCCAGAAAACCCATAATATGTGGGCAGCGGTGGTCGAGAGTGGTACATTGTGGCTGGAACAACGATGCTCAGGGGCAATTATCCCGCGCGGGTGGACGAGAAGGGGCGGCTCAAGCTGCCGACCGAGTTCCGCGCCCAGTTGGACGCGGTCAATCCCGAGCACCGGTTCTACATCACCAGCTTTGACGGCGTGCAGGCGCGGGTGTACCCGATGCCGGTGTGGGAAGAGATTGAGCGGAAATTGGCGGCGCTGCCCTCGATGCACCCCACCAAGCAGAAACTGCTCAGCCGCACCAACTACTACGGCCAGGTGGTGGAGATGGACGGGCAGGGCCGGGTGCTGATGCCGGCGGTGCTGCGCGAGGCGGCGGAGATGCGCGGCGACGTGGCGGTGCTGGGGTACCTGCAGTACCTGGAGGTTTGGAACGAGCAGCGGCTGCTGACGGAGATGAAGGCGCAGGCCTTCAGCGACGACGACAAGCAGACGCTGGCCGATTTGGGGATTTAAGGCGCCGCCGTGGCGGAACACGTTCCGGTGATGGCGGCGGAGGTGGTGGAGCAGTTGGCGCCGAGGCGCGGCGGGGTGTACGTGGACTGCACGCTGGGAGCGGGCGGCCACAGCCGCCGGATCGCCGCGGCGATGGGCCAGGGGAAGTTGTTCGGGTTCGACAAGGACCCGGCGGCGATCGCCCTGGCGAGCGCGGCGGTCGCGGCCGCGGGCACGGAGGTGGAGTTTCGGGCGGTGCAGGCCGACTTCGCCGAAGCGCCGCGGTGGCTGCGGGAGCAGGGCATCGCCCAGGTGGACGGCGTGGTCGCCGACCTGGGGGTGAGCTCGATGCAGTTGGATCGGGCCGAACGCGGATTCAGTTTTTCCGCCACCGGGCCGCTGGACATGAGGATGGATCCTCGGCAGCGGCTGACGGCGGAGCAGGTGGTCAATCAGTTCGACGAGCGTACGCTGGCCGACCTGATTTTCCAATTTGGAGAAGAGAGGAGGTCGCGGAGGATTGCCAGAGCCATTGTCCGGTCACGGCCGCTACGCAGTACCGCGCAGTTGGCGGAGTTGGTGGCGGCCGTGAACCGGCCAGTGAAAAGTTCAGGGCGCCGGGGGATGCATCCGGCGACACGGACGTTTCAGGCGCTGCGCATCTACGTGAACTCGGAGATGGAATCTCTTTCCCAATTGTTGACGGCGCTTCCCGATTGGCTGAAGCCCGGGGGGCGGGCGGTGATCATCAGTTTTCATTCGTTGGAAGACCGGCCGGTGAAGCAGAGCTTCCGGGCGGGGGCGCAGGCGGGGATCTGGCGGCTGCTGACGCCCAAGGCGCTGCGGCCGGGGGACGAGGAAACGGCCCGCAATCCGCGGGCGCGCAGCGCCAAGCTGCGGGCGATCGAGCGGGCGGCATAGCAGGAGGCAGGCATGGACATTTATTTCCGGCAGCAGATAGACAATTCGCGGGTGCGGCGGCTGGCCGATCCGCGGCGGCGGCGCGAGCAGAAGCTGTCGCTGGCGGCGGGCGCGGTGCTGTTCCTGCTGCTGTTCGGCTATGCCTGGATGCGGTTTGAGACGGTGCGGCTGGGCTACCAACTGGAGGCGGCGCGGCAGCAGCAGGCGCAACTGGAGCAGTGGAACCGGGGGCTGGAGCTGCAGCAGGCGGCGTTGCGCAACCCGCAGCGCATCTACGGGCTGGCGCAGGCTCGGCTGGGCATGCAGAACCCGCTGCCGGGACAGATCCTCGCCCTCGATGCGGCGCCGGCGGTGGAGAACGCACCGGCGCCGGTGGTGGCGTCCCTCAGAAGATAGGATTTAGGGATTAGGGGTCAGGGGTCAGCGCGGGGCGCGGGCCCTGGGATAGAGGGAAAGTGTCGCGTCCACGTCAACCCGCAACGCCGCGTTACCGGCTGCTGACGCTGCAGGCGGCGCTGGCGGTGTGGGCGCTGGTGATCATCGGGCGGCTGTATTATCTCCAGGTCATCGAGCATGGGGCGCTGGAGCGGCGGGCGACGGCGCAGCAGCAGCGCACGGTGACGGTGGAGGCCCACCGGGGCGCCATCCTGGACCGCAACCTGACGCCGCTGGCGATGAGCCTGCCGGTGGAGTCGCTGTTCGCCAACCCCCACAAGATCGCCCAGCCGGAACGGGAAGCGGCGCAACTGGCGCCGATTCTGGATGTGGACCGGGCGCGGCGGGAACGCACCCTGGCCAGCAATCACAGCTTTGTCTGGGTGGCGCGGCAGATCACCGCCGATCAATCGCGGGCGGTGGCGGCGCTCGACCTGAGCGGCGTTTTCGCCCAGCCGGACACGCGGCGGTTTTATCCCCTGGGGCAGTTGGCGGCGGCGGTGCGGGGGTATGTGGGCGTGGACGGGCGCGGGCTGGGCGGGCTGGAGTACAGCTTCGACCCACTGCTGCGCGGACACGACGGCCGGGCGCTGGAGGAGGTGGACGCACGCCGGCGGAGCTACAGCCAGGTGGAGCAGCCGCCGGTGGAGGGCGAAAACCTGGTGTTGACGCTCGATCAGAACATCCAGTACATCGCCCAACAGGAGCTGGACAAGCAGGTGGCGGCGACCCACGCGCGGCGGGGCATGGTGGTGATCGAGAACCCGCACACCGGCGAGATCCTGGCGCTGGCCAACTCGCCCAGCTTCAACCCCGACGATTACCAGGACACGCCGGCCTCGCGGCTGGGCGATCCGGCGGTGTCGGAGCCGTACGAGCCGGGCTCGGTGTTCAAGCTGGTGACGCTGTCGGCGGCGCTGCAGCAGGGGCTGATCACCCCCGACGAGCTGATTGACTGCCAGATGGGTTCGATCCAGTTGGGCGGGCGGACCATCCACGACCACGCCAAGTTCGGGGTGATCAGCGTGACCGAGATCCTGCAACACTCGAGCGACGTGGGGGCGATCAAGATCGGGCTGAAGCTGGGCGACCAGGAGATGTACAAGTACATCCGCGCCTACGGCTTCGGGCAGGAGACGGGGGTGAAGCTGCCGGGCGAGTCGCGGGGGATAGTGCGGCCGCCGGCGCGGTGGACACCGATGTCCATCGGAGCGGTGAGCATGGGGCAGGAGATCGGGGTGACGCCGCTGCAGGTGATCGCCATGGTTTCGACGCTGGCCGACGGGGGCGTGTACCACGCGCCGCGGCTGGTGATGGACACCTTCCGCGGCGCCGCGCCGGGCGCGCCGCCGCCGTATACGCCGCCGGCCGGGCGGCGGGTGGTGAGCCCGCTGGTGGCCAACCAGATGAAGCAGATGATGGCGCAGGTGGTGCTGGCGGGCACGGCGCAGCAGGCGCAGCTCGACGGCTACACGGCGGCGGGCAAGACGGGCACGGCGCAGAAGGTGGACCCGGCCACGCACCTGTATTCGAAGCACAACTACATCGCCAGCTTCGCCGGCTTTGCGCCCATCAACGACCCGGCGGTGACCATCCTGGTGATTCTGGATTCGCCCAACGCCGACGGCCACGGCAGCCACGAGGGGGGAGTGGTGGCGGGGCCGGTGTTCAAGGCCATCGCCGAACAGGTGCTGCCCTATCTGGGCGTGGCGCACGATGTGCCGCCGCGCGAGGCGTCGCCGCAGCGGCACATCGCGGCGGTGGACGCGGTGGAGGAATCGGAGCCGCTGGACGCCACGGCGGTCGCCGAGGCGCCGGCGGCGGCGGCGAAGGGGGAGGCGGCGGGTGGCGCAGTGCCCCCGGCCAGCGCGCCGGCGGGCGAGGCGGCGGCGGGGAAAGTAGTATTGGATTATGCCGGCAGCACGCAGCCGCAGGTGCCCGATTTCAAGGGCATGGCGGTGCGGGAGGTAACCGCGGCATGCGAACGGCTGGGATTGGCCCTTACCTTGCAGGGGCACGGTGTGGCCCGCAGCCAATCGCTCGCGCCGGGCACCCGCGTGGCGCTGGGAACGGCGGTGGTGGTGCGGTTCACACCCTAAGGCCATGCGCACCCAGGAACTGCTCGAAGGCATTGCCATTCGCGGCTGCGGCGGCGATTGGCCGCCGCACCTGGAGGGCCTGCACTACGACTCGCGGGCCATCCAGCCGGGCTGGGCCTTCGTAGCCATCCACGGGGCGCTGCTCGACGGGCACGACTTTATTCCGCAGGCGGTGGCAAATGGTGCGCGGCTGATCCTCTCCGAACTGCCGCCTCCGACCGCGGGGAAGGTGGCCTGGGCGCAGGTGGCGAATGCCCGCCAGGCGCTGGCCCAGGCGGCAGCCAACTTCTTTCACCACCCGGCGCGGCAGCTCGAGCTGATCGGGATCACCGGCACCAACGGCAAGACCACCACCGCCTTCCTGACCGAGGCTATGCTGCGGCAGGCGGGCTGGACGACGGGACTGCTGGGCACCATCGAGTACCACATCGGCGCCGCCGTGCTTCCCTCCCCCCACACCACGCCCGAGTCCTACGATCTGCAGAAGCTGCTGGCGCGCATGGTGGCGGAGCAGTGCCGCGGGGTGGCGATGGAAGTGAGCTCGCATGCGCTGGCGCAGGAGCGGGTGTACGGCTGCGCCTTCCAGGCGGCGGTGTTCACCAACCTGACCCAGGATCACCTCGACTTCCACGGCACGATGGAGCAATATGCCGCCGCCAAGCGGCGGCTGTTCGAGGGCCAGGGGGCGGTGCCGCCGCGGGCGGCGGTGGTGAACCAGGACGATCCCGCCGCGGCGGAGATGGTGCGCGGCTACACCGGCCGGGTGCTGGGCTACGGGCTGGGGCCGAAGGCGGAACTGCGGGCCAGCGGGCTGGAACCGAGCCCGGAGGGGATGCGTTTCCAGCTGAGCGGACCGGAGGGGTTCAGCCGGCGCGTGGTCAGCCCGCTGGTGGGTCGGGTAAACGTGCTCAACGTGCTGGCGGCGCTGGGGGTGGGATGGGTGCTGGGGCTGGAGCCGGAAAAGCTGGCGGCCGGGGTGGCGCAGTGGCCGCGGGTGAAGGGGCGGTTCGAGCGCATCGCCGCCGGACAGCCGTTCACGGTGCTGGTGGATTACGCCCATACGCCGGACGCGCTGCGCAACGTGCTCCTGCTGGCGCGGGAGCTGACGCGGGGCCGGGTGCGGGTGGTGTTCGGCTGCGGCGGCGACCGCGACCGCGGCAAGCGCCTGCTGATGGGGCAGGCGGCGGCGGCCGGGGCGGACTGGGTGCTGGTGACCAGCGACAATCCGCGCAGCGAGGACCCGAACGCCATCATCGCCGACATCTGTCCCGAGGGACCGCCGCGGGCGGGCGGGATCGAACCCGACCGCCGGCGGGCGATCGAGCGGGCGCTGGGCGAAGCCGAGGCGGGCGACACGGTGGTGATCGCCGGCAAGGGCCACGAAAATTACCAGATTGTCGGCAATGAGCGGCTGCACTTCGACGACGCCGGGGAGGCGCTGGCGGCGCTGCGGCGGCTGGGATACACGGCATGAGGGTGAGCATTGACACGCGCACACTGCGGCCGGGCGACGTCTACTACGCCCTGCGGGGGGAGCGGCTCGACGGTCACGACTTTGTGGAGGCAGCGCTGGAGGCGGGCGCCAGCGCGGCGGTGATCGCGGCCAGCGAACAGGGGCGGTATCCGCGGGTGTGGGCCGATCGGCTGCGGCCGGTGGCGGATCCTTTGGCCTCGCTGCAGGCGCTGGCGCGGGAGCACCGGCGGGCGTGGGGCGGGCCGCTGGTGGCGATCACCGGCTCGGCGGGCAAGACCACCACCAAGGAGATGACGGCGGCGGTGCTGGCGACCAAGCTGCGGGTGATGAAGAGCCCGGGCAACCGCAACAACCACATCGGGCTGCCGCTGGCGCTGCTGGAGCTGGAGCCCGGCCATGAGGTGGCGGTGGTGGAGATGGGGATGAACCACGCCGGCGAGATTGCGGCGCTGGCGGAGATCGCGCTGCCCAACGTGGGGGTGTTCACCAACGTCGGCTCGGCCCACCTGGGGAATTTCGATTCGATCGAAGCGATTGCGGCGGCCAAGCGGGAACTGGCGCTGGCCATCCCTTCCGACGGCGCCCTGGTGCTGAACCGGGACGATGCGCGGGTGGCGAGCTTCGCGCAGGGATTCGCCGGCCGCGTGGTGTACTACGGGGCGGCCAGCTTCACCACGCCGCTGCTCTATCCGGGAGCCCACAACCGCGCCAATGCCGCGGCGGCGGTGGCCACGGGCGGGCTGTTCGGGGTGGCTCCCGCGGCGGCGGCGGCGGCGCTGGCGGGGCTGGAGCCGCCGCCCGGGCGGGGACAAATCGTGAACGCGGGCGGCATGACCTTCATTCACGACTGCTACAATGCCAACCCGGAGGCGATGGCGCAGATGTTGACGGTGCTGGCGGCGACGCCGGGGCAGCGGCACGTGGCGGTGCTGGGCGAGATGCGCGAGCTGGGCCAGGCCTCGCCCCGATTGCACCGGGAGCTGGGCGCGGCGGCGGCGGCCGCGCAGGTGGACGCTTTGTGGGCCATCGGCGGCGAAGCCGCCTTCATTCTGGAGGGGGCGCGCGCGGCCGGTTTCCGCGGCCTGGCGCACTTCGCCCCCAGCGCAGCGGAGGCGGCCGAGAGCCTGCGCGCCTACCTGCGGCCGGGGGATGCGGTGCTGTTCAAGGCCTCGCGCGCCGTCCACCTGGAGAACCTGCTGACGGTGCTGCTGCCGGGCTGACGCCATGCTCTACTGGCTCCTCTATCAACGCCTGTTCCCTTACTTCCGGCCGCTGCGGCTGTTCCGGTTT
Organism: Terriglobales bacterium; assembly: GCA_051959955.1. GTDB lineage: Bacteria > Acidobacteriota > Terriglobia > Terriglobales > SCQP01 > SCQP01. Next base: position 23,606 of record JBQCEU010000268.1, on the reverse strand, counting down.
CTGACCTTCCGCACCGCCTTTGCCGGATTGACGGCGCTGGCCATCGCTCTAGTGCTGGGGCCGTGGCTGATCCGGCGGCTGCAGGAGTTTCAGGTGGGGCAGTTCATCCGCGAGGACGGACCGCAGAGCCACCTGAGCAAGGCGGGCACACCCACGATGGGAGGCCTGCTGATCAACATCGCCGTGCTCATCCCCACCCTGCTGTGGGCCGACCTGAGCAATCCGTTCATCTGGCTGGCGATGTTCAGCCTGGTGGCGTTTGGGGCGATCGGGTTCGTGGACGATTTCGCCAAACTGCGGCGGCAGCGCAGCCTGGGGCTGACCTCGCGCCAGAAGCTGGCTCTGCAGGCCCTGGTGGGGCTGCTGATTGCGCTGGTGCTGATCTTCCTCAGCCAGCAGGGGCGGTACTCGACCCGGCTGGTGGTGCCGTTCGTGAAGAGCTACCGGCCGGAGCTGGCCATCGGGGCGCTGCTGCACCATCCCGGCCTCTACGTGCTGGCCTTCATTCCTTTCATCCTGTTCGTGATGCTGGTGGTGGTGGGCTCGAGCAACGCGGTCAACCTCACCGACGGGCTGGACGGGCTGGCGATTGGCTGCACCATCATCGCCGGCGGGGCGTTGACGGTGCTGACCTATGTCTCCGGGCACGCCGTGTTCGCGGCCTATCTGGAGATCGAGCGCATTCCGCAGATCGGCGAGCTGACCATCTTCTGCGGGGCGCTGGTGGGGGCCAGCATCGGGTTCCTCTGGTACAACGCGCACCCGGCGGAGATCTTCATGGGCGACGTGGGGTCGCTGGCGCTGGGCGGGGCGATGGGCACGGTGGCGGTGCTGATCAAACAGGAGCTGCTGCTGCCCTTCATCGGCGGCATCTTCGTGATCGAGGCGGTGTCGGTGATCCTGCAGGTGGGCAGCTACAAGCTGCGCAAAAAGCGGATCTTCAAGATGGCGCCGCTGCACCACCACTTCGAGCAGTTGGGCTGGAGCGAGTCGAAGGTGATCACCCGCTTCTGGATCATCGCCGGCGTATGCGCCCTGTTCGCCCTGACCACGCTGAAGCTGAGATAGGGGTCAGCGGTCAGGGCAGGGGGTAGATTTCTAGATCGAGGGCGGCGGCGGCCTGGGCGAGGTGGCGGTCGTAGGTGGCGAAGGCGACGTCCACCCCCGTCTGCCGCAGCGCCACCGCCGAGGCCAGGTGCAGTCCGTCCAGTGTGCGCACGGAGACAGGGAACGGCTCCAGGGCCCGCATCAGATTGTCGGCGCTCAATTCCATTACCGCTGCCCGCGTCAGCAGTTCAGCGGCATCCTCATGAAGAGGCGCCCCGGCGCGGTAGGTATGGAGTCGGTTCCAGACTTCATAGTGTGTAAGGCGGCTGGTGGCCAGGTCCCGGCTCCAAAACTCGGCGGCGGGGCGCCGGGCTTCGCTGAGCAACTCCGCCAGGACCACGCAACTATCGAGGTAGATCACGGTCCTCGCGGTCGGCTTCAATGTCGCGCATCAGCTGCTCGAACGACACCATGGGATGGCGGCGGGGCAGCGGGCCCGCCCCGGGCTTCAGCGGTGGGGTGATGTTGCCCAAACGGATCTGTTCCGCCAGCCGCGCGTCCACGCCCAGGCGGGGGCGATTGGCTGCCGGGGGGTGCAGCTCCGCCACCACGCGCTCGCGGTCGAGCACCAGGATGGTCTCGCCGGCGGCGGCGGCGCGCACGTACTCGCTCAGCTTGTTCTTAAGAATCTTGATGCCCACGGCGCGCATGTGTTTATGGTAGCTACCGGTGGCTACTTTGGCAAGGGGACGGTATAATGCTCACCAGCATGGAGATCAGCGGCAGGCGGGTATTGGTCGTCGGCATGGCCGCCAGCGGCATGGCGGCGGCGCGCTTCCTGCGCCGGCGGGGCGCGCGGGTGGTGGTGTCGGAAATGCGCCCCGGGGTGGAGCTCAAAGCCGAGATCGCCGAGCTGCTGGAAGACGGCATCGCCATCGAGACCGGCGGCCACCGCGAACGCAGCTTTCTGGACGCGGACTTCATCGTCGTCAGCCCGGGCGTGCCGGCCGAATTGCCGCTGCTGAAGCGGGCCCGGGCGCAACAGACTCCCGTGCTGGGCGAAATCGAGCTGGCGGCGCGCTTCCTGCCCGGCACCGTGATTGCCATCACCGGCGCCAACGGCAAGACCACCACCACCACCCTCACCGCTCATTTGCTCGAGGCCTGCGGCCGCAAAGTCCAGTTGGGCGGCAACATCGGCACGCCGCTGATCTCGCTGGTGGAGACGGCGACGGCGGAGACGGTGAACGTGGTCGAGGTGTCGAGCTTCCAACTGGAAACCACCGAGACCTTTCATCCCCATATCGCCGCGGTGCTCAACCTCTCGCCCGATCACCTCGATCGGCACGGCAGCATGGAAGCCTACGCCGCGGCCAAGCAGCGCATCTTCCGCAATCAGACCGCCTCCGACTTTGCCGTGCTCAACCCCGGCGATGCCTGGTGCCGCCAGTTCGCCGCCAGCCTCAACAGTCAGTCGGTGTGGTTCGCTCCCTTTCCGCTGAACGGGCAGATAGGGACGACGGTCGAGGAGGGCGGCATTGTCTGGACGCGGGCGGGAAAGAGCCATCCCATCCTGCCGGTGAGCGAGGTTCCCTTGCCCGGCGCGCACAATCTGGAAAACGTGCTGGCCGCGCTGGCCATGGCCATCCTGGTCACCGGGCCGGAGGCCGCGCCCGCGCTGCGCGCCGCGGTGCGCAGCTTCAAGGCGGTGGAGCACCGTCTGGAGTTCGTCGCCAAGGTCGCCGGGGTGGATTACTACAACGACTCCAAGGCCACCAACGTGGATGCCACCCTCAAGGCCCTCGCCGCCTTCCCCCGCGGGGTATGGCTCATCCTCGGCGGCAAGGACAAGGGTAGTGACTATACTCCGCTGGAGCCTCTGCTGGCCGAGCGCGCCCGCGGCGTGCTGCTGATCGGCGCGGCGACGGAGAAGATCGCCGCTCAACTGGCGCCCTTCGCCACCCGCACCGGTTTCCCCCTCACCCGCAGCGGCACCCTGGATCAGGGGGTGGCCACCGCCGCCCAGCGCGCCCAGCCCGGCGATACCATCCTCCTGGCGCCCGCCTGCGCCAGCTTTGACCAGTTCCACAACTACGGCCATCGCGGACAGGTGTTCAAGCAGCTGGTGGAACAGCGCGCCGCCGCCGAGACCGGCGCCTGAGGCCATGCCCAAGCGGCTGGCCTACGACCGCGTCCTGTTCTACACCACGCTGGCCCTGGTCACCTTCGGGCTGATCATGGTGTTTTCGGCCTCGGCGCTGATGGCCGCCGAACGCTACCAGTCGCCCTACGGGTTCGTGGCCCGGCAGGCGGTGGGGGTGCTGCTGGGCATGGGCGCGCTGCTGTGGCTGATGCGGTTTGACTACCGCAAGCTGCGCGATCCCATCGTGGTGCTGGTGCTGCTGAGCGTGACCACCTGCCTGCTGGGGCTGGTGTTCTTTCTTGACCGCTCGCACAACACCCACCGCTGGATCCGGCTGGGGCTGCTGTCGCTGCAACCGTCGGAACTGGCCAAGCCGACGCTGATTTTGTTTCTGGCGTCCTATCTGGAATCGCGGCTGCGCGAGATCAACGAATGGGTGACGCTGGTCCCGGTGCTTTTTGTGCTGGGCACGATGTGCGTGCTGGTGGTGGTGGAACCGGATTTGGGGACCACCGTGGCGCTGGTGCTGATCGCCACGGCGATGCTGTTCGCCGCTGGCCTGCGCTGGCGATGGTTCGGCTACGGCGCCCTGGCCAGCCTGCCGGTGCTGTACCTGCTGGTCTTCCATGTGGCCTATCGGCGGGAGCGCATCCTGGCGTTCCTGCACCCGTGGCAGCACGCCCGCGACGTGGCGTTTCAGACGGTACAGTCCTTGATTGCCCTGGGCAGCGGGGGGTGGACCGGCGTGGGGTTGATGAACAGCCGGCAGAAGCTGTTCTTTCTGCCCGAGGCCCACACCGACTTCATCTTTGCCGTGGTCGGAGAGGAGTTCGGCTGGATCGGGTGCACGCTGGTGGTGCTCGGCTTCCTGGTGTTTCTGTGGCGGGGCCTGCGCATCGCCCGCCGGGCTCCGGATAGCTTTGCGCGACTGCTGGCCATCGGGGTGACCGCCATGATCGTTATTCAGGCGCTCATCAACTTCAGCGTGGTCACCAGCCTGGTGCCGAATAAGGGCATCCCGCTACCGTTTATCAGCTACGGCGGCAGCTCGCTGGTCTTTTCGCTGGCGGCGGTAGGTGTGCTGCTGAGTGTTTCGCAGCACGCCGAGTAGGCGATTCCGATGGCATAATTGCGTTGAATAGCCTAGATGCGTAGATTGCATGGTACAATATACGCGTAATATGCGTACTATGTACATCCACGAGCTCGCCGACTGGCCCGACTTTAACTGGAGCCGGGAGCAGTTGGCCGCGCCGCTGGCGTCGGCACGCTTCCGCCAGGGCCGCCTGCTGGGGCGGATGGCGGCGCTGGGTTTCGACCTGGGTCTGCAGGCCGAGTGGCAGACGCTGACCGAGGATGTGGTCAAGAGCAGTGAAATTGAGGGCGAGCGCCTGAACGCCGAGCAGGTCCGCTCGTCCGTTGGTCGTCGCCTCGGTCTCGATGTCGCTGGCCTCAAGCCCGCCGACCGGCGCACGGAAGGCACGGTGGAGATGATGCTCGATGCCACCCGGCATTTCGATCAGCCGCTCAGCGTCGAGCGCCTGTTGGGCTGGCACAGTTCACTCTTTTCGGCTGCCGGTGGAGGTTTCCACGCGATTACGGTGGGGAGTTGGCGCCACGCCAGCGCCGGTGCCATGCAGGTCGTCTCCGGGCCGCTGGGGAACGAGCATGTCCATTTCGAAGCACCCACGGCGGAGCGGGTGGCGGAAGAGATGCGCCGGTTCCTCGCCTGGTTCGAATCCCCATCCAGCCTGGATCCGGTATTGAAGGCCGCGCTGGCGCACTTCTGGTTCGTCACCATCCATCCCTTCGAAGATGGCAACGGGCGCATCGCCCGCGCGATCACCGACATGGCGTTGGCGCGGGCGGAAGGCAGTTCACAGCGGTTTTACAGCATGTCGTCGCAGATCTGCCGCGAGCGCCACGACTACTACGACCTGTTGGAGCAGAGTCAGAAGGCGAGCCTGGACATCACGCGCTGGATGCTGTGGTTCGTGGGCTGCTTTGACCGCGCCGTGGACAGCGCCGGGGAGACGCTGGCGGCGGTGCTGGCCAAGGCGCGGTTCTGGCAGCGGGCACAAGGGGTCAGCATGAACGACCGCCAGCGGCTGGTCATGAACCGGATGCTGGATGGCTGGAAAGGCAAGCTGACAAGTTCCAAGTATGCCCAGTTGGCGCACTGCTCGCACGACACCGCGCTGCGCGACCTGACCACACTGACGCAGCGGGGGCTGTTGCGCCGCGGGCCGGCGGGCGGCCGCAGCACCGCTTACGTACTGACTTAGTTCCGCGGCTGCTATCCTGAGCCGGTGAGTGTGCACGGCGGGACCATCGTCATCGCGGGCGGCGGCACGGGCGGGCATCTGATGCCGGGGCTGGCGGTGGCGCGGGCTCTGCGTGCAGCCGGGGCGGAGCGGGTAGAGTTTGTGGGAACGGCGCGGGGGCTGGAGGCACGGCTGGTTCCCGAGGCGGGGTTTCCGTTGCACCTGATACGGGTGGGGGGGCTGAAGACCGGCTCGCGGATGCGCAAGCTGGCGAGTGCGGCGCAGCTTCCTTTGGCCGTGGGGGCGAGTGTGCGGCTCTTGCGGCGGCTGCGGGCGGGGGTGGTGTTCGGCATCGGGGGCTATGCTTCGGGGCCGGTGCTGGCGGCGGCGGCGCTGCTGCGCATCCCTATCGTGGTGCTGGAAGTCAATGCCAAGACCGGGCTGGCGAACCGCTGGGCGGCCCGCTGGGTGGCGACGGCGTGTGTGAACTTTCCCGAGACGGCGGCGGATTTTCCGCGCGCCCGGACGGTGGTCACAGGGATCCCGGTGCGAGCGGAGTTCTCCTCCCCTCCCTCGCATGGCCACTCCGGCGAGCCGCTGGTGCTGGTGACCGGCGGCAGCCAGGGGGCGGCGGCGCTGAACGCGGCGGTGCGGGCCATGGCGCCGCGGGTGGGGTTCCGCATCCTGCACCAGACCGGCGCGCGCGACTACGCCGCCACGGCGGCGGAGTATGCCGGGCTGGGAGAGCGGGTACAGGCGGTGGCGTTCGTCGAGGATATGGCGGCGGCGATGGCGGAAGCCGCGGTGGTGGTGGCCCGCGCCGGCGCCAGCACGCTGGGAGAGTTGGCGGCAGCGGCGAAACCGGCGATTCTGGTTCCCTACCCCGGCGCCGCCGACCAGCACCAACTGCGCAACGCCCAGGCGTTTGCCGCCGCCGGCGCGGCGGTGTTGATCGAGCAGCCGCAGCTCACGCCGGAGCGGCTGGCGAAGACCGTCGAGGAGCTACTGGGCGACAGTGCCCGGCGGGCGGCCATGGCGGCAGCCGCGCGCAGCTTCGCCCACCCGGACGCGGCAGAGGAAATCGCCACCTTGATTCTCAGCCATCACTGATGGGCCGAGGCGCCCGAGGGGGTCATCCCTTCGGCTACCCGTGCGAGGATCAGCGGCTGGAAGAGGCGACACTCGCAGGCGCGGGCATGAGCCAGGCTCAGTGCGGGCTCGTAGGCGGCTATGTCCTTGTAAACGATAGTGATGATGACGGCGGGCAGCCCCATGCGGAGCTGCGATTGGGCGGCAGCATCGGGAGTGGAGATATCGAATTGGTTGTCCGCGGCGGCGGCGTGCTGGTCGGCTGCGGCGAGGGTGATATCGGCGACGTGCGCCGCCCGCTGGGGTTGACCCAAAGCAAAATAGGCATGGCCCAGGCGCATGGCGGCTCCCGTTTCCGCCAGCGCCCGATCGCTATCAAAAAGCGCGTAAGCCTGCTGCGCCGCTTGCGCCGCGGCGGTGGGATGGGAGGTGGCCATGGCGTCGGCGATGGCAGCGAGGGCGACAAAGCGCTGGCTGCCATCGCTGATCGCGGCCGCACCGGCGAGGGCGGCGGCGGGATCGTGGGCCGAATTCTTCTCCATCCCGGCGATGGGATCCGCGCCCGCCTCGACCCCGACCAGTTGACCGGCGGAGTTGACCATCAGGGTGCGGGGCTGCGGGTCGCGCGCGGCGGCCACGCTCGGATAGCGGGCACGCAGCGCCTCAGCACGATCCGCGTCCAGCGTTTGCAGCAAGGCCAGCGCCCGGCCGCCAATGCGGGAGAGCGCGGGCGCGCCACCGTGGTGGCTCTCGGCCTGGGCGGCGACCTGGGCCAGCATGGCGCTCACAGCATCCTCCAGCTTGCTGTCCATGGCCGGGAAAGTCTGGTGTACGGTGGCGAGAAATTCAGGCGCGTCGCCCAGGGCCAGGTAGTCCTCGGTGGCGCCGGCGGCGGCGATTCCCTGCAGCGCGATCTGCCAGCGCACATCCTGCGCCAAATGGGGCGAAGCGACGGCCGTCTTGGCGCCGAGGAGCGGGAACCGCTTTTGCTCCGCCGCCTGCCGGATGGCGGCCGGCACCAGCGCGTATTGACTGTGCTGCAGCATCCGGTTCACCAGGAAGTCGTAGGTCCGCGCGGCATTGGAGCCAATGGCGGCGGGGACCTCCGGCTGCGCCAGCCAGGAGACCGCTTGCTGAAATTGCTGTTGGCGGACGAAAGCCCTTACCGCATCGTCTTCGGCATCGCCCTTAAGATCCTTTTGGGCGCGCTGTGCCGGGGTGTCAGTCTCCTCCGGCCAATCGTGAACCTCCTGGAACAGGGATCTGTAGTCCCGCAGCGCCTGGTCGGGGACTGCTTCCAGCTCGTAGCCGGCGATGGTGAGTTGCTCGCGCGCCGCGACCAATTGCGGCAGTCCGCCGGCGGCTTGCCAGGCTTGTTGGAATAGGGCTTGCGGGGCGGGCAGCGCGGCCGGGGTGGAGGCGGCGAGCGCGAGAGCGGCAATGGTCCAGCGGGCGGCGATCATGCAAGGACCTCCCGGAGGAGTGCAGACACCGGCCACGCTGGAAAGGTGCCCTAACTTACGGCACTTGCATGTTCTGCTGGGCGCGATTGTTGTGGTGGTAGGCGAGAATGGCGATTACGCCCAAAATCGCCGATACGCCAATGATGGCAATCCGCCACCAGTGGTGGGAGTGCTGCGCTGGAGCAACCGGGCTGGGAGCGATGTGCTGGACCACGGTGGCGGGCGGCGCCGACGGAGTGAGTGTCGCGGCGGCAGTTTGCGCGACTGCGACCGAAAAGGAGACACTATTGACTGGCGCGGGACCCCGCGTGGCTACGCCACGCGACCCGCGTGACGCTCGACCGGGCTGGGGACCCCTCTAGCCCCAGCCCGGTCGGGTCCGCGCCGCGTAGTCTGCCGGGGCGGGCCGCCACGGCGTGAATTTCGCAGCCTTCCGCGCCGACTTGGCCCACGGTGCCAACGGCGCGACCCCCGCGTGAGGACCAACGCCAGAATGATCAACCTGGCCATGGGGAATTACCTCCCTCAGTGACAGGGTACTCCCGGGCGCGGGAACCCGCGTGAGAAAACAAATCGGGCGGGCCGCAGGGCCCGCCCGAAGGTACTGCCTTGGAGACGGTGTTACTTCTTGCTGCCCGCGCGGCGGCGGCCGGCGGACACCTTCACCGTGTCCACGGTGATGGAACCATCGGCAACCTCGCCGGTCAGGGAGGCCATCTTGCCGACCGCGTCGGCGACCTTGTCCTGGTTGGCGATCTTCAGGACGGTGCCGTCACGCTCGACCAAAACGGCGGGCGAGCCGCCCTTGACGCAGCTCACGGCGCACTTGCTGTTCTTGGCGCTGGGGTGCGTCATGGCCTTGGTGGTGGAGCACTTGGCATCCATAATGTAGCCCCGCACCGTGGTGGGAGCCGCGAAACAGAGGGTGAAAAACCCGAAAGAGGCGACCAGCGTCGCCAGACTCAACATTTTCTTCATGCGACCGATTCTCCTTGCCATTCAGACAAAAATAAGTAACCCGGAACTGCACTGACGCACCACTTGCCATCATATACGAATTCCGGCCTGCACCTGTTGGAGTCCTGAGGAAAGGCGCGGTTGCGAATATTGATACGGGCCCGATCCCCGCTCGGCCGCCTTATTTTGCTACGGGCTCTTCCTCAGCCGGGCGGCTGTACTTGCAGCCTTCGTTGGGACAGGCGATCTGGGGGCCGGCCTTGAGGAACTTCTTGACCAGATAGGGGTGGCCGCAGTCAGGGCAGGCCTCGGGGACGGGGCGCTGCCAGACGCTGAAGTCACAGTCCGGATAGCGGGTGCAACTGTAAAACGTCTTGCCGCGCTTGGAACGCTTTTCGGCCACATCGCCGATCTTGCACTTGGGGCACTTGAAGCCTTCGACCAGGTTCTGCTGGATGTACTTGCAGTCCGGGTAACCACTGCAGGCGGTGAATTCGCCAAAGCGGCCGTGTTTGACCACCAGCGGCTTGCCGCACTGCGGGCAGGGGACGTCGAGCTTGCGGTCGGGCTGCTTCTGCTGGGCGTCGAGGCGGCGGGTGGTTTTGCAGTCGGGGTAGCCGGTGCAGGCCCAGAACTGTCCGAAACGGCCGCGCTTGAGCACCATGGGACGGCCACAGTTCTCGCAGAATTCCTCGTTCTCCTGGCTGGCATCGGCGGCGTCGAGGTCGGGCGTTTCGATCGCCAGCTCGCGCGTGTTGGTGCACTCCGGATAGCCGCTGCAGGCCAGAAACGAGCCGTGCTTGCCCCAGCGAATGACCATGGGCTTGCCGCACTTCTCGCACACATACTCGGTCGGCTTCTCCATGCGCTTGTAATCAGGCATGTGCTTTTCGGCGTAGTCGAGGTTGGCCGAAAAACGGCGGTAGAAGTCGGCGAGGGCGTCGGTCCACTTCTCACGGCCCTCTTCAATCTCGTCGAGCTTCTCCTCCATCTGGGCGGTGTACTGCAGCTCGAAGATGTCCTTGAAGTTGGTGGTCAACAGCTCGTTGACCACCGTGCCCAGCTCGGTGGGATGAAACTTGCCTCCCACCTTGGTGACATAGCCGCGATCCTGAATGGTGGAGAGGATGGTGGCGTAGGTCGAGGGGCGGCCGATGCCCTTCTCCTCGAGTTCCTTCACCAGCGAAGCTTCGGTGTAGCGCGGCGGCGGCTCGGTGAAGTGCTGCTCGTCCTTCACCGACAGCAGCTTGAGCACCTGGCCGGCGGTGAGCGGCGGCAGCTTGTGCTTGAGCGCCTCGTCCTCTTCGTCTTCCTTATCCTTGCTCTCTTCGTAGACCTTGAGGAAGCCGTCGAATTTGAGCACCGAACCGGAGGTGCGGAGCTGAAACTGCTGTTGGTCGGGTGCGGCGGCGAGGATGTCCACGCCGGTCTGATCGAACACCGCCGGGGTCATCTGCGAAGCCATGAAGCGCTGCCAGATGAGCTTGTAAACCTTGTATTCGTCCTCGCCCAGGTACTTGCGGAGGGACTCGGGATCGCGCAGGGCCGAGGTGGGGCGGATGGCTTCGTGGGCGTCCTGGGCGCCCTTCTTGCTGGCGAAGCGATTGGGCTGCTCGGGCAGATAGGGGTTGCCGAACTGATCGCCGATGAACTGGCGGGCCTCGCGCAACGCGTCGTCGGAGACGCGGGTCGAGTCGGTGCGCATGTAGGTGATGAGGCCGACCAGGCCTTCGCTGCCCAGCTCGACGCCTTCGTACAAGCGTTGGGCGATCATCATGGTGCGCTTGACGCTGAAGCGGAGCTTGCGGCCCGCATCCTGCTGCAGGCGGCTGGTGATGAACGGCGGCAGGGGGTTGCGGCGGCGCTCCTTGTTCTCGACTGACTTGACGGTAAACTGGGCGGCTTCCAGCGCGGCCTTCAGCTTGCCGGCGGTTTCCCCGTCGCTGACTTCGAGCTCGCCCTTGGGCAAGCTGCCGTCGGGGGCGTAGGCACGGGCGAGGCGGGCGTCAAAGTAGGGCGCCTTGCCGGCCGAGAGGTGGGCATCCAGCGTCCAGTACTCTTCCTTGACGAAGGCCTTGATCGCGGCCTCGCGCTCCACCACGAGGCGCAGCGCCGGGGTCTGGACCCGGCCGGCGGAGATGCCGCGACGCACCCGATCCCAAAGCAGCGGCGAGATTTGGTAGCCGACGATCCGGTCCAGGGCGCGGCGGGCCTGGTAGGCGTCCACCAGGTTCTGGTCAATCTCGCCGGGGTGGGCAAAACCCTCCTGCACGCCCTTCTTGGTGATTTCGTTGAAGGCCACCCGCTGCATCGGCTTCTTGTCGCCGTTGAGCTGGTGGGCCAAGTGGAAACAAATGGCCTCGCCCTCGCGGTCCGGGTCAGCCGCGAGGAAGATGGCCTTGGCCTTCTTGGCCTCTTTCTTAAGCTGGGCCAAGACCTTTTCCTTGCCGGGGATGACGACATAGGTGGGCTCGAAGTGGTTTTCGATGTCCACGCCCAGGTCGCGTTTGGGCAGGTCCATACCGTGGCCGAGCGTGGCCAGAACCTCGTAGTCCGGACCTAAATATTTGGTAATGGTTTTGGCCTTGGCAGGCGATTCGACAATGACTATGGATTTGGCCATGAGATCGGCTTGGCGGCCCCCTCAGCCTTTTTAGCTTACCCGCAAATATTTTTTCCCGGGGAGCTGCCGGATTTTGCCCTCCAGTTCGAGGTCAAACAAAAGCGCGAGGGTTTCCGGTGCGGAGAGCTTATTGTGCAGCCGATTTACGATCTCGTCAACATGGGCGGCATCGTCGGTTGGAAGACTTCCTAGTACGGCTAGGTGAATTTCGCTGGATGCCGGTCCCGGAGGGGCGCCGGGAAGGGTGGCTGGGGCGGGCGGCGGCTGGAGACGGGCGCGGACCGAGCTGGGAAGCTCTTCCACAATATCCGCGGCTTCGGTGACCAGCTTGGCCCCCTGCTTGATGAGGGCGTTGGGGAGCCAAGCCTGTTTTTGGGTTACCTGGCCGGGGACGGCAAAGACCTCGCGGTCCTGCTCCAGCGCCATGCGGGCGGTGATGCGGCTGCCACTGTGCTCGCCCCCCTCAACCACCAGCACGCCCAGGGAAAGGCCGCTGATGACGCGGTTGCGGATGGGGAAATTCTGGGCGTTGGGAACCGTGCCCAGGGGAAATTCGGAGACCAGCGCCCCGCCGGACTTGACGATGTCATCCGCCAGCTTGCGGTGCTCGGCCGGGTAAATCACATCCACGCCGGTGCCCAGGACGGCGATGGTGCGTCCGCCCGCCTCGAGGCAGGCTTTCTGGCCAATGCCATCCACGCCGCGGGCCATGCCGCTGAAAACCGTCAGCCCCCATTGCGCCAGCTCCTTCCCCAGCCGCTCGGTCATCAGGCGCCCGTAGACGGTGGGGTGGCGCGTGCCCACCAGCGCCACGCCAAAACTGTCAACCGCGGCTACATCGCCGCGGACATAGAGCAGCAGCGGCGGATCATAAATTTCACGCAACAATTCGGGATAGACACGGTCGCCCCAAGAAATAATGGTCACGCCGGCCTTGCGGGCCTTTTCGGCCTCTTCCGCGCCCAGGGCAGCGGAGCGGCCGCCGTGAATGGCCTGGGCCACGGAGGCCGGGATTTGACAGGCCTCGAGGGTGGTGAGCGAGGCTGCGTAGATCGCCTCGGCGGTTTCGAGGGCAGTCAACAGGCGCTGAGCGCCACGCTGGCCCAGCCCGGGCGTCAGCAACAGGCCCAGCCAGAGGGCATCAGCTTCCACGGCTCAGGCTAGATTTTTGACTCTGGATTGGTCAAGCCCACGGATGGGTGGGCATCCAATGGTCATGCGGCACTTGGACGCACGTGAAATTCGGGAACGGCTCAACGCTCTGTCTTTGGCGCTGGCCACTCTGGAGCGGAACTGCACCGCGCCACGCCATCACGAGATCGTCACACTGGCACGCAATGCACTGGGCGAAATTGCGGTGCTGGTGACCCGGGATGAAAAAGCGGAACATCAATTCGGCCGCCGGCCGATCCTGAAAGAAGATGAGCTGCCCGATTCGGGCCCGCCTCAATGAAATGACGGGCCGGCTACGCATGCTTTCGTTGCCGCGATTGTCCACGGAAGTGACAGCATACTCGGCGCCGGAAGGCGGCGCGGGGTCGTGGAAAACGGGTGTGGGCAGAGGTGAGGGGTTGAGCCGGCGCCAGGCGCCGGCAGGGATGCGGCGGTAGAGGTTGTAGCCGGCCAGGTCGAGAGCGTTGACGGCGTTCCAGGACAAATCCACGCCGCCATCGGGCGCGGCGACGGCCTGCAAGCCCTGCGGAACCGGCGGCGGGAAGACATCGCGGGTGTCCACTGCGCGGTGGGCGGAATCGGCGCTTTCGATCAGCCCGGCAGCGACACGACGGGCGCTGCGCAGCCAATAGGTGAATTGAGCCCCGGGCGCGGCCGTGGTGTCGAGGTAGAAGCCGGCGTCCGGCGCGGGGTTGGCGAGGAGCAGCGGCGTCTGATTGGCGGACTGGCGAAAGATCTCGATGCTGTCCGGCGGCGGCTGGGGCGACTGCCACTGTAAGCGCACTCCCTGGGGCGTGGCCACAACGCTCTCAAGGCTTGGCGGTGGCGCCACCTCGCCCAGGGGCACCACAACCAGGTTGGACCAGCCCGCCGTAAGACCCTGGGCGTTGATGGCGGTCAGGGCAAGGGAGAGGGCTCCGCTGCCGGCAGGGGTCGAGAGCGTATGGCCGGTGAGCGGCACCAGGTGGGGGCAGGGCGGCAGGGTGGCGCCGCCGGGAACCGGCATGGCGGCGCGCGGATGGGGCGGGGCGGGTGGAGGTGGCGGCACGTCGTAAGGAACGGCGGTCACCACGGCCCCCGGGCGCGGCAGCGCGGCGGACGCGGCGGCGGGGGCCGGCGCGGGAGGCGGGGTGGGGGTCACCGCTCCGGGCCAGAAGCAGACTTGGTAGGCGGCCGCGCCGGGCGAGGGCGTAAAGGCGAGCTCAATGCCGGGGCCGCGGCGCACAGCGATGAGATCGGTAATCGGGGGAGGCAGATGCTGGCTGGGCGGTTGTACGGGGCCGACCTGGGCGCAGCCGGCGCACAACAGCACCACTCCCAGTGCCACCAGCGCCCGGCTCACGGCTACAGGATGTACCTCGAAAGATCCTGATCCTTCACAATGCTCTCCAACTGGGTGCGCACATAGTCAGCGTCTATGACGATGTCCTTGTTTTCCGCTTCGCCGCCGGCAAACGAGATTTCGTCGAGCACCCGCTCCATGATGGTGTGCAGGCGGCGGGCGCCGATATTCTCGGTGGCTTCGTTGACCTTGGCCGAGAGGCTGGCGATCTCGTGCAGGGCCTCGTCGCTGAAATTGAGGTGGATGCCCTCGGTCTCGAGCAGGGCGGTGTACTGCTTGATGAGGGCGCTTTTGGGCTCCTTCAGGATGCGAACGAAGTCCTCGAGCGAGAGCGAATCCAGCTCGACGCGGATGGGAAAACGGCCCTGCAACTCGGGGATGAGGTCGCTGGGCTTGGAGACGTGAAAAGCCCCGGCGGCGATGAACAGGATATGGTCGGTGCGGACCATGCCGTAGCGGGTATTGACCGTGGTGCCTTCGACGATGGGCAGAATGTCGCGCTGCACGCCCTCGCGGCTGACGTCGGGGCCGTGGCCGCCCTCGCGGCCGGCGATCTTGTCAATTTCGTCGAGGAAGATGATGCCGCCCTGTTCGGCGCGCTCGACGGCCAGCCGGGTGACCTGATCCATGTCCACCAGCCGTTGCTCCTCTTCCTGGCTGAGGTAGTCCATGGCCTCGGAGACCTTCATCTTGCGCTTTTTGGTTTTCTGGCCGAAGAGGTTGGGGAGGAGGTCCTTGATGTTGATGTCCATCTCCTCCACGCCCTGGTTGGTGATGAATTCAAAACTGGGGAAGTTGCGCTCGCGCACCTCGATTTCAACCACCTTGTCGTCGAGCTTGCCCTCGCGCAACTGCAGGCGCAGCTTTTCGCGCGTCTTGTGGTGCGATTCGGCCGGCTTGGCGGCGGCGGGCGCGGAGTTGTTGCCGGCGGCGGTCTCGTTGCCGGCCGGGGTGTTGTTGGCGACCAGGGCGAAGCCGAGGGGATGGGCGGCGGAAGAGGAAGCAGCGGCGGGCGCGGGGGCGGCGGGTGCGGGCGGCGGCAGCAGCAGATCGAGCAGGCGCTCTTCGGCGTTGTGCTCGGCCTTTTCGCCCACCTCCTCGAGCTTTTCCTCGCGCACCATGTCAATGGCGATCTCGACCAGATCGCGGATCATGCTCTCCACGTCGCGGCCGACGTAGCCGACCTCGGTGAACTTCGAGGCTTCGACCTTGAGGAAAGGCGAGTTGGCGAGCCGCGCCAGGCGGCGCGCGATCTCGGTTTTGCCGACGCCGGTGGGGCCGATCATGATGATGTTCTTGGGCATCACGTCCTCGGCCAGTTCCGGCGCCAGCTTCTGGCGGCGCATGCGGTTGCGCAGGGCGACGGCGACGGCGCGCTTGGCGGCGGGCTGGCCGACGACGTGTTTATCGAGTTCGGCGACGATTTCGCGCGGCGTCAGTTCGTCGAGCGCCGGCGCTTCTTCTTCGACCGCTTGGGGCAGATACAGAGCCATGGATGCCTTATTCCCCCTCCGCCGGGGCGCCGGGCTCGGGACGCGTGCTGGGCAGTTCCTCGATGGTCAGATCGCGATTGGTGTAGATGCAGATGTCGGCGGCGATGCGCAGGGCGTCCTGGGCGATCTCGCGAGCGGTGAGCTGGGTGTGCCAGCGCAGCGCCCGGGCGGCGGCCAGGGCGTAGGGCCCGCCGGATCCGATGGCGCAGAGGCCATCGTCGGGCTCGATGACGTCGCCCTGGCCGCTGAGCAGGAAGGTGTCGGTGGCGTCGGAGACCACCAACAGCGCCTCCAAATGGCGCAGGGCGCGGTCGGTGCGCCAATCCTTGGCCAACTCCACCGCCGAGCGGCTGAGATTTCCGTGAAATTGTTCGAGCTTGGTCTCGAATCTACTGAAAAGTGAAAAGGCGTCGGCGGTGGAACCGGCGAAGCCGGCCAGGACCTTGCCGTTGTAGAGCTTGCGGATTTTGCGGGCGTGGTGTTTGATGACGCCTTCGCCCAATGTGACCTGGCCGTCGCCGGCCAGAACCACGCTGCCGTGGGCGCGGACGCTAAGAACCGTAGTGGAGCGAATACGGGGGGAACGGGGCGAGGCCATGGAGGGTCACCTCAGTATATACCGCCGCAACTTTCGCACCGGCGGGAACGTATTACAGGGCAGCGGCGTCTAAAGCTGAGAAGGAGGTGCGTGATGAACATCCATCTGGACCGGGAAGAACTGGAGACCCTGCGCGGTCACCTGCTGGAGATGGGGCCGGACTATTGCGGCGCAAGTGAGATCATCCGCTCCTTCCTGAACCTGCACGGCTACGGCGTGTCGCCGGCGGCGGCGCACCACGCCGCGGTGGAGTTCGGCCGGCTGGGCTGCTCGGTGGACTCGATCGCCTCGGCCCTGGCCCAGGCGGCGCAGGCCAATTAAGGCCCAGGCGGCGCGGCGCATCGCTGCCGGCTCCGTCCCGTGCAAAAACAACGCCCGGCCTGAGGGCCGGGCGTTGGATTATTCGCCGCCTTCGCGGCGGGCTTTCTTGCGGTTGCGCTTGCGGGCCAGCGCCTGCTTAAGGCGCATCTTTTCCCCCGGCTTCAAATAGTAGCTGTGGCGCTTGACTTCCTTGATGATGTCTTCCTGCTGCACCTTGCGCTTGAAACGGCGCAGCGCGTTTTCCAGCGACTCGCCTTCCTGGAGCCTGACTTCGGCCAAATCCACTCACCCCCTGCCTGCATCGGATTTGTATATTGTACCCTGCCGGGAGCCCAGCGCCCGCCCTCAGTTTCCGCCCCGCTGCTGCCAGCGGCGGTAGGCCTCGCTGCGGCTGAGGCCATGGCGCCGGGCCCACGCTTTCAACTCCTCACGGCTGGCGGGGGCGGCATCGGCGGCGGGCGGCGCCGGCGCCGCGGCGGGCGGTGGACCGGCGACAAGGGTAAACTCGCCGCGGGGCTCGTGGGTGTCAAAGTGGGCGCGCACGCCGGCGACGGCACCACGCACGAATTCTTCATGGAGCTTGGTCAGCTCGCGGCCCACCGCCAGGAAACGCTGCGGGCCCCACACCTCCTCCATGTCGGCCAGGGCGGCGCGCAGGCGGTGGGGGGCTTCGAAAAAGACCAACGCCGTGGGCGGCTGCGCCCACGCCTGGAGGGTGCGGCGGCGCTCGCCGGCGCGGGCGGGCGGGAAGCCGAGGAAGGTCCAGGGCTCGAGGGCGTCGGGCGGCAGGCCCGAGGCCATCAACGCGGCCTGCACGGCGGAGGCGCCGGGCACGGGAACGACGGTGACGCCGGCGGCCACCGCCTGGGCCACCAGACGGGCGCCGGGGTCGGAGACGAGCGGGGCGCCGGCGTCGGTGATGAGGGCGATCTGCTCTCCCGCCGCGAGACGGGCGAGGAGCCCGGCGGCGCTGGCGGCTTCGTTTTCGCGGTAGTGGCTGACGAGCGGGGTGCGGATCTGGAAGTGCTCGAGCAGCTTGCGGCTGTGGCGGGTGTCTTCGCAGGCGATGGCCGCCACCCCGGCGAGCAGGCGGCGGGCGCGGGGGCTGAGGTCCTCGAGGTTGCCGATGGGGGTGGCGATGAGGTACAGCGTCCCCGGCATTTCAGGCGCGCGGCCGCCCGGCTTCGTCCAGGGCGAGGTTGGCGAGGCGGTCGGCCTCGCGGTTGGCGGTGCGGTAGACGTGCTCGATGGCAAAGTCGGGGATCAGGCGGGCGAGGCGGCGGGCTTCCTCGGACAGCGGGCGGAGGTTTTCGCTCTTGACCGCATAGCGGCCCTGCATCTGACGGACCAGCAGTTGCGAGTCGGCGTAGACGCGGACGCGCGGAGCGCGCTTCTCCAGGGCGTAGCGCAGGGCGGCGAGCAGGCCCTGGTATTCGGCGTAGTTGTTGGTCTGGATGCCGACGGCGGCGTGCAGGCGGTCGAGGATTTCACCCCGCGGCGATTCCACCACCACGCCGTAGGCGGCGGGGCCGGGATTGCCGCGCGAACCCCCGTCCACGCGCAGGACCAGGCTTTCCATGGTTCAGTCGCGGACGGGCTCGGCTTCCAGGTAGAGCATGCGGCCGCAGCTTTCGCACACGAACAGGCGCTCGGCGTCCAGCGACATCTCCTGCAGGAACTGGGGACGGAGGCGGACGCGGCAGCCGCTGCAGGCTTCGTTGTCCACCATGGCCAGGGCCTGGCCGCGGGCGCGCAGCACGCGATCAAAGCGGCGCAACCATTCCTCTTCCACCTGGGCGCGCAGCTTTTCACGCTCGGCGGCCACGGTGGCGCGCTCGCCGCGGTCGGTTTCGGTGCGCTTGGCGGCGGCGGCGCTTTCGCGCTTGACCTCGTGCTGCTGCTCCTCGAAGGCCGCCTCGGCCGCCTTCAGCGCGGCCTCCAGGGACTCGGCCTGCTCCAGGATCTGCAGCAGGCGCTCCTCGTGTTTGGCGATCTGGGCCTCGGCGAAGGCGATCTCATCGAGCAGCGCCTTGTACTCCTGGTTGGTCTTGACGTCGCCGGAGTGGCTGCGGATCTTGACGATCTTGGCGCGGAGATCCTCGATCTCACGCTCCACCTGGCGACGTTCGCTCTGGCCGCCCTCGCGTGCCGCCCGGGCGCGGTCGCGGGCCTGGCGCGCGCCGTTGAGTTTGGCTTCAATTGCCGCCACCCTCCGCGGCAGGGAGGCGATTTCCCCGTCGAGCTCCCGCAGTCGCTGCTCCCGCTTTTGAACCTCCCGCAGGATCTCAAGGTTGCGTTGCATGGTGCAATTTCAGTTTAGCACTCTCGAGGCGCGCCGCCGCTACGCCGCTGGTAACATGGAGGGGCGCCATGAGAGCAATGCGCGACATTCTGGCCGAAACGGTGGCAAGAACCGGGAATCCGGCGCTGGCGGCGCCGCTGGCCTGGATGCTGGCGGCGGGGCCGGAGCTGGCGCAGCGGGCGCGGTGCCAGGGGCTGGCGGCCGGGGCGCTGCGGCTGGCGCCGGTGGACGGCGCGGCGCGGGCGCAGATCGCCAGCGTGGAAAAGGAATTGGTGGCGGCCCTGCGGCGCACGCTGGGGCCGGAGTGCGTGCGGATTGAATTTTTGCCATGCCCATAGACGTGAATGCCATCGCCGCTCTGGCCTCGCTGGAGCTATCGCCGGAAGAAGCCGGACCGCTGCAGACCGACCTGGCGCGCATCCTGGATTACGTGGCGCTGCTCAACCAGATGCCCACCGAGGGCGTGCCGCCGACGGCGCATCTGGTGGACAACGCGCCCGAGGCCACGCTGCGCGACGACCAGGTGCGGGCCACCGTGAGCCCCTGGGAGGCGCCGGCGGCCGCCCTGGCCAATGCGCCCGCGCAGGCGGGGAATATGTTTGAAGTTCCCAAGATCATCGAGCGTGGCTGATGACCAACTTCCCCACCATCTCCGCCCTGCGCACCGCCATCGCCGAGCGCCATACCACCGCGACCGCCGCGGCCGGCGCGGCTCTGGAAGCCATTGCCCAGCGCGATGGCGCCCTTCACAGCTTTTTGACCGTCAGCCGGGAGCGGGCGCTGGAGCAGGCGGCGCGCATTGACGCGCTGGCCGACCGCGGCGATCCGCTGCCGCCCCTGGCGGGCGCGCCCATCGCCATCAAGGACGTGCTCTCGACCCGGGGGGTGCGCACCACCTGCGGCTCGCGCATTCTGGAAAATTACGTGCCCGAGTTCGATGCCACGGCGGTGGCGCGGCTGGAAGCCGCCGGGGCGGTGCTGATCGGCAAGACCAACTGCGATGAGTTCGCCAGGTGGTCGAGCACGGAGAACTCCGGCTACGGCCCCACCCGCAACCCGCGCGATCCGGAGCGCGTGCCCGGTGGCTCGAGCGGCGGCAGCGCGGCGGCGGTGGCGGCCGAGCTGGCGCTGGCGGCGCTGGGCACCGATACCGGCGGCAGCATCCGCCAGCCGGCGGCGTTTTGCGGCATTGTGGGGCTGCTGCCCACCTACGGCCGCGTATCGCGGTTCGGGCTGGCGGCGTTTGCCTCTTCGCTCGACCACGTCGGCCCCATGGCGCGTTCGGCGCGCGATACCGCGCTGGTGCTGGGGGCCATCGCCGGCCGCGACCGGCTGGATTCGACCAGCGCCGACCGGCCCGTGCCCAACTATGAAGCCGGACTGGAAGCCCCGCTGGCGCCCGCCGGCCGCAAGCTGCGCCTCGGCGTGCCGCGGGAAGTTTTCCAACACCCCGGTCTTGATCCGGAGGTGGCCGGCCTGGTCCGCGCCGCGCTGGACCGCTATGCCGCCGCCGGGTGTGAGTTGGTGGACATCAGCCTGCCCGCCAGCCAGGCCGCCATCGCCGTCTATTACGTGGTGGCCACTGCCGAGGCCAGCAGCAACCTCGCCCGCTACGATGGCATTCGCTATGGGGTGCGTGTGCCCGCCGCGGCGTTGGGCGAACTTTATCGCCAGACGCGCGACCGCGGCTTCGGCGCCGAGGTCAAGCGCCGGATCCTTTTGGGCACCTACGTGCTCAGCGCCGGCTACTACGACGCCTACTACCGCCGGGCACAGCAGGTGCGCACCCTCATCTGCCGCGAGTTCGAACGCGCCTTTGCCGCAGTGGATGTGATGTGCACTCCGACGACGCCAACGACCGCCTTCAAGCTGGGGGAGAAGGCATCGGACCCGCTCGAGTTGTACCTGGCCGATATCTTCACCGTACCGGCGGATTTGGCGGGCGTGCCTGCCATCTCCATGCCCTGCGGCGTGGCGGGGAAGCTGCCGGCAGGCTTGCAGTTGATTGCTCCGGCGTTCGAGGAAGAGCGGTTGCTGCGGTTGGCGCACTTCCACGAAATGGCGAAGTGAGTACCCCCCAAGGAAGCGCGCTTGACTTCCCTGCCCCGCGAATCCAGAATGTTGCCAATGTGTTGCGCTGTTGAGGGAGGAAAGACCATTGGCACGCATACGTGGAAAAGTAAAGTGGTTCAACAACGTCAAGGGCTATGGCTTCATCGGGCGTGAGGGCGGTGACGACGTGTTCGTTCACTACTCGGCCATAACCCAGGAAGGCTACAAGTCGCTGCAGGAGGGCGACGAGGTAGAGTTCGACATCACCGAGGGCAAGAAGGGCCCGCAGGCGGAAAACGTCACCCGCGTGCAGGCGTAACGGCCGGCGTTGGTCCGCGCAGCGGAGCCAGCGCTTTTTCTACAGCCAGAACCTGATCCAGCAGGCCGTCGAGGCGCGCCAGGGGCAGGGCGTTGGCGCCGTCGGAGAGGGCACGCTCGGGAGCCTCGTGGGTTTCGAGGAAGAGTCCGTCCACGCCCGCGGCCACGCCGGCGCGGGCCAGCACTTCGATGTACTGCGGCATGCCGCCGCTGCGGTCGCCGGCCGCGCCAGGCAACTGCAGGCTGTGGGTAACGTCGAAGATCACCGGCACGCCCAGCTCGCGCATCATGGGGAGCGAGCGCATATCCACCACCAGGTTGTTGTAGCCGAAGCTGGCGCCGCGTTCGGTGAGCCAGATCCTGGAGGGTTCCGCGCCGGCGGCGAGCGCCTTGTCCACCGCACCGCGCATGTCCCAGGGGGCCATGAACTGGCCTTTCTTGATGTTGACGATGCGGCCGGTGCGGGCCGCGGCCTGGATGAGATCCGTCTGGCGGCACAAGAAAGCGGGGATTTGCAGCACGTCGGCCACGGCGGCGGCGGCCTCGACCTCGCTCACCTGATGCACATCGGTGAGGATTTCGAGGCGGTGCTGTCGTTTCACCTCGGCCAGCACGCGCAGGCCTTCGGTCAGGCCGGGGCCGCGGAATCCCCTGGGGCTGGAACGGTTGGCCTTGTCATAGCTGGCCTTGAAGAGGAGGCGCAGGCCGCGCTCCCGGCCGCGGCGCGCCAGCTCGGCGGCGAGGCCGAGGGCGTGGGCTTCGCTTTCGATTACACACGGGCCGGCGATGAGAAACATGAGTCCTGGGCGGCCACGTGGGTGGCGCGGTGGGCGAGGGCGGCGCCGGCGAAGGCGCGGAACAGGGGATGGGGGGCGAGGGAGCGCGACTTGAACTCGGGGTGGAACTGGCAGCCCAAAAACCACGGGTGGGCGGGGATCTCGACCACCTCGACGTAGACGCCATCGGGGCTGGAACCGGTGATGGCCAGGCCGGCGGCGGTGAGCTGGGCTTCGTAGTCGCGGTTGTACTCGTAGCGGTGGCGGTGGCGCTCGCTGATCTCCAGCGTGCCGTAGGCGGCGGCGGCGCGCGAGCCGGCGACCAGGGTGCACGGCCAGGCGCCGAGCCGCATGGTTCCCCCCATCTCCTCCACCCCCAGCAGCTCGCGCAGCTTGTAGATGACCCGCTGCGGCGTGGCGGGGTCGAACTCGCTGCTGTTGGCCGCCTCCATGCCGCAGACGTTGCGGGCATATTCAATCACCGCGCATTGCATGCCCAGACAGATGCCGAAAAACGGCGTCGCACTTTCGCGGGCGTAACGGATGGCGGCCAGCATGCCGGGAATGCCGCGGGCGCCGAAACCGCCCGGAACCAGCACGCCGTCGGCCTGCCGCAGGCGCTGGGCGACGGCGGCGGGCGCGAGGTTCTCGAGGCTCTCACTCTCGACCCAGTCCAGTTGCAACTGGCGGCGATGGGCGAGGGCGGCGTGGACCAGCGCCTCCTTGAGCGACTTGTAGCTGTCTTCGTACTCGACGTACTTGCCCACCACGGCGATGCGCAGCGGACCATCGGGATGCTCCAGCCGCTGGCGCAGCTCGCGCCACGGGGCCAGATTGGCGGGCGGCGCCTCGATGTGCAGATAGCGCAGCGCCAGCGCGTCCAGGCCCTGCCCGCCCAGCATCTCCGGCACCAGATAGACGCTGGCGGCATCGCGGGCGGCGATCACCGCCTCCTCGGCCACGTTGCAGAAGAGGGCGATCTTGGCGCGCATGTCGGCGGGCAGGTCGCGGTCCACGCGGCAGAGAACGATGTCGGCCTGGATGCCGATCTCGCGCAGCTCGCGCACCGAGTGCTGGGTGGGTTTGGTCTTGAGTTCGCCGGCGGCGGCGATGTAGGGCACCAGGGTGAGGTGAATGAAGATGGCGTTTTCGCGGCCCACCTCCTGGCGCATCTGGCGGATGGCCTCGAGGAAAGGCAGCGATTCGATGTCGCCCACCGTGCCGCCGATTTCGACGATGACGATGTCCGGGGAGTGCTCGGCCGCCAGGCGGCGGATGGCATCCTTGATTTCGTTGGTGACGTGGGGGATGACCTGCACCGTCTTGCCGAGGAAATCGCCGCGCCGCTCCTTGGTGAGAATGGTTTCGTAGATGCGGCCGGCGGTGACGTTGTTGAGCCGGCTGAGCGGCATCGAGGTGAAGCGCTCGTAGTGGCCGAGGTCGAGGTCGGTCTCGGCGCCGTCGTCGGTGACGAAGACCTCGCCGTGCTGGAAGGGGCTCATGGTGCCCGGGTCCACGTTGAGGTAGGGGTCGAACTTGAGCAGGGCGACTTTCAGGCCGCGACTCTCAAGCAACGCGCCTACCGAGGCGGCGGCCAGGCCCTTGCCGAGGGAAGAGACCACGCCTCCGGTGACGAAGATATAGC
>JBQCEU010000267.1:0-3169 GCA_051959955.1 Terriglobales bacterium | reverse complement strand
TCCCTTTTCATAATCTACCCAGTGGCGCATTTCAAAGGCCATTACAGGTTCTGGGGAGAGGCGATTTCCGCGGTGGATCTGCTCCCGGCAGGCTGGGGCGCGTTCGTCGTGTGCAAGCTGATTTGGCCGAAGCGTTGACTCGCCGGACGGGTTGCGGAAGGCGCTGGGGGCGCGTACAAACTCGGAGGCGGTGAATCTTGCGCTCGGCGTGGTTGTACGGCGGAAGAAGGTGCCGGCTTTGCGGGAGGTGTTCGGGAGCAACTTCCGGGAGGGCGACCTCGAAGCCATGAGGCGGCCGCGGTTTTCGCCACCGGCGAACCGGCGATGACGCCTGAGAAGGGCGCCTGGGGGGCTGTGGCTCGCGCTTTTGATTGCTTTACCGATCGGTAAGAGTCTATAATCCCGCCGGGTTCTCCGGAGGGAATCGTAATGTTCACAAAATGGCGGGCGGTGGGGGCGGTGGCGGCTTTTGGGCTGTCGCTGGGGCTGGCAACGACGGCGCTGGCGCAACGGGGGCGCGGCGGGCAGGCGCAGGCGGAGCCGCAGGGGACAGGGCCGCTGCGGGATCTGCATTTCCGCTTCATTGGGCCGCAGGGGAACCGGGACATTTCCGTGGTGGGGGTGCCGGGGGATTCGATGGTGGCCTACTTCGGGGCGGCGTCGGGCGGCATCTGGAAGACCACCGACGGCGGCCTCTCATTCCAGCCGGTGTTTGACCACCAGGACGTGTCGGCGGTGGGCGCGCTGGCGATTGCGCCGTCGGAGACCAACATCGTCTGGGCGGGAACCGGCGAGCCTTCGATCATCCGCCAGGCGACTTCGCCCGGCGACGGCGTCTACAAGTCCACCGACGGCGGGCTGCACTGGCAGCACATGGGACTGGAACAGACCGGGCACATCGCCAAAATCGCCATCAACCCGCACGACGCCAACCAGGTGTTCGTGTGCGCCGTGGGGCAGGGGTATCGCGACAACCCCGAGCGCGGCGTCTACCGCACCGACGACGGCGGCCGGAACTGGACCCAGGTGCTGAAGGTCAACGACCAGACCGGCTGCTCGGGCCTGACCATGGACGCGCACGACCCGAACACGTTGTTCGCCGGCATGTGGCAGTTGCAGATCCACCCCTGGGATGAGCACAGCGGCGGACCCGACGGCGGCGTGTTCGTCACCCACAACGGCGGCGCAACCTGGACCAAGCTGAATGGCCACGGGCTGCCGGCGGCGGGCGCGCTGGTGGGCAAGGTGGCGGTGCGGATCGCGCCCAGCGATTCCAGCCGCGTCTACGCGCTGTTGCAGGAGCCGGCCGAGCCCGCCTTCTACCGCTCCGAGGATTACGGCCGCACCTGGAAGCTGGTCAACCGCGACAACCGCCTGATCGGCCGTCCGCCCTACTTCACCAATTTTCAGGTTTCGCCCGCCAACGAAAATCTGCTCTACTTCACCGCCATGAACTGGAGCGTCTCGATTGACGGCGGCGACACGCTGGCCAACGCGCAGCGGGCGGGCGGCGATCTGCACGACGTGTGGATTGATCCCAAGAACCCGCAGCGCATCATGACCGCGCACGACAGCGGCGGGTCCATCAGCCTGAACGGGGGCAAGAGCTGGCAGCAGGTCAAGCTGCCCATCGCGCAGATGTACCACGTCTACACCGACACCCGGCTGCCCTACAACGTCTTCGGCAACCGTCAGGATGACGATGCCCTGGAAGGGCCCAGCCGCTCGCTGTTCGGCAACGGGTTCGGGGCGCGCGGCGGAAGCATCGGGGTGGGCGAATGGCATGCCTACGCGGGCTGCGAGAGCGGCTACTCGGTGCCCGATCCGGTGGATCAGGACATTCTGTGGACGGGCTGCTACAACGGCGATCTGACCCGCGTCAACCTCAAGACGGGCGAGGCGCGCAATGTTTCGGTGTGGCCGGAGGACTCCTACGGCGGGCCGCCGTCGGGGGTGCGCGACCGCTGGAACTGGACCTTCCCCATCGCCATCGCGCCGCAGAACCACAATCAGGTGTTCGTGGGCAGCCAGTACGTCTACGAGACCACCAACGCCGGGCAGAGCTGGACACGGATCAGCCCCGACCTGACGCTCGATATGAAGGACCATGAGGGGAACTCGGGCGGCATCGTGGGCGACAACCTGATGACCTTCGACGCCGAAACGCTCTCCAGCATTGCCCCTTCGCCGGTGCAGGCGGGCGTGATCTGGGCGGGGACTTACGACGGCCAGGTGCAGGTGACGCAGGACGGCGGCAAGAATTGGACGAATGTGACCAAAAACATTCCCAACCTGCCGGCCTACGGCGAGATCACCATCGTCGAGCCCTCGCACTTCGCCGCCGGAACCGCCTACATCAGCGACGACCTGATGATGATGGGCGACTACAACCCCTACATCTACAAGACCACCGACTTCGGCCAGACGTGGACCAGCGTGGCGGGCGACATTCCGCATTCGCTGTTCAGCTACGTCCACGTGGTGCGCGAGGATCCGGTGCGCAAGGGCATGCTGTACGCCGGCACCGAGAACACCATCTATTTTTCGCTGGACGACGGCGGGCACTGGACGCCGCTGAAGAACAACATGCCGGCGGCGCCGATGTACTGGCTGACCATTCAGCCGCAGTTCAACGATCTGGTGATCGCCACCTACGGGCGCGGAATCTGGATCGTGGATGACATTTCGCCGCTGCGGAGCTGGGACAAGGTGTCCGAGGCAGGCGTGGCGCACCTGTTCCAGCCGCGCGACGCCTACCGCTTCCGGCGTTCGGTGCTGTCGCCCGAGAGCGCTCCCAATGAGGTGGTGCAAGGTGAAAACCCGCCCTATGGCGCCGACCTCGACTACTATCTGCCGGCGGCGGCGAAAAAGGTCACGCTGACCATCCGCGGCAGCGACGGCAAGGTGATCCGCACGGTTTCGGGCGGTGTGCATGCCGGGCTGAACCGCACCTGGTGGGACCTGGGTTATCCGGCGCCCGCCACGCCGCGTTTGCTGACCGCGCCTCCGGGCATGCCCTGGGTGCAGATGGGGCCCGAGGGCTGGCGCCCGGTGGTGGCATGGGGCGGCAATGCCAGCGCGCCCAAGGTGGTGCCGGGCACGTATCAGGTGGAGCTGAGCGTGGACGGCAAGACGGTGGGCACCGAGCCGCTGACCGTGCACAAGGATC
>JBQCEU010000266.1:0-13329 GCA_051959955.1 Terriglobales bacterium | reverse complement strand
GACCTCTCGCCCAACGCCGCGAACCGCGTCTATCTCGATGTTTTCGCCGATACCCCGGCCGAGCTGGCGATGACGCCCACCGAGCTGGCGCTGCATCGCAACCTGGCCCGCCAGGCCGAGCTGCTGTTCGACTCGCACCATTACAACCGGTACCACTTCCTGCTCTCGCTCAGCGGCACCATCGGGGGCGAAGGCCTCGAGCACCATCAATCCAGCGAGGACGGAACCGCGGCCAACTACCTCACCGACTGGACCGCGGGCGTGCGCGGCCGCGACCTGCTGGCGCATGAGTACACTCACTCCTGGAATGGCAAATTCCGCCGCCCCTACGATCTCTGGACGCCCAACTTCAACGTCCCCATGCAGGATGATCTGCTCTGGGTCTACGAAGGCCTGACCCAGTACTACGGCTACGTGCTCACCGCCCGCGCCGGCCTGCGCACGCCGCTGGAGACCCGCGATCTGATGGCCGGCATCGCCGCCAACTACGAAGCCAGCCCCGGCCGCGACTGGCGCCCGCTGGTGGATACCACCAACCAGCCCACCATGTCGCAGCGCGTGCCGGTGAGCTGGGTGAGCTGGCAACGGGGCGAAGACTACTACCAGGAGAGCCTGTTGATCTGGCTGGGCGTGGATACACGCATCCGCGAGATGTCGAACGGCGCCCGCTCGCTCGACGACTTCGCCAAGCTCTTCTACGGCTTGGACAACGGCAGCTTCGTCACCAAAACGTATACCTTCGACGATGTTGTCGCCGCCCTCAACCAGGTGCAGCCCTACGACTGGGCCGCATACCTGCGCGCCCGCGTCTACGAGCTGCATCCCCAGGTTCCCGAGGAGGGCTTCACCCAGGGCGGCTGGAAGCTGGTCTACGACGACACCGAATCGGATTGGATGAAGCACGGCGCCACCGGCAACGGCGGCGGCAACTATTCCACCTCGATCGGCTTCAGCTTCGACAAGGAGAACAAGCTGACGAACGTCTGGTGGAACAGCCCGGCGTTCAAGGCCGGCATGGCGCCCGACATGACGCTGGTGGGCATCAACGGCGAAGCCTTCAGCGACGCCCGCCTGCGCGCCGCGCTGCTCGGCGCCGAGCACGATTCCGCGCCCATCACCTTCGTGGTCAAGCGCAACGACCAGCTCTCGACCCTCGCCGTGCCGTACCACGGCGGCCTGCGGATTCCGCACCTGGAGCGGGTCACCTCCACTCCCGACCGCCTCGACGCCATCCTGGCCGCGCGCCGCTAACCCGGCTTATCCTTGATGGATGGACAAGTCCGCGCAGAATATCACCCCCGGCGTGCCGCGCCGGCGCCTGGGACAGGGCCTCGAAGTTTCCGCCATCGGACTGGGCTGCATGGAGATGTCGTGGTATTACGGCGCCGAGGGGTGCGATGACGTGACCGCGGAACGGCTGATTCGCCGTGCCCTGGACCTGGGAGTGACGTTGCTGGACACCGCCGACATGTACGGCAATGGCCACAACGAGATGCTGGTAGGCCATGCGATCCGAGGCCGGCGTCAGGAGGCGGTGGTGGCCACCAAGTTCGGCTATCAGCGCGGGCTGGACGGCAGCGATCTGGGCTTCAGCGGGAAGCCGGAATATGTACAGCGCGCCTGTGAGTGGAGTCTGCGACGGCTGGGCGTGGAGACGATTGACCTCTATTACCTGCATCGTCTCGATCCGCAGACTCCGATCGAGGACACGGTGGGCGCGATGGCGCGGCTGGTGGAGGCGGGCAAGGTGCGCCACCTCGGCCTCTCCGAAGTGAGCGCCGCAACCCTGCGCCGCGCCCACAGGGTGCACCCGATCACCGCCCTGCAGAGCGAGTACTCGCTCTGGACGCGCGATCCCGAGCAGGGCGTGCTGGCCGTCTGCCGCGAACTGGGCATCGGCTTCGTTCCCTTCAGCCCGCTGGGCCGCGGCATCTTCGGCGGCAAGTTGACGGCCGCGACCCGTCTGGAGCCGAGCGATTTTCGCAACCTGATTCCGCGTTTCGCCGACGAAAATCTGCCCCGCAACGTCCAGATGGTGGAGCGTTTGACCGCCCTGGCCCAGGCCAGGGGCTGCACCCCGGCCCAGCTCGCCCTCGCCTGGCTGCTGGCCCAGGGGCCCGACATCGTCCCCATCCCCGGCACCAAGCGCCAGAAGTACATGGAGGAAAATGCGGCGGCCGCGCTCCTCGCGCTTACCCCAGCCGATCAGGAGGCGATCGCTGCCGCCGTGCCCGCTGACGCCATCGCCGGAGCCCGCTACACGCCCGCCGGCATGGCCCAGGTGAACCTGTAGACTCCTGCCTTCCATCCACCCCCGGGCGCTCGCGCGGGTGAACGACAGCCCCAGGCGGGGAGCGGGTTACGTTCGGAAACGGTTACACCGTTCCGGCCTGTCGGACGAACCTGCATAATTGGGGCAATGGAAGCCTGGCGTACAGGTCTGGTCGAGGCAAGCGCGGACAGCATCCGCATTTGCGGCTATGAAATCACCGCGTTGATGCGCGGTGCGAGCTTTGCCGACATCATCTTCCTGCTGCATCGCCGCCGCCTTCCGGAGGCGGGCGAGAGCGCGCTGCTCAACGCCATTTTGGTCAGCGGCGCCGACCACGGCCCCGGCGCGCCCTCGTGCGCGACGGCGCGCCTGGCGGCCTCCGGCAACCGGGAGTCACTCTCCGCCGCAGTGGCGGCCGGGGTGCTGGCCATCGGCAACGAACACGGCGGTGCCGGCACGGCCGCGATGGAGATGATTGCCGCCGGCGCGACGCTTGCCGCGCGCGAGGGCATAACCCTGACGGCGGCGGCCGAACGCGCGGTGGCCGAGGCCCGCGCCGCCGGCCGCAAGCTGCCCGGGCTGGGGCACCGGGTGCATAATCGCGATCCGCGCACCCAGGTGCTGTTCGACATGGCCCGCGAGCAGGGGGTGGCCGGCGCCGGGGTGGAGTTCGTTACCGCCCTGCAGGAGGCCGCCGGGCGATTGATCAAGCCCCTGCCCATCAACATTGACGGGGCTCTCGCCGCCGTGCTCCACGACCTCGGCTTTCCGCCCGAGGCCGGCAAACTCATCTTTATTGTTGCCCGCGTCGCCGGCCTCACCGCGGAAGTGGCGGAGGAGCATGCCCGCGAAAAGCCCATGCGCATCCGCATCCCGGTGACCTACGACGGTCCGCCGCCGAGGCCGCTTTGACCCGCCCCCAGGGGCGCCTCCCACCCCAATCATGACCACCAAGTTGGCAACTCCACGCAGCCTGACCGAGAACGAGCGTGCGCTGGCCGACGCCCTGCTCGACCGGGCGCGCCAGGCGTTTGAGGCCGCCGCCACCCTCGACCAGGCGGCGGTGGATCGCATCTGCCGCGGGGTGGCCTGGGCGATCGGCAACGAAACCACCGCCACCCGCCTTGCCCACATGAGCGTGGACGAGAGCGGCATGGGCTCGCGCGAGCCTTCACGACGCTTCAAAGTGCACGGCGTGCTGCGCGACGCCCTGCGCCAGAAAAGCATCGGGATCATCGAGGAGATTCCCGAACGCGGCCTGGTGAAGTACGCCAAGCCCGCCGGCATCATCGCCTCGCTGGTGCCGGTGACCAGCCCCTACATCACCCCGGCGACCACCGCCATTTATGCGCTGAAGTGCAGGAATGCGGTGATCTTCTGTCCCCATCCCGCCAGCAAGCGCACCAGTTTTGAGACGGTGCGGCTGATGCGCGGGGTGCTGGAGCGGCTGGGCGCCCCGGTGGATTTGCTGCAATGCGTCAATCAGCCCAGCATTCCGCTCACCCAGGCGCTCATGGCCGACTGCGACCTCACCATCGCGACCGGCGGCCAGAATATGGTGCGCGCCGCCTACAGTTCCGGCAAGCCCGCCTATGGCGTGGGCGCCGGCAACGCCACCGTGGTGGTGGACGAGACCGCCGATGTGGCTGACGCCGCCCGCCTGATCCGCATCAGCAAGACCAATGACTACGGCTCCGGCTGTTCCGCCGACGGCAACCTGCTGGTTGACAGCCGCATTTACGCCGAGCTGCAGGCGGCGCTGATCCGCGAGGGCGGCTACCTGGTGAATGCCGCGGAGAAGGCGAAGCTGCGTGCCGCCTACTGGGATGCCGACGGGCATCGCACGCCCGACACCATCGCCCGCCCCGCCGCCGAGGTGGCGGCCAAGGCCGGCTTCGCCCTGCCGCCGGACAAGACCTTCCTGCTGGTGGAGGAGACCGAAATTGGCCGCCGGCATCTGTTTTCCACGGAGAAACTCGGAACCGTGCTGGCCATGTTTTCCTTCGACGGTTTTCCCCAAGGCCTGGAGATGGCCAAACAGATCTTTGAAACCGGCGGCAAGGGGCACTCCTGCGGTATCTATTCGTACAACGACGAGCACATCCACCAGTTGGCGATGGCTGTACCGGTGAGCCGGATGATGGTCCGCCAGGCGCAGTCGAAGTCCAATGCGGGCACGTTTACCAACGGCATGCCGATGACTTCGAGCATGGGGTGTGGCATTTGGGGCGGGAACATCACCAACGAGAATCTGTCGCTCAAGCACTATATGAATGTCACCTGGGTGAGTCGGCCCATTCCCGAGGATCGCCCCTCGGACGCCGAACTGTTCGGCGAATTCCATAACTCTCCGGTTGAATAAGGAACCCCGCGAAGGAACACCGCATGGCACGAAGCGCTGCATTCAACGGCTCCGCCACCGTTCCGCCCGAACCGGCCGCCACTCGCATCGCCGCCTACAGCCTGGTGTCCTATTTGGAACGCCTGGGGGTGGAGGTGATATTTGGTCTTTGCGGCCACACCATCATCGCCATGCTGGATGCCCTGCGTTCCAGCTCGATCCGCTTCGTAAGCGTGCGGCATGAGCAGGTCGCCACCCATGCCGCGGACGGGTACGCGCGCGCCTCGGGCAAGCCGGGTGTGGCCTTGGTGCATCTGGGGCCGGGTCTGACCTGCGCGGCCACGGGGGTGGCCAATGCGGCGCTGGACTCCATCCCCATGGTGGTCATTGCCGGCGACGTGCCCTCTTACTACTACGGCCGCCACCCCCACCAGGAAGTGAACCTGCATCAGGATGCCGACCAATTTCAGATCTACCGCCCGTTCTGCAAGCGCGTCTACCGCGTGGACCGGGCGGCGGACCTGCCGCGAGTAGTCGAGCGCGCTTTTCATCTGGCGCAGAGCGGCCGGCCGGGGCCGGTGTTGGTGGACGTGCCGATGGATCTGTTTTCGGCGGAGCTGCCGGCCGACGCCTTTGCCCACTTGCCGCCCCGGCTGGAGCCGCCGCCGCTGGCAGAAGCGACGGCGGTGCGCATGGCCGCCGCCCTGGCTCAGGCCCGCCACCCGGTACTCTATGCCGGAGGCGGAGTCATCGCGGCGCGCGCCACCGAGGCGCTTCGGGCCCTGGCGGAGGCGTTGGAAGTGCCGGTGGCCCACAGCTTGATGGGCACCACCTGCCTGCCCACCGACCATCCCCTTCTGCTCGGCATGACCGGGTTTTGGGGCACGCCCATCGCCAACGAAATGTGCCGCACCGCCGATGTCATTCTGGCGCTGGGCACGCGGTTTGCCGAGGCCAGTTCCAGTTCCTGGGATGCGCGTTACAGCTTCGCCATCCCTCCGACGCGCTTGCTGCAGGTGGATTTGGACCCGCAGGCGATGGGACGTAACTTCCCGGTGGAAATGGGCGCGGTGGCCGATTTGCGCCTGGCGCTGGACGCCTTGGTCACGGCGGCCCGGGCGCAGCCGCGTCCGGAGCGCGAAAATCTGCGTCAGCAGATCGCCTCGAGCCGGGCCGCGTTCAGCGCCCGCTGGCAGGAGCAGCGAACCTCCGATCAGTTTCCGCTGCGCCCGGAAAGGATCCTGAGTGAAGTTCGGCGGGCGCTGCCCGCCGACGGCTTCATCGTCACCGACGTGGGCTGGAACAAGAACGGCGTGGGCCAGCAGTTTCCCTTCAGCGTGGCCGGAACGTTCATCACGCCCAGTGGTTTGGCGACCATGGGGTTTGGACCGGCGGCGGTGCTCGGGGTCAAATACGCCCAGCCCCATCGCGCCGCGCTCTGCCTGGTCGGCGACGGCGGTTTTGGGGCCAATCCCTCGGTGGTGGCCACCGCCATGGAAGCGGGGCTGGTCGTGGTCTGGGTGGTCATGGACAATGCCGCCTTCGGGACCATTGCCGGGCTGGAGAGTCAGCACTACGGCACCGAGTTCGGCTGCCTGTTTGAGCGCGAGGGTGCCAGCTATCGGGCCGACTATGCCGCCATGGCGCGCGCCTATGGCGCCCGCGGCGTCAACATCACCTCCGCCGGCGAACTGGGTCCGGCGTTGCGTGAGGCACTGGCCGCGAAGCTGCCCTCGGTCATCCAGGTGGCGATGGAAAACAGCCCCACGCCCACGCCCGGCTACTGGAACATCAATGACATTTACCGCCGGGGCCAATAAGAGCGTCGCGCCGGGAGGCCTCCACCTGCCCGTGTCGCCGGCGCGCGCCTGGACCATCTGGGCGATTGCCTCGCTGTTCTATCTCGTCGCCTACTTCATCCGGGTCTCCCCGGCGGTAATGGCCCGGGAGTTGATGCAGGCTTTCCACATCGGCGCGGCCCGCCTCGGCACGCTTTCGGCGGCTTATTTTTATGCCTACGTCGCGCTGCAGATTCCCGTCGGCATCCTGGTGGACACCTGGGGCGGGCGGAAACTGTTGGTGTGGGGCGCGCTGGCCACGGCGGGGGGCTCGGCGGTGTTTGGGGTCAGCGGCAACTTTGCGGTGGCCTTTCTGGCGCGGGCGGTGATCGGCGGCGCCACCGCGGTCGCCTGGATCGTCTGCCTGAAGTTGATCACTCACTGGTTTCCCAGCCGGCGCTTCGCCATGATGTCCGGCCTGACCCTGATGCTCGGCAACCTCGGCGCCCTGGTCGCCCAGGTGCCGCTGCGGCTGCTGGTGGCCCGGTTCCAGTGGCGGCCGGTCACGCTGGCCTCCGGCGGGGTGATCCTGTGTTTCGCCGTCCTGGCTTTCCTGTGGGTACGCAACGATCCGGCCGAGGTGGGGCAAGCCAGCTATGCGGCCGCGCCCGAGCCCGCCGCCGTCTCCCCGGTGCGAGCGGGGCGAGCGCGGGATCTGTTGGAGATGTTTCGCTACCGCAACACCTGGCTCATTCTGTTTGCCCAGGGCGGGTTGCTGGGGCCGGTGCTGGCGTTTGCCGGCCTGTGGGGCCCGGCCTATCTGGGCGCGCGCTTCCATCTCTCCGCCGCCGCCGCCGCCGGCGTGGACTCGGTGATGCTGCTTGCCTTTGCGATCGCCAGCCCGCTCATGGGTTATATGTCGGATCGCATTGGCGCGCGCAAGCCCATCTACCTCGGAAGCGCGGTGGTGGCGGCGATCTGCTGGGCGGCGATGTTCCTGCTTGGCGGCATCGATTTGCGGACGTTTATCGTGCTGGCGGCCATCGCCAGCTTCGCCGCCTCCTCCTGCATCCTGGGGTTTGCCTTCGGCAAGGAGTCGGTGCCGGCCCGCCACCTGGGCGCCGTCTCCGGGCTGATGAACATGGGCAACATGTTCGGGGTGATGTTGTTGCAGCCCGCCATCGGCTGGGTGCTGGACCGCCTGTGGAGTGGACAATGGGTGCAGGGTGCGCGGGCCTATTCCCCCGGCGCATTCCGCGCCGCCTTCTCTTTGGCCGTGGCCTGGGCGCTGCTGTCCATCATTCTGCTGGCCTTCACCCGCGACACCCATTGCCGTCAGATGGCCTGAGGGCCGTGCTGCGGGCCAGCGTACAATACCAAATCATGTCCGCTACATCTGCCGGTGCCGGTGCGGCATCCGCACCACGCCTGCCGCGGAGGCCGGCGGCCGGGAATCAGCTCCCGCCGCTTCCGGGCGTCTCCGGCGGCGCTGGCAAATGCCGCGAGCCGCTGCCGCCGGGTGATCCGAAGGTGGCCGCCAAGCTGGTGCAGCGCCAACTCAAGAAAATCTGTACCAGCGCCACGTTTCGCAGTGCGGGGCGGCTGCGCCGGTTCCTCGAGTTCGTCGTGCAAGAGATTCTTGCGGGCCGCAAGGAGCAGTTGAAGGAATATGTGGTTGGGGTGGCGGTGTTTGACAAGACAGCGGCTTTTGACCCTCGCACCGATCCTATCGTGCGGGTGCAGGCGCGCCGCCTGCGGAGCATGCTGGAGCGCTATTACGGCGAGGAGGCGGAAGCCGACGAGTTGGTAATTGAGCTGCCCAAGGGCGGCTACGCGCCCTTGTTCCGTGTCCACGATGCGCCCCAGCCGCCGCCGGCCTGGACGGCGGGCCTGGTCAGCCGCAATACCGTCGCCGTGGACGTATTGGCCGATCACAGCGCCGCCGGCGACTTGAATTTCTTCTGCCAGGGGTTGCGGCAGGAAATCCTCTTCACCCTGGCGCAAGTGCCGGAGGTGCGCCTGCTGGCGGGCGAGGCGGGCAAGACTTCCGTGGCCCGCTCCACCGCGGGCCAGGCCGCCCTGGTGGTCAGCGGCAGCGTACGGCGCTCGGGCGAGGATTTGCGATTGATCCTCCAGATCGTGGATCGCGCCTGTGATTGCCTCCTCTGGTCCGGAAGCCTCGACGCCAAACTCGCCGACCCCATAGCGGCGCAACGCGAGGCGGCGCTGACCCTCGCCGCCCAGGTGCGGACACGGATCGAAACGGGCGCCGGGCGGCAGCTCCAGCGCCGCACGCTGGGCAACCCGGCGGCGCGCAACCTCTACCTGCAGGGCCGCTACCATCTGGGACAACGCACCGAGGAAGGGCTGAGCAAAGCGGCGGAGTTGTTTGGCCGGGCGCTGCTGGAGGACCCCCAATTCGCCCCGGCCCACAGCGGCTACGCGGACGCCTGCTCGCTCCTCGGTCACTATGGCGTGCTGGCGCCGGCCGAGGTGTGGACCAAGGCGGCGTCCTACGCCGCCGCCGCCGTGATGCTGGATGCCGACAGCGCCGAGTGCCAAACCACCCTGGCCCACGTCAAGGCCTGCCAGGACTGGGATTGGACGGGCGCGGAGCTGCAATTTCGCCAGGCCCTGCGGCTCGATCCTGGTTACGCCACCGCCCATCACTGGTATGCCACCAGTTGCCTGGCGCCGCTCGGCCGGCTGGAGGAGGCGCAGGATGAACTGCGCGCCGCCCTGGCGCTGGACCCCATCTCCGCCATCATCGCCCGCGACCTGGCGTTCATTTATTTTTACCGGCGCGAGTACGACCTGGCCCTCGACCAGTGCGACCATACCATCGAACTCAACCCCTACTTCTCGCCCGCCTTCTGCACCCTGGGGTTGATTCAGGAACAGCGGCAGGATATGGAGGAAGCCACCGCCGCTTTTCAACGCGCCATTCATTTGTCGCCCAACACGCCGGGCATGCACGCTGCCCTGGGACATCTGTACGCGCTCACCAACCAACGGCAGATGGCCCGGAAGACGCTGCAGCGCCTGGTGCAATTGAGCGCCACGCGCTACGTCTCGCCCTTCTTTTTCGCCTCCATCCACCTGGCCCTGGGGCAAACCGACGAGGGGTTCCGCTGGCTGGCCAAGGCCTGCGAAGACCGCAGTTTCGAGCTGCTGTTCCTCAATCTCGACCCGCGCTTTGACGCAGTGCGCGGCGATCCCCGCTTCCACGCCGTCGTGGGCCGTCTCCAGTTGGCCGGTGGCCGCCGGCCTCCCGACCCCGCGCTTTAACGTAACGCAACCGTTACAGGCTTGACGCTGACGCTCCGGCTAGGCATCTTGACCAAGGTCACGGATGCCCTCTGCTGTCGGGTGCGGGTCCGCGCGAGCCACGGGAGACATGCCATGAAAATCCGCTTCCATTTTCTTGTCGTTGGGCTGCTGCTGGTCGGCGGTTGCGCCGGACTGCTGCCGGCGCAGTCGGTCTCCACCGCCCAGATCCAGGGCACCGTCAAGGACGCCTCGGGCGCCGTGGTGCCGGGCGCGGCGGTGGTGGCGGTGGAAATCGCCACCGGCTTTGCCCATGCCACCGCCTCCGGTCCGCGCGGCGCCTTTGTACTACCCAACCTGCCGGCCGGCGCCTACACACTCAAGGTCTCGGCGCGCGGCTTCACCACCTATACCCAGACCGGCATCATCCTGCAGGTGGCCACCAATCCGACCGTCAACGTACAGCTCAAGACCGGCGCCCAGTCCCAGGTGGTCACCGTCGAGGCGAATGCCGGCATGGTCGAAACCCACGCCACCGGCGTGGGCGACGTGGTCACCAATCAGGCCATCAACCAACTGCCGCTGAATGGCCGTCAGGCCACCAACCTGATTATGCTGGCCGGCGCCTCCACCCCCGGGCCGAACTCCGATCTCAACACCAACAAAAACTACCCCACCCAGACGATTTCGGTGGCCGGAGGCTCGTCCACCGGCAGCGCCTATTACCTTGACGGCGCCGGCAACAACGATCCCTTCAACAGCCTGAATCTGCCCTTCCCCTTCCCCGACGCGCTGCAGGAGTTCAAGGTGGAAACCGGGGCGCTGGCCGCCCAGTACGGTTCCCATGCCGCCGGCGCGGTCAACGTGGTCACCAAGTCCGGCACCAATCAAATCCATGGCGACCTGTTCGAGTACGTGCGCAACGGCGATTTCAACGCCAACGACTACTTTTCCAATGCCAAGGGGCTGGAGCGCGACAGCCTCAAGCGCAACCAGTTCGGCGGCACCATCGGCGGCCCGCTTGTGCATGACCGGTTGTTCTTTTTTGCCGGCTATCAGGGCACCATCGTCCGCTCCAACCCGCCCACTCGCACTTCGTTTGTGCCCACGGCTGCCATGCTGGCGGGTGATTTCACCACCTTTGCCTCTGCCGCCTGCCAGGGCAATGCGGTGAAGCTCAGCGCTCCGTTCGTCAATAACAAGATTGACCCCAGCCTGTTCAGCAAAGCCGCCCTGTCCTTTCTGGAGCACGTCCCCGTATCCACCGATCCTTGCGGCGCGGTCAACTACGGCATCAGCCAGAACAGCCACGAAAATCAGATCATCGGCCGGGTGGACTTCAATTACAGCTCACGCCAGACCATGTTCCTACGCTACTTCATCGGCCGCTACGTGCTGCCGGTGGGCGCGGGAGAATCGGCCAACGTTCTGGAAGCGAATCAGGTGGCGCAGCGGGACCAGTCGCAATCAGTTTCGTTCGGCGACAACTATGTCATCAGCCCCGACACCGACAACGTCTTCAATCTTTCGCTGATTCGCACCTACGCCTATCGCACCATTCCTCCCTACCCGGACCCGGCCGCCCTCGGCATCCCGGTCTACAGCCCCATCCCCGACTTCATGGGCCTAAGCGTGAGCGGAACCGGCAACGGCTTCAGCCTAGGCGCGGGCGGCACCAATCCCGGCTGGTTCAACTCCACGGCGCCGCAAATCTCCGATGACCTCACCCTGCTGCGCGGCAGCCACCAAATCCAGTTGGGAGTGAGCTGGAAACACTCGATCATGAACACCGTCAACAACCGGCCCACCAACGGCGCCTTCAGCTTCAACGGCACCTTCACCGGGGCCGGCCTGGGCGATTTCCTGCTGGGTGACCTGAGCAGCTTCCTCCAGGGCAACCCTGACTGGGAGAATGATCGCCAGAACCTGGTGGGGGTCTACCTCCAGGACTCCTGGAAAGTGCGCCCCAACATCAGCCTGAGCTACGGCGCGCGCTGGGAGCCTTTCCTGCAGCAGCACAACTGGAACCATTGGGTGGAGACGTTCAATCCGGCCAATTTCGCCGCCGGCATCCGCAGCGGCGTCTACGCCAACGCGCCGGCCGGGTTGGTCTTCCCCGGCGATCCCGGCTACCCCGGAACCCAGTACTCCAAGTCCCGCTACAACGAGCTCGAACCGCGCCTGGGCTTCATGTGGGACCCGAGCGGCAAAGGCCGCACCTCAATCCGCGGCTCCTACGGACTGTTCTTCGACCGGCCGCAGATGTTCTTCTACACCCGCATGTCCAACAATCCCCCCTGGGGCGCGTCCATCAGCCTGAACAACCTGCAGAACGGATTTTCGGCCTCCGGACCCTGGGCGGCGGCCGGCATGGCCAACCCCTGGCCGGGCTTGGCCAACGTCGGCCCCGACATGCCTTTCCCCCAGCAGGGGGTGTACGTCAACGTGCCGCAGGATGTCCGGCCCACCTACGTCCAGCAGTGGAACCTGGCGGTGCAACATCAAATCGGCAACAACGACTCGGTGTCGGTGGAATTCCTCAACAACGAAACCACCCACCTGTGGATGGGCACCGAACTCAACCCCGGCGTCAGCCCGGCGGCCGGATCCTCCTGCTATACCTCCGCCGGCTACAACGCCTGCAAGAAAGCACTGAACTCAAACCGCATCCTCAGTAAAATCAACCCGACTTGGGGACCGTATTACGCGACCATCGGCTCGGTGGATGATGGCGGCACCGCCAGTTACAACGGACTGGTCTTGCGCGAACAGCACCGGTTCAGCGCTGGCTTCAGCTTTACCGCCAACTACCCCTGGTCGCACTGCATCTCCGATCCGCCCACCGGTGAGCTCACCGGTCCGACCCTGATCCATCTGAACAACCGGCGCCTCGACCGGGGGAATTGCGCCCAGGATGTGCCCAGCGTGTTCAATTCCACCCTGATCGCCAACTCCCCCTGGCGTCTGCAAGGCCTGGCCGGCAAGCTGGCCAACGACTGGCGCTTGTCCACCATTCTCACGCTGAACTCGGGCGGCTACAGCACCGCCGCCAACGGCAGCCGGTTCAGCGATCCGACCATCACCGGCTTGAGCAGCCGCGCCGACACCGTCGCCGGCCAAAGTGTTCTGGAACCCTCGATTGCGCCCATCGCCGGCAGCACCCAGGCCTATCTGCAGTATCTGAACCCGGATGCCTTCACCGCTCCCGCCCTGGGCCCGGGCTCGTTTGGCACCGCCGGCGCGTACACCATTCCCAACCCCGGCATGGTCAACCTCGATGCCTCCATCTTCCGCACCATCGCGGTGACCGAGCGCCGCACGGTGCAGCTGCGCTGGGATATGTTCAACGTCATGAACCATCCCAACTGGGATCCGCCCAGTACGCGTTTCGGCGGCTCCAACGTCGGGGTCATCAGCAGCGACCTCGGCCCGCGCATCATGCAGTTTGCAGTCAAATATGTGTTCTAATGGGCCGCATATGAATGGAGTGCCGCGGGGCCGCGCGGTTTTGGGCGCGCTGCTGTTGGTGGTGGTCAGTGCCTGGGGACAGCCGGCGGCGCCCGCCCATCCGGAGGCGGCGGCCGCCGCGGCCGCCCGCATGACGCTGGACAACGCCTACCCGGCGCCCTCGGGCGCCGTCAGCGGCGGACGCGGTTTCGGCGGCGTCATTA
>JBQCEU010000265.1:0-9011 GCA_051959955.1 Terriglobales bacterium | reverse complement strand
CGCCGGCAGCCGCGCCGGCGGCAGAGCGGCGGCGGCGCGGCGGGGCGGGAGCAGCGGCAGCCGCCAAGCCGGCCGCCGGTGCCGCGCGCGCGGCGGGCCCGCGCCGCCAACCGGCGCCGCGGACAGCGCCGCCACGGAAGCGCCGTTGAATTTAGCGCGGCGTTGCCGGGTCGCGGATTCCGGGCGTTGGCTATAATGAAGGCTCCCGCCCGCCATGGATCCGTTCGTTCACCTGCATGTCCACTCTGACTACTCGCTGCTGGACGGCGCCTGCGACGTCCAGAAGCTGGTGGCCCGGGCGCAGCAGTTGGGCATGCCGGCGGTGGCGCTGACCGATCACGGCAACCTGTTCGGGGCCTGGAGCTTTCATGCAGCGGCGCGGGCGGCCGGGATCAAGCCCATTCTGGGCTGTGAGCTCTACGTCTGCAAGAACGCCGATCACGCCGCGCCGCCCGAAGGAGACAGCTACAACCACCTGATCGTGCTGTGTGAGAACGAAACGGGCTACCAGAACCTGGTCAAGATCGTCTCCGAGGCCAGCTTGCGGGGCTTTTACTACAAGCCGCGGGTCAGCAAGGCCTTTCTGGCCGCCCACAGCCAGGGCTTGATCGCGCTGTCGGCCTGCCTCAAGGGCGAGGTCCAGGAGTGTTTGACCGCAGGCCGGCCCGAAGAAGCCCGGCGCGTGGCCGGAGAGTACAGCGACATTTTCGGCGCGGAAAATTTCTTCCTGGAGATGCAAGACCAGGGGCTGGAGCAGGAACACCGCATCAAGGACGCAATGCTGGCGCTGAGCCGCTCCCTCGCCCTGCCGCTGGTGGCCACCAACGATTGTCATTACCTGAACCACGACGACGCCCGCATGCACGACGTGCTGCTGTGCATCCAGATGGGCAAGCGGGTGCACGACACCCAGCGGATGCGGTTCGGCAGCGACCAGTTCTATCTGAAATCGGGGGCGGAGATGCTGCGCGTATTCAGCGGCATCGAGGAGGCGGTGCAGCGCACCACCGCCATCGCCGAGCGATGCGATTTTCACCTGCGGCCGGTGTCGAATTCCTTTCCCGATTTCGAGGTGCCGGCGGGGATTTCGCTGGAGGATTATTTCGAGCGCGTGGTGCGGGAGGGCATGGCGGCAAGACAGGGCTGGATCGGGGAACGCCGCCGGCTGGGAAAGACGCGCTACCCCGACGCCGCATATCAGGAAAGGCTGGAGCAGGAGATTCGCGTCATCCGCGCCATGCGCTACTGCGGATACTTCCTGATCGTGTGGGATTTCATCCGCTATGCACGCGAGCAGGGGATTCCGGTGGGGCCGGGGCGGGGTTCGGCGGCCGGCAGCCTGGTGTCGTATGCGCTGGGCATCACCGATCTGGATCCGCTGGAAAACGAGCTGCTGTTTGAGCGCTTCCTGAATCCCGAGCGTGTGTCCATGCCCGATATTGACGTGGATTTCTGCATGAACCGCCGCGGCGAGGTGATTGACTACGTCACCCGCAAATACGGCCGCGACAACGTTTCGCAGATCATCACCTTCGGCACCATGGCCGCCAAGGCGGCCATCAAGGACGTGGGCCGGGCGATGGACCTGCCCTACGGCGAAGTGGACCGGATCGCGAAGCTGGTGCCCAACCAGCTCAATATCACCCTGGAGCAGGCGCTGGAGCAGTCGCCGCCGCTGCGCGAACTGGCGGCCGGCGATCCCAAGGTGGAGGAGTTGCTGGAGGTGGCGCGCAAAGTGGAGGGGTTGTGCCGGCACGCCGGGATGCATGCGGCGGGGGTGGTGATCGCGCCGCGGCCGCTGACCGAGCTGGTGCCGTTGTACAAGACCAGCCGCAACGAAATTGTGACCCAGTTTGACATGACCGGGCTGGAAAAGCTGGGCCTGCTCAAGATGGATTTTCTGGGTCTGACCACGCTCACCATTCTGGACGAGGCGGTGAAGCTGATTGCGCGGCACCGCGGCGTGGAAGTGAACCTGGAACGGCTGCCGGAAGAAGACGAGGCGACGTTTGAGTTGTTTTGCAAGGGGCAGACCTTCGGGGTATTCCAGTTCGAGTCGGCGGGCATGCGGGACATACTGCGCCGCTACCGCCCCAGCCGGTTGAGCGATCTCACCGCCCTCAACGCCCTGTATCGGCCGGGGCCGATCCAGGGGGGGATGATTGACGACTTTATTGACCGCAAGCTGGGGCGCAAGCCGATTGTCTACGAACTCGATGCCCTGGAGCCGATTCTGCGGGAGACCTTTGGCGTGTTCGTTTACCAGGAGCAGGTCATGCAGGCCGCCAACCAGTTGGCGGGCTACAGCCTGGGACAGGCGGACATTCTGCGCAAGGCCATGGGCAAGAAGAACCAGCAGGAGATGGACAAACAGCGGACGAAGTTCATCTCCGGAGCGGTCGAGCGGGGCTTGCCGGCCGCGAAGGTGGAGCACGTCTTTGATTTGATGGCGCAATTCGCCGGCTACGGCTTCAACAAGAGCCACGCTGCCGCCTATGCCTGGGTGGCCTACCAGACCGCCTATCTGAAGGCTCACTATCCGGTGGAGTTCATGGCGGCGCTGCTGAACGCCAGCATCGCCTCCACCGACAACCTGGTGAAATATATCAAGGAGTGCCGTGAGATGCGGCTGGAGATTGCCGCTCCCGACCTCAATGTGAGCGGCGGCGGATTCACTCCCCAGGGTGACGGCATCCGCTTCGGCCTGAACGCCATCAAGAACCTGGGAGAAAGCGCCGTGCGGAGCCTTCTGCAAGCCCGGGAATCGGGGCCATTCCGGGATTTGGATGATTTTTGCCAGCGGGTCAGCGGCAAAGCGCTCAACAAACGCGTGCTGGAGAGCCTGATCAAGGCGGGAGCACTGGACAGTTTTGGGTCGCGGGCGGGGTTAATGGCCGCCGCCGAGCGGGCGCTGGAAGCCGCGCAACGGGAAGAGAAGGCGCGCCAGCAGGGGCAGCACGGCCTTTTTCTGGCCTTCGAGGAGGCCGCTCCCCCGCCGAGCGCGCGCCTGCCCGTGGTGGCCGAATGGGACGAGGCGACCCGGTTGGCGGGCGAGAAGGAAGTGCTCGGCTACTATGTCAGCGGCCATCCCATGGATCGCTTCGGCGACCGGTGCGCCGATCTGCGGGTGGTGGCGCTGGAGGATGTGGACCGGCATGCGCGCGGCCGCCAGGACGAAATTCAGGTGGCGGGGATACTTTCGCAGTTGCAAGTGCGCCGCAACAAGAAGGGGGAGGCCTGGGCGACCGCGTGGCTGGAGGATCGCACCAGCCGGCGCGAGTTGCTGATTTTCGCCGAAGCCTACCGGCGGCTGGAGCCGCAACTGCACCTCACCCAACCGGTGCTGGCGCGGGTGCGGGTGCTGGCTGAAGACAGCGACGAGGAAGGCAAAGTGGCGGAATCGAAGCTGCAGGTCATGGAGATCGGCGATCTGGTCAGCGCGCCGGTGCCGCAGCCGCTGGGCCTGAAGCTCCGGCTGGCGCTCGACGATCTCAGCCCGGAGGCGCTCGAACGGCTGATTGCCAGGCTTGCAGCGCCCAGCGGATCGGCTAAGCTACATGTACATGCGTACTCGGAAGCGGAGCAATTTGAACAGATCCTCGAAGTGGAGGCGGGCGTCGCCGCCGACACTGCATTCCGGCGGCTTCTGGAGGAGATCTGCGGCCGCGGCTCGGTGCGCGCGGTGGAGGGCTAATGGCTGAGGAAGCCACCCCAGCCCCGAACCCGGCGGTCGCGGCAGAAATCCCCGACGCCGACTGCGAGGCCTGGCAACGGGTACAGTTGGCCCGACATCCACAGCGGCCGAACTTTCTCGACTGGGTGCCGCTACTGTGCAGCGATTTTGTCGAGCTGCACGGCGACCGGCGCTTTGGGGATGATGGGGCCATTGTGGCCGGGATGGCGCGATTCCGCGGCCAGGATGTGATGCTGGTAGGCCAGCAGAAGGGGCGCGAGGTCAAGGAAAAGATCAAGCGCAACTTTGGGATGCCGCAGCCGGAGGGTTATCGCAAGGCGCTGCGGCTGATGCGCTTGGCGGAGAAATTCCGCCGCCCCATCCTGACCTTTATAGACACCAACGGCGCCTATCCGGGCGTGGATGCCGAAGAACGCGGTCAAGCCGAGGCGATCGCCTTCAGCCTGCGGGAGATGGCCCGATTGCAGGTTCCGGTGGTGGCCACGGTGACCGGAGAAGGCGGCAGCGGCGGCGCCTTGGCCATTGCGGTAGGGAATCGGATCCTGATGATGGAGAATGCGGTTTATTCGGTGATCACGCCCGAAGGCTGCGCTTCGATTACCTGGCGCGATCCCAACCTGAAGGCGCGAGCGGCGGCAGCGCTCAAGCCTACCGCACAGGATATGTTGCAGTTGGGCCTGATTGACGAAGTGGTGCCCGAACCGAACGGTGGCGCCCACGTCAACGCGGCGGCCGCCGCACAGGGACTGGGGGACGCATTGGAGCGCCACTTGCAGCAACTCGCGGGCCTTTCGCCGGAGGCGCTGCGTCAGGACCGCTACCAGCGCTTTCGCCGTATGGGCGCGGTAGGCTAGCGGGAGGAAGGCGGAAAGAGGCGGAAGGAAGCGGTGGACGGGTGGGAGAGGGCATCCCAAGCGTGTGCTGGGGGAGTTGGCGGTGGCCGAAGCGATTGCGCGCTA
Organism: Terriglobales bacterium; assembly: GCA_051959955.1. Lineage (GTDB taxonomy): Bacteria > Acidobacteriota > Terriglobia > Terriglobales > SCQP01 > SCQP01. The sequence continues at coordinate 4,358 of JBQCEU010000265.1, read as the reverse complement.
CCGGCAAGGGGCCGGGGCGTCGGGGTGGGAAGTTCGCTTTAGCCCCTGCGGAGCGCCGATCGAAGTGGGCGATGGGGCCGCGTTGAGGCAGCGCTTGCTGCGGGCTTTGGTCCAAGCGCAATCCCAAGGACGAGAAGGAGGGCTTCGGGAACCGCTCTGGTTGCGGACGGAGCCTTGTCGCGGCGGCCATGAGTTGCGCCTGTCGGCTGCGAACACCACCCTCCGGGTTTGGCGGTTTGAGGCCCAGCCTCGCCAGGGTGCGGCGCCGCGGCGGCGGTTCGGGCGGCCGGCACTCGTTGCTCAGGATCGCTGGCCACATCTGCGCCGGGATGGGCCTAAGGCGGTGTGTCTGGTTAGCGGCGATCAGCAATTGATCGAGTGGTGCCGGGCGGCGGTTGGGGCCGTGGGCGGAGCCGGAATCTGGCATACCGCGTCGCTGCGACGGGCGCAACTCTGGCTGCTGGGACATCCGCGCTGCCCGTTGCTCCTGGTGGATGCTGCCGATGGGTGGTGGTGTATTGACCTCGCGTCGGAAGCCAACTCCCCGCAGTCGCTACCCCGGCCGCAAGATGCCCGGCAGGTCCATGCTCAACTGCGAAAATACTTCCACCACCGTGTAGAAAGCGCTGGGTAGAAAGGTCGTTGTTATGGTTGGCCCGGCGCTTGAGCCTTAGTTTTCAGTCGCGAGCGCTTTGGCACGGGGCTTGCAGGGTATTGGGTAGACGAAGTGGCGCAACCTGAAAAGGGATTCGGATTGTAAGCAAAATCCGAATCCCTTTTTTTTGGTATTACGTGGCTAGTGCAGGATGGATTGCATCAGATCGCTGCTCATCAGGCTGGCAAGCGAGCTGGCGGGGGTTAGGAGCTGCAGGAAAGCGTGGCTGCCGGCCGAGTCCACCTGAACTGCTCCGAGCAGCGCCTTGGCAGCGGGATTGGTTTCCTGACGCTGCCGCAGGGCGAGGGTGGCATTGAGAGCCGTGCTGACGGCGGCGGCGCTGAGGGAGTCGCTGGTCATCAGCTCCAGGTTGACCTGAATTTCATTGGCAAAGGCAATGGTGTAACGGGCGCCGTCGAAGTGCTTCTGGATGAGGCTGGCGTCCAAGGTACCGGTCTTGGCGCCGATCATTCCCTGAACCATGGCCTGCGATCCGGCGGCGTCGAGAACACTCCAGATATCGCTGGATTGGGTGCCGGCGATGAGGTTGGACATCTGTTCGTTCTGGGCCAGGGTGGCGCCGCCCTGCTGGGTGGCGATGGCGGCTTGAATCGAGGCCAGGGAACCGAAGACCAGGGTGGAGGAGTCGGGGACGTAGAAGGTGAGGCCGTTGGAGTTGTAAACGTTGACGCCGTCAATCTGGGGCGGCGCCGGCTGTTTGGCAGTTTTCTTGAAGAAGTTGTCGAGTTTGAAAGCTCCCAGATTGCCTTCGACCACGCCGATCAGCCCGATGCCGCTTTTGTTCTCAAAAGTGGCGAAGCTGAGGCGATTGACATCCTGGGATGCATTGATGCCGCCCCGGGTCAGCAGTGCTTCGAAGCCCTGCATGGCGGGCGGCAGTACCCGTGCTTCGAGTTGCATGGCCGTGGGGTCGGTGGCCAGGCGGTGGTAGTTGATGGAGATGACTTGGCGCGTGCCTTGCGGCATGACCGATTGCGCGGCCAAGCCCAACTGTGCCGCCGATGCGCCCAAGGGGGTGAACAAGGTGAGTGCGGCTACGGCGGCCTGACAAAAACGACGGCTCATGCCCTCATCCTAGCAAAGTTGCCGGATATGGATACCTAGTTGACGGTAAGCGTGACGGTCTGGCTGTGGGTGGCCTTACCGGCGGTGCCGGTGAAGGTAAGGGTGTAGTTGCCGGCCAAGGTGCCGGAGTTGGTGGTGGTGCCTCCACATCCGACGGCGGCGATGGAGCAGCCGACGAGCACCGCCGTGCCCACCCAACTCAAGCGGCGGCGAGCGCCACGCAGGCGCAAACTTGCCAACAGGCCGAGCATCGCCAGTGCCAGAGAGCCCAGCGCGAGCCAGAACCACGGTCCGGAGGGAGCTTGGGGCAGCCACGGCATCAGCGTAGGCCGCGCGGTGGTGTTGACGGTGATGGTGGCGGTGGAGGCCGTGGTGCCGTTCATCGTCAAGGAAGTTGGGGAGGCGGTGCAGGTGGCGTTCTGCGCCGAACCGATGCCAGAGCAGGTGAGCGCCACCACGCCGGTGTAGCCAATTGCCGGAGCGACGTCCACTTCAAAGTTGGCACTGCCACCGGCAGGTATGGTGATGGCGGTGGGAGTGACGGTGAGGGAGAAATCGCCGCCGCTGCCGCTCAGCGGCAGGGTTTGGGAGCCGCCCGGAGCATTGTCGGACACGACCAGGGTGCCGTTTTGAGTTCCCACGGCGGTGGGCGTGAAGGTGACGTTGATGACGCAGCTTGCGGTGGGGTTGAGCGTGGCCGGGCAGTTGTTGGTCTGCGCGTAGGGGCCGGTGGTGGAAACGCCGGAGATGTTGAGCGCCAGCTCGCCGCCGTTGGTGAAGGTTACCGCCTGCGCGGAACTGGCCACCGAGGGCGCCTGGGCAGCGAAGCCTAGCGCGGTGGGGCTGAAGACGCCCTGCGGAGCGATGACGTACTTGGCCACAAAGGCGTCGAACTGGCTGTTCGAGGCGGCTTGCAGTGTGCTGCCGCTGGGCAGCAGGACCGGGAAGTTGGGTGAGCCAGTCTGTCCGACCATGTAGACGTCGGAGTTGGCATCAATGCCGAGGCCATTGACGCTGTCGCTTTGCGAGCCGCCGTAGTAGGAGGCGAAAAGGAAGACCTGGCCGACAGGGTTGAGCTTGACCAGGAACCCGTCCTGCACGCCCGCGAGGTTTTGCTGGGTGGCATTAGTGGTGACGGGGAAGTCGCTGGAGGTGGTGTTGCCGGCAACGTAGGCGCTCCCGGTATTGTCCACGACGATGGCGTTGGCGGAATCGGATTGCGCGCCGCCCATATAAGTGCCATAGATCAAGGCGTTGCCGGCATTATTCACTTCGGCAGCGAAGCCGTCGGTACCGCCGTTGATGCTGGGCTGGGCGCCGTTCTGGTTATTGGGGAAGAGATTGACGGACTGGGTCGAGCCGGCGGCGTAGGCGTTGCCGTTCACGTCCACGGCAATGGCGTTGATGGAATCGGCCCGGCTTCCACCGAGGTAGGTGACATACCCGAAGCGTGAGCCGGAACGCAGAATCTCGGCCACAAAGCCGTCGGACTGGCCGGCGAGCGAGGTCTGTAAGGCGCCGGTGGATGCTGGAAAGTCGCTGGAGGTGGTGGAGCCGCCGACGTAGGCATTGCCGACCGGGTCGAGAGCAATGCCGTTAGCCTGGTCCAAACCGCTGCCGCCCAGGAAGGTCGAGTACAGGCGGCCGCTGCCATCGGCCTTGATGCCGACCACAAAGGCGTCTGTCTGGCCGCCGAAGGTGGTTTGCGGACCGGTCACGACGAAATCGCTGGAAGTCGTGGTACCGGCCACAAAGGCGGCGCCGGTGCTGTCCACCGCGATGGCGGTGGCGTTGTCGTCGCTGGAGCCTCCGAGGTAGGTGGAGTACACCAGGCTGGAACCATCGGCGCTCAGCTTGCTCACAAAAGCATCGGTTTGGCCGGCCAGCGTGGCCTGGAAGCCGCCCACGACGGGGAAGTTGGTGGAGGTTGTGGAACCGGCAACGTAAGCGGCACCCGAAGAGTCCACGGCGATGCCGGTGGCGCGATCATCGCCATTGCCGCCGAGGTAGGTGGCGTAGATCAGTTTGCTGCCGTCGGCCGCCACTTTGACGACGAAGGCGTCATTGGCCGGACCCAGGCTGCCGGCCGCCAAGGCGCCCTGGTAGGCGCCGGTCACCGCGGGGAAATCCGCGGAGAGAGTGAACCCGGCCACGTAGCCGTTGCCGCTGCTGTCCACCGCCACGGCATTGGCTTGATTAAGGGCCGTGCCCCCGAGGTAGGCGGAGAAGGTAAGGACGGGGTCAATTACCAGGCGGGCGTTGGGGTTATAGACCCCGAGTGCGAGGCCGACGGTTTGATCGCGATGGATGACATAGCGCGCGGCGACGGTCTGAGGGCGGCCATTCGCTTGCTGGTAGGCATGCGGCGCTTGCAGGCTGATGCCCGAGCCCAATCGCAGGCTGCCGTCCGCAGCGAGCCGGGGTGCGGCGCCACGGAAGCTGAGGCGGATGCGGTTGGGAGAAACGTGCGGCGCCAGGTCGAGATCGTACTCCAAGGCGCCTTTTTGCCCGTAAAAGCGAGCGTCCACGCCGGGATAGAGTTGCCGATAGACCACGGACGCAAAGCCGGGGATCGTCAGGGCGTGGCCGGCGGTGAGGTAATGTACGGCGGTCGGAG
>JBQCEU010000264.1:0-5405 GCA_051959955.1 Terriglobales bacterium | reverse complement strand
GCGCCGGATCTGGTGGGCAGGAAGTTTGATCCGCGGCGGCTGCTGCCGTCGGAGTATTTATATGAAGCGCCGCCGGGTTACAGCAAGCGGACGGTGCTGGGCGGTTTTCTGCCCGCGGCCGACATCGGGGTTTGGAACCCGCGTTTTCAGCTCGGCTATGAGGTGATGATGGTGCTGCCGCAGGGAGCGGATGCGGCGCCTGTCGCGCGGGTGCGGGCCATGCTGCCGGCGCGGGCGCAGGGGCTGATTCCGGCGGGCGACAGCAACGCCGAGCAGAGCTTGCCGGCCGCGGCCTGGGTGGATCGCTACTGGAACGGCGATGCCACGAAGTTTTTCACCGAGCTGCTGGCGCTGTGGCGGAAGTGGAACGGATTTTTCGCCGAAGCGATAGAGGCCGACATCCCCGACGCCTGGCTGCGCGATGCCGCGCGGGCGGGGCTGGTGCTGGCGCGGTGCAGCTACCGCGGCCTCGAGCCCAGCTACCAGGTGGGCGAGGGGGCGTATACCAAGATTCCCGAGCGCAGCCACGCGCTGTTTCCGGTGGCGCATTATGAGTTCGTGTGGGCGCAGCAGGAGTGGGGACTGGCGGCGGCAGTCGAGCCGTATTTCCAGCATTATCTGGAGCGGTACATCCTGCCCTCGGGCGATTTCGTTTACAACACCCAGGACCAGGTGGAGGCGCCGCTCAATACCGGCGTGTTTCTGGCCAACTCGGCGCGGGCGTTTGATTACACCGGCGACCGCGCCGCGCTGGAGCGGCGGCTGCCGGTGCTGCGGCGCATGATCGCGTTTGTGCTGGCGCGGCAGGCGGAGTCGAAGCGGCGCTTTTCGAGCACGGACGGCCGGCATGGACTGATCTGGGGGTCGCCGGAGGCGGATCTGGGCGACCCGGCGAAGAATACGCCCGAGGCGCATCCTTATTACTATCAGAACGCCGCCTGGATCTGGCGCGGGCTGAGCGAGCACGCGCGCTGCCTGCGGAAGGCGGGGATGGCGGCGGAGGCGGAGACGGCCGCGCAGGCGGCGGCGACGCTGCGGGCGGACACCGAACGCAGCCTGGCGATAACGCTGGCGGCGCGCAATGCGGCGATGCGGGCGGCGGGCATCACGCCGTTTTCGCCAGACGACACGCGGCGCGACCCGAAGCAATTGAGCAGCTACGAAAACCATCGCTTCATGATGGATTGGTGGACGGCGGACTGGGGCGACGCGGCGCTCGACGACGGCCACTTCCGCCACCGCGCGCTGGCGGGCGAGCAGATGCTGGGCATGAACACCGACGGCGACTATCCCCGCACCTCGAACTTCATGGAGCACGGCACGCTGGCGGGGCGCATCCGGCAGGATGATTACGGGCCTTTTCTGATGGCGCTGTACGGCAACTGCTGCTACGCCATGGACAGCGGCTCGCGCTACGCGCCGGAAGACGCGCTGCTGCCGGGTAATCATCCCGGCGAGGGCAGCCCGTATGCCTGGTCGGCGGTGGTGAACAGCACGCTGCAGCCCTCGCTGGGCTTGCGCTGGCTGCTGGTGTGGGAGGAGCGGCAGGCGGAGCGGGTGCACTTGCAGAAGGCGGCGCCGAAGCACTGGTTTGCGGCCGGGCGGCACATTGCCGTGCGGCGCTGTCCGACGCGGTTCGGGAAGCTGGAGTGGCGGACCGAGGCGCAATCGGACACGCGTTGGGAGGTGACGATCACGGCCGCCGCGGGATGGGCGGCGGAGGTGGTGGTGCACATCCATCCGCCCGGCGGCGCCCGGCTGCGGCGCAGCAGCGCGGGAACGGTGGCCGATGGCAGGGTGGTAATTCCGGTGGCGGCGCTGAGCAGCGGGAAGCCGCTCCGGTTTACGGCGGAAGCCTAGGCGGTTGCGAGCCGCAGCCGCACGGAAGTGTGGTTGGGGACGGTGAAGCGGAACTGGCGGCCGGCGGCTTCGAGGGTCGCGCCTTCTGCCGCGACACAGCGCGTGCCGGCGGCCCACTCGCCGCTGACCTGCACCCGGCCGCCGGCGAGCACGTCGTAGCGGACGTCGAGGCGATCGTTGGCGAAGCGCAGGTTGCGGACGGTGTAGCCGCGGCCGGCGACGGCCAGAGCGTCGGGAAGGTTGGGGCTGAGTTCGCAGTGCGCGGCGTCGGCGGTTTCACGGAAGCCGACTACGGTGCGCAAAATGTGCGCGGGTAGCGTCGCGCCCCAGCCGTAGCCTTCGCCGCCGAGCGCGCCCTTCAGCGCCCACATTTCACAGCTTACGCCCGGCCAGCCGAGGCCCTCCGTGGGCGCGCGGCGGTCGGTCGAGGAAACGACGCGTTCGGCGTTGTGGTGGACCAGTTCGGCGGCTAAGGCGCGCTCGCCGGCGGTCCAGAGCGACTCGAGATAAGGCAGCACGAAGGAAGGCCACTCGAGAAAATACTGCGGCCGGGTGCGGTACTCACGCAGCAGCGGGCGCATGGCGGCGGTCTGCGCTGCGGTGGCCTGGCCGAGGAAGATGGGCGCGCACTGGCCGACTTCGCGGCCCAACTGGCCGGTGGGCGGATTAACGAGGACGATGGGTTTGCCATCGCGGGTGTTGAAGTCCTCGAACCAGTCGCGGCCGTTCCACAGGGATTGGGTTTTGGCGAGGTAGCGCTGCTGCAGCGCGCGCCACGCAGCGGCATCGGCGGCCAGGCGTTGTTCGGAGGCGAGCGCGGCCAGCCATCCGCAGGCGTGGGCGGTGGCGGCCTGGAGCTCGACCACGCGGATGAAGTCAATCAGCTCGGCGCCGGTGGGCTGCTGGATGAGGAAGCGGCTGGAGGCGTCCATGCCCGTCTCCCAACTGCACTTGCCCACAACGTAGCCGTCGGGGTCGGTGCGGTGGTCGAGCGTCCAGTGCACGAAGGCGGCGAGGCGAGGGTAGAGCGCCGCGCGCCAGGCGCGGTCGCCGGCGCGGCGGGCCACCGACTCCATGCAGAACAGGGGATAGCACCAGGCGATGGAGGTGCCGCAGGCGGAGCCGTCGGCGGCGACCATGTTCATCACCCCGCTCTCGCGCATGCAGGGGACGTTCGGCTCGACCGCGTCGGCGAATTGGCCGGCGAGCACTTCCATGGCGGTGGCGGGATCGGCGTAGCTGAGCGCCCACATGTCGAGCGAGGTTTCGGCGAGCACGTTGCGCGGGGCCTGGATCTGCATGCCGTCCCAGGTATGGCGGTAGAGGCCGAGGGGGCGGCGGACGTTCATGCGCAGGGTTTCGAAGTCGTAGACCCAGCCGTGGCGCCAGGAGGCGGGCCAGTCGCCCTCGAGGCGGGGCGCCCCTGCCCAGAAGCGGTCATCGTCGGCGGCGCGCTCGGCGAAGGCCGCAGCAGTGGCGGCGCGGGCGCGGCGCTGTTCGGTGCGCACCTGGGGCAGGTTGACGGCGCGGGTGAGCCAGAAGGTGACTTCCTCGGTTGCGCCGGGGGCCAGGTTAAGCGCGAGGCGGAGGGCGGCGTGCAGGGGGGCGGGGAAGTAGCTTACGGCGGCGCCCGCAGGCGCGCCGCCGAGCAGGAAGGCGCGGGCGGCGCCGTCGGCGGTCGAGAGGTGCGCCTCGGCGCCGGGGTGGCTGGACGACAGGCGACAGGCATCGCCGGCGGCAAAGCCGCGGGTGGTGAGCGCGCCGCCGCCGGGTTCGGCCGCGCCGGTGAGGCCGTCGCGGCCCCACCAGCGCTCGGCGCCGAGGTGGTACTCGTGGGCGGCGAGCAGGGTGCAGCGGCGCGGGGCGCCGCCGAGGTTGCGCAGGCGGACGCGGGCGGCGAGCGTGTCCTCCGCCACCTGGACGAAGGCGGCTTCGAGGCGCACGTCGCGGGCTTCGAAGGCGAAAGTGAAGAGATTGTGGGTGTGATGCGGGGCGGTGAGCTGACCGGGGGCGAAGTCGGCGGCGTCGAGGAACGCCTGGCCTTCGATGGCCGCGCCGACGCGCAGCAGCATTTGATAGATGGCGGAATCGCGGTAGTCGAAGTATCCGCCGGGGCCGGCGGGATAGTAGAAGCCAAAGCCCATGGCCTCGACCGAGCGCAGCACGCCGCTGCGGTGCAGATCCCAACTGTGGAAGGGGTTGTCGAGGTAGCCGTAGGGGGTGTAGTCGCCGGCGGGGAAGTGGCCGGAGGCCGCGTCGGCGGGCGATGCAGCCGCCGCCTGGGCGCGGGCGCGGCGCGGGCGAGTGCCCAGCCAGGCGCCGGTGACGGCCATTCCGGAGACGAATTCGCGGCGGTTCATATGACCGGCAAAGTCTAGCGCCCTTGTCAGTGGGCAGGCAAGTAAGAAGCGCGTATCATAGCGCCACGCGGGGTGATCGGGATGCCGGAACTGCTGGAGAACTTTATCGGCGGAGCGTGGACGGGGGTGGAGGCGGCGGGGCGCGCGCCGGTGCATAACCCGGCTACGGGCGAAGTGCTGGCCCAGACGCCGCTGTCCACGGCGGCAGAGGTGGACCGGGCGGTGCGCGGCGCGGCGGCGGCGTTTCCCGAATGGCGGGCGATGCCGGCGGGGGACCGCATCCAGTTTTTGTTCCGGTACAAGAATCTGCTGGAAGAGAATCTGGACGAGCTGGCGCGCACCATCACGCTGGAGTGCGGCAAGACGTACGCCGAGTCGGTGGGCGAGCTGCGGCGGGGGATCGAGAACGTGGAGACGGCGTGCGGCATCCCGCTGCTGCTGCAGGGCTGCAACAGCGAGGACATCGCGCGCGGGATTGACGAGATCATGATCCGCCAGCCGCTGGGGGTGGTGGCGGCGATCACGCCGTTCAATTTTCCGGCGATGATCCCGTTGTGGTTCCTGCCTTATGCGATTGCCTGCGGGAACACGTTCATCCTCAAGCCGTCGGAACGGGTGCCGCTGAGCGCGGCCAGGCTGATCGAGCTGCTGGCGCGCACCGGGCTGCCGGCGGGGGTGGTGACGCTGCTGCACGGCGGGCGCGCAGCGGTGGATGGGCTATGCGATCACCCGGACGTGCGGGCGGTGAGCTTTGTGGGCTCGAGCGCGGTGGCGCGGCAGGTGTACGCGCGCGCGGCGGCGAGCGGCAAGCGGGCGCAGTGCCAGGGCGGGGCGAAAAATCCGGTGGTGCTGCTGCCCGACGCCGACCCGGAGATGACGGTGCAGGTGCTGAGCGACTCGGCCTTCGGGTGCGCCGGCCAGCGCTGCCTGGCGGCGTCGCTGGTGCTGGCGGTGGGCGGGGCGCGGGCGCGGTTTCTGCCGGCGCTGGAGGCGGCGGCGCGGGAGCGGGTGGTGGGCTTTGGGCTGGAGAAGGGGGTCGAAACCGGGCCGGTGATCAGCGCGGCCAGCCAGGCGCGGATTGAACAACTGATCGGCGCGGGCGTGGCGGAAGGGGCGCGGGTGGTGGTGGATGGGCGCGGGGCGCGGGTGGCGGGCTGTGAAGGCGGCAGCTTCGTGCGGCCGACG
>JBQCEU010000263.1:0-5541 GCA_051959955.1 Terriglobales bacterium | reverse complement strand
AGTCCTGCCAGCAGCGGCCGGCTTCGGTCAGCGCCACCTTGCCGCCGGAGCGGTCAAACAGCCGCTCGCCCACCTCCTCCTCCAGCAGCCGTATCTGGGCGCTGATGGCGGGCTGCGTGCGGAAGCAGCTCATCGCCGCGCGCGAGAACGACTTCAGGCGGGCGACTTCAAGGAATACATGAAGCTGGTCGAAATCCATAACGGCAATAAAAACTATTGATTGGCCAGGCGACGCGCGGCTTGCTAGGCTGACGCCTTAGTTTAGCTGCAATCCTCATCCGCCCCAAGGAGACCGCCCATGTCCTCGCCCAAGGAAATTCTGCAGTTCTGCAAGGAACACGAAGTGAAGATGGTGGACGTCCGCTTCACCGATCTTCCCGGCCTGTGGCATCACATCACCTTTCCCATCAGCCAGTTGAGCGAGAGCTCGTTCGAGGACGGCTTCGGCATGGACGGCTCCAGCATCCGCGGCTGGGCGGCGATTCATGAAAGCGACATGCTGCTGACCCCCGATCCGAGCTGGTTCATGCTCGATCCGTTCACCACCGAGACCACGCTGGTGCTGATCGGCAATATCAGCGATCCGCTCACCCGCCAGCAGTACGAGCGCGACCCGCGTTATATCGCCCAGAAGGCGGAGAAGTACCTGCTCTCCACCGGCCTCGCCGATCAGGCGTTCTTCGGCGCCGAGGCGGAGTTCTTCATCTTCGACAATATCCGCTTCGATCAGCGCGAGCAGCACGGCTTCTACTTCATTGACGCCGAGGAGGGCCGCTGGAACTCGGGGCGGGAGGAAGACAACCTGGGCTACCGGCCGCGGGTGAAGGAAGGCTACTTTCCGGTGCCGCCCACCGATCACTATCAGGATCTGCGCACCGAGATGGTGATGCAGTTGCAGAAGTCGGGCCTGCACGTGGAGTGTCATCACCACGAGGTGGCGGCGGCGGGACAGGCGGAGATTGATCTGAAGTTCGACACGCTGCTGAAGAGCGCCGACCACATGCTGCAGTACAAGTACATCATCCGCAATGTGGCCAATGAGTACGGCAAGACGGTGACGTTCATGCCCAAGCCGATCTTTGGCGACAACGGCAGCGGCATGCACGTCCACCAGTCGCTGTGGAAGGGCGGCAAGCCGCTGTTTGCCGGCGACGGTTACGCCGGGCTGTCGAGCATGGCGCTGCACTATATCGGCGGTCTGTTGCGCCACGCGCCGGCGCTGGCGGCGATCATGGCGCCGACCACCAACAGCTACAAGCGGCTGGTGCCGGGCTATGAGGCGCCGGTGAACCTGGCGTATTCGCGGCGCAACCGCTCGGCGGCGGTGCGGATCCCGATGTACTCCTCCTCGCCCAAGGCCAAGCGGGTGGAATTCCGGCCGCCGGACCCGTCGTCGAACCCGTACCTGTGCTTCGCGGCGCTGTTGCTGGCGGGGCTGGACGGGGTGGAGAATCGCATGGATCCGGGCGAGCCGCTGGATCGCGACATCTACGACCTGTCGCCGGAGGAGTTGAAAAACGTGCCTTCGCTGCCGGGCTCGCTGGATGCGGCGCTGGACGCGCTGGAGGACGATCATGAGTTCCTGCTCAAGGGCGAGGTGTTCACCGAGGAAGTGATCCACACCTGGATTGATTACAAGCGCAAGAACGAGGTGGACGCCGTGCGGCTGCGGCCGCATCCGTACGAGTTCCAGTTGTATTACGACATCTAGGCAGCCGCGACGAGCCGCCGTTGGGGCCGAATGGCCATATTCTTACGGCCCCTTTGTATCTTGCCTTGACAGGCGGGAGCGGATGGGAGAAGCTGGCGCCCATGCTTTCTTCCTCCCTCCGGTTTCTTATCCACGCGGGAGCGGTCGCCACCTTGGCGGGAGGCCTGTTGGGACAGACGATCCAGACCGTGGCAGGCGGCACGCCGCGGCCTGGGCGGAGCTACGACGCCAGCCAGGTCCAGCTTAGCTATCCGGTGGTCGGCGACGGGGCGGGAGACTTTTACCTCGGCGGCCATGCCGAAGTCTACAAGATCACCGCGGAGGGCAAGCTGTCGCTCTATGCCGGAACCGGGGTGTCGACCAACAGCGGCGGCAACGGTCCGGCGCAAAGCACGCCCCTGAACTGGGCGACGGCCCTGGCGATGGATGCTAGCGGCAACCTGTACATCGCCGATGAGTACGCCAGCGTGGTACGCGAGGTGGATGCCGGCACCGGCGAAATGACGGTGATTGCCGGCCAGCCTGGGCTGCGGGGTAGTTCGGGGGACGGAGGGCAGGCAACCTCGGCCTTGCTCAGTGACCCGATCTCGGTGGCGGTGGATGCATCGGGCGCGGTCTACATTGGCGATGGCGTCGAGTGTTCGGTGCGCAAGATCGGCACCGACGGAACCATCCAGACGCTGCTGAGCGGTTGCAACCAGGCCACCAGTGTGCAATATCCGGAGGGTCTGGCGGTTGATGCCGGGGGGAATCTATACATTGCCGACAACCAACGGGATGTGGTGTGGCGCCGGGATGCGGGAACGGGGCAGGTCAAGGTATATGCCGGTTTGGTAAGTGGCCAGACCTCGACCTGCACGACGGCGCAGCAGAATGACGGCACCTGCCCGGCCAGCCAAACCCCGCTGCCGGGCTACCCGGATTCGGTGACGGTGGATGCCGCGGGCGATGTCTATATCGGCGTCATGACCAGCGTGGTGAAAGTCAGCGCCACGACGGGGTCAATGACTTCGGTGGCGGACGTGAAAGAGCGCGGCATCTGGAGTGATGCGACAGGGAATGTGTGGGTGGCGGATCCGCCCAAGCTGGAGCGCATTGATGCAGCCAGCGGCAAGGTGACCGAGGTGGCGGGCAGTGATCTGCCCTACCTCGGGGACGCGGCAGAGCCGCTCGACGCGCAGCTCGGAACCGGCGTGGGGGGCATTGCCGTGGACGCCGCCGGCGATATCTTCGTTGGCGGGAACCCAATTGTGGAGATCACGCCCTCGGGGCAGTTGCGGACCGTGGCGGGAGGCGGGAGCCAAAGCCCGCAGGCCGGACCGGTTGCAGCGGCAGCGGTTGATCTGTCCGGGATTCGAGCTTTGGCTCTGGACGGCCAAGGCAATCTTTACATAGCTGTGTGGGCGCCGACCGGCCATATTTACAAGCTCGACATGGCGACCGGCCAGGTGAGCAACTTCGCGGGCAGCTTTACCGCCGGGGAAACCAATACCGATGGTGCGTTGGCCACCGCCGAAGAGCTGGATTCCCCGCAGGAGGTGGCGGTGGATGGCGCCGGCAATGTCTATCTCACAGAAAGCCACTACAACGTCGTCTGGGAGGTGACGAAGAACGATGGCGTCATCCATCGCATCGCTGGAAAGGGATTAGGTCCGAGCGCCGGCGATGGCGGGTTGGCAACGCAAGCGACGCTGGTATACGCGGGCGGGTTGGCGGTGGATGGGGCCGGGAACGTCTACGTGGGCGACCAGAACAGGGTGCGCAAGGTGGACCACTCCACCGGAATTATTACGACCATTGCGGGCACGGGAACGGACGGTGAAACCGGGGACGGGGGCGCGGCAACGGCGGCGACGCTGCGCGGCAGCCAGTATCTGGCGGTGAATGCGGCCGGAGACGTGTTTGTCTCCGCCTTTTCGGGAGATGAAGTGCGGCGCGTGCGCGCCTCGGATGGATGGATCGAGACGATCGCCGGCGGCGGCAATCAGTGGGACGCCCAATTCGCCGGGCCGGCGCTGGATGCGGCGCTGGCCGAGGTGAACGGCCTGGCACTGGATGCGAACGGCAATTTGTTTTTTGCCTCCGATCCGCAGGTCGTCCGCGAAGTGAAACTGCAGTCGGCGCTGGCGCTCACGCCCACGGTGCTGACCTTCGCAGCGCAAAACCTGAACACCACCTCGGCGGCGCAGACGGTGACGCTCACGAATAGCGGCGGGTCGGCGCTGAACATCAGCGGCATTACCCTTGCCGGAGCCGATGCGGGCGACTTTGCCGAGACGAACACCTGCGGCGCCGCGCTGGCGGCGGGAGCCCAGTGTGCGGTCTCGGTGACCTTTGCTCCCACCGCCAGCGGGAGCCGGACAGCCAACCTCGAGATCAGCGATGACGCCGCGGTGGGGACGGCGGAGGTCGCGCTGGACGGGACCGGGGTGGTGGCCAATGCGCAGCTTTCGGCCTCCGCGCTGGACCTGGGGGAAGTCACGGCAGGGGCGACCGGTCCCGCGCAGGCAGTCACGCTCAGCAATTCCGGGCATGCCGCGTTGGCAATCACCTCGGTGGTGGTAACCGGCAACTTCGCCGAGAGCAACAACTGCGGTTCCAGCCTGGCGCCGGGTGCACAGTGCGCGATGCAGGTCACCTTCTCTCCGACTTCGACGACGAACTATAACGGACAGTTGACGGTGAATTTTGCCGGTGGCAGTCAGGCGGTAATGCTGAGTGGCAAGGGCGTGGATTTTGGCCTTCAGGTTCAACTGGGCGGCAGTCAGGCTTCGATTGCCGCTGGAGCCGGCGCGTCATTTGGACTCGAGGTGCAAAGCGAGGGCGATCTCAGCGGGAGGCTCACCTCGTCCTGCTCGATTGCCCCGGCAACAACAACCATTGGCTGCAGTACCGACCCGGCCAGCGGGTCACAGTTTTCGTACCTGGGTTTGAGTCCGAGCCTGGTTCACGTCAATGTCACCACCCAGGCACGATCGCTGCTGGAGCCAGTGCCGCCCGGCGGACCGGAGAACTGGGGTTGGCCGCTGGCGGCCGCGGGGTTGCTGTTGGCCGCAGGGCTGCTGTGGCGCGGGCGGCGATGGCTGCCGGCGGTAGGACTGGGAGCGGCGCTGATCCTGGCGGGGTGCGGCGGGGGCGGAGGCGGCAGTACGGCCCCACCACCACCTCCTCCGGCAGCGACCGGCACGCCGGCGGGAACCTATACGATCACGGTCTCGCTCACCGTGGGGCCGGTCACACACACCATCCCGCTGACCCTGGTGGTGCAGTAACCGCTGCGAGCAGGCACCGCTGCTTCTTTGAAGACTATTCGCGAATAGTTGGGGAACGCTATTGCCGGAAAGCGGTCTTTGCCGGTATGACGCGATCCCGGTTTGCCGTTTCCTTCCTGATGTTGGGCCTGGCGCTGGCGGCGAGTGTGCCGGCGCGAGCTCAGCAGCAAAATCCCAACCCCAAGCGCGCCTATCGGCTGACGTTCTACCTAAGCGAAGCGGCGGCCGGCAAGCCGGCGGTGACTCACGATTACCAGATGCTGCTCAGCCAAAGCGGCAACAGCAACCGCATCCATACGGGCGAACAAGTGCCGGTGAGCACCAGCCCGGATCATCACAGCTACCAGAATGTCGGGACGGATCTGAATTGCCGGCTGGTGGAGGGCGACAGAGATGGCGTGACGCTCAACCTCGCCCTGGAGGCTACGCGCGTAACCGAAAGCGCCGGGAGTGGAGCACTGCCAACCATCGGCATGGCGAGCGTCCGGTTGCAGACCACGGTGGGACTGGGAGGTAAGGTGCAACTGGCTGAGTTTGAGGACACCACTTCCCATACCA
>JBQCEU010000262.1:0-2584 GCA_051959955.1 Terriglobales bacterium | reverse complement strand
GGTGGTGCTCGCCGAGGTGTGTATGAATAGCGAGCAGTAGCGCGCTCGGCGTCCCACGCCGCAACCCCGCGGGCCCGCCTTGCGGGGGGCCCGCTTTTTGTTGCGTGCGGCCAACCTGCCGCAGTCGAGTCACCGTCCTACGTGCCGATATGACCAAAGTCACGGCCTCGGCGGCTCGGAAAGATTTGTATCATCTGCTCGACCTGATGGAGAAGGGCGAGACGTTCGAGATCGCGCGGCGCGGAAAAGCCATCGCCTGGCTTGAGCCCTGGCGGGAGACGGAGGGGTCGGCTTCCCCAGCCCCGGCTGATGCCGGCCGCAATTCCTGACCGGCCTGATCCTCCCTGGATGCGCTGGTAAATATCGCCGGCGCGCTGGGTGCCCACCGCCTAGCCAACTCGCCGAAGTTCCTCGCGTAGTACGCGGCGCAGCGCCCTTTCCCAGGGCTCGCGGGAGATGTGCTCGCGCAGGGCTGCATTGATGGCCACCTGGTAGCCCCCTTCGCCCGCCCGTTCGGCGCGGTCACGGAACCAGGCCAGCAGGTCGTCGTCGAGGCGGATGGTAATGCGCGTTTTGCCCTTGCCGGCGGGGAGCACTGGCCCGCGCTTACCTTGGCTGAAATCGTAGTTCTTTTTCATCGCTTCTCCTCATACTCTCGGCGCTCCCGCGGAGTCGCCCGGCGGGCTGAAATGATACGCGCCCACTCGCCCCGCCAGGTATAGACCACCACCACCGGGCGGTCCAGCGCATCCTTGCCCAGCGTCACCCAACGTTCCTCGCCGGCATCGGAATCGCGAATTGTCAGCGCCATTTCGTCCTCCAGCGCCGATGCCGCATCGCTGAAGCGGATTCGGTGCTTACGCCAGTTTGCTTCCGCTTTGCGCGGGTCCCATTCACAACCGTTTGGCACGAGTCTGTACAAGTGTACACCGCAACCGGGCGCGGCGGAGGGCATTCTGGCGGGCGCGGCAGGATTCGAACCTGCGACCGTCGGCTTAGAAGGCCGATGCTCTGGTCCAACTGAGCTACGCGCCCGCGTGGATTCATCATAGCCCGGCGGGAGTTGGGCATAATAAGCGGCATGAGCGTCTGGTTTTCGCGGCAGGAGGACACGTCGTTCGCGGGATTGCGGGCGGGGTGGCGGCTGACGATTTTTCTGTGTCTGGCGCTGGGGGTGCCGGCGGTGCTGAGCGTCCTCGCGCTATCCGTGGCGCATGGACAGCGACACGCGGCGGCGACCACCGTGGGCGCGCTCAACCCGCTGCTGGCGGCGGTGGGCGAAGGGGCACCGTTTTTGTGGGTGCTGTTCGTCTCCTGGATCATGGCGCGGCTCGAACACCGCTCGCTGGGCGATTACGGGCTGCCCTGGCGGCGGGCGTTCCAGCGGGATTTCTGGGCGGGGGCGCTGTGGGGCGCGGTGTCGCTGACCGTGCTGCTGCTGCTGATTCTGGTTTCGGGCGGGTTCAGCTTCGGGCATATTGTGCTGCACGGGGCGGCGATCGAAACCTACGGGCTGGAGTGGGCGCTGGCGTTCGTGCTGGTGGGGTTTTTCGAAGAGTTCACCTTCCGCGGCTACGCCCTGGCGACGCTCACCCAGGGCACGACCTTCTGGACGGCGGCGATCCTATTGTCGGCGGCGTTCGGCGGCGTGCACCGGGGCCACACGGGCGAGAGCTGGATCGGGGCGGCGTCGGCGGGGCTGATCGGGCTGTTCTTCTGCTTCACGCTGCGGCGGACAGGGAGTTTGTGGTTTGCCATCGGCATGCACGCCGCCTGGGACTATTGCGAAAGCTTCGTCTACGGCGTTCCGGACAGCGGACAGATCTCGCAGGGGCGGCTCTTGCAACCCAGCTTCCACGGCAGCCACTGGATCACCGGCGGCAGCGTGGGACCGGAGGGCAGCTTGTGGGTGTTCCTGGTCGTCGCACTGCTGTTCGCGCTCTTCGCCGATCTCTATCCGCAGCGGACGGCGGCGACGCCCAACCCGGAGAGCACGGCGTCCTCGGCAGCGTAGTCGAAAAGAGCCGGTTCCCAGTTGAGCGGAGGATGGTCGCGCTCGAAAACCAGGGTGGCGCGGAGGGCCTCGTCGCGCGGGACCGGCTCGCGAAACCCGAGCTCGTGACGGATGCGGCTGGTGTCGGCGGCGCAGTGCTGGGCGGTCACCGCCACGACACGCAGATGCGGGGGAATGTGGGCTGGGGAGACGACCACGACGCGGCCGCGCCATCCGGCCACGTGGCCGACCGCGGCGGCCCATTCGGCTTCCGAGGCATTGCCGCTGTCGGCGCAATTGTAGACGCGGCCGGCGGCGCGCGGCGCAGTGGCGGCCAGCGCCACCGCATGCGCCATGTTGACGACGTAGCCGCGCGGGCTGCGCCACTCGGCCCAGCCGCGCTGTAACAGAATCGCCGGGCGGCCGTCGCGCATGCGGCGCCAGAGCGGGTACAGGCGGCGGTGCGGATCGCCGGGTCCGTACAGCGGCGGCAGCCGCAGGATGGTCAGCCAGGCGCCCGGCGCGGCCGGCCAGGCAGCGGCGGCACGCTCCATGCCGAGCTTGTCGTAGCCTTCGGCCATCCAGGGATGC
>JBQCEU010000261.1:0-10551 GCA_051959955.1 Terriglobales bacterium | reverse complement strand
CCTTCGGGCAGCACGACGGTGGCCTTGAGGTACATGGGCTGGCCCCAGAAGGCGGTGAGCAGCTTGCTTTGGATGATGATGTGCTTGATCCACTGGGTATCGGGCGGGGGCGGGATGGGGGGATTGACCTGGTTCAACTCAATCTTTAGAACGCCGGGCGCATGCGGGTCGAAGTGAATCTGCTGCGGCGTGCTGAAGAAGTTGCCGGGCTTGCGGGTCATGTCCTGGCCTTCGCCTTCGTCCTGGGGCAGCAGCAGGGTGTGGCCGTCGGCACGATGGAAGGTGGTGTAGCGGTTGAACAGCGCCTGCACGGTGTAGTCGCCGGCGGGCAGATCGCGCAGGCTGGTCAGCGGGTAGCCGTAGACGGAGGCGTCGAAGGCGACCGGGGCGCCGGCGGACCAGTTGAGCACGTCTTTGCCGAAGAACTGCTGCGAGCCGACCTGATCGCCGATCTCGAAGCGCGGCTCCTCGGACCCGCGGCGGAAGCGGCGTTGGGGCGTGCCGGGAGGCTCGGGCCGGGCAATGTAGAGGAAGACCCGGCCGTTGAGGGTCTGATGCGACAGCCCCGGGGCGAAGGTGACCACGATTCGCGACTGGGCGGCGGCGGTCAGAGCGAGAGCGGCAAGCAACAGGAAGAGGCGCTTCATCGCCCCACAGAATACCGTAGGATAGCCTCATGACGCGTGATGAACTGATTCTGGCCCACAAGAACTACCTGTTTCCCGCGACCTTCCATTATTTCGACCAGGCGCTGGTGATTGACCACGCCCAGGATCAGTTCTGCTACGACGCCGACGGGAACCAATACCTGGACTTTTTCGGCGGCATCGTCACGGTGTCGGTGGGCCATGGCAACGCCAAAGTGCAGCAGGCGATGCGGCAGCAGATGGAGAAGCTGGTGCACGTCTCCACCTGCTTCGCCACCGAACCGATGGTGGGGCTGGCGGCCAAGCTGGCCGGGATCAGCCCGATAAAGTCCGGCGACGGACGCGCGACCAAGACGTTTTTCAGCAACAGCGGCACCGAGGCGGACGAGACGGCGGTGCTGGCGGCGCGGCTGTACACCGGCTCGAGCGAGATCATCGCCCTGCGCCACGGCTACCACGGCCGCTCGTCGCTGGCCATGGCGCTCACCGGCCACGCCGCCTGGCGGCTGGGGCCGCCGACGCAGCCGGGGATTGTGCATGCCCACAACGCCTACTGCTACCGCTGCCCGTTCGGGCTCAGCTACCCGGAGTGCGGGGTGCGCTGCGCCACGGATTTGGAGGAGCTGATCAAGACTGCGACCTCGGGCAAGGTGGCGGCGGTGATCGCCGAGCCGATTCAGGGGGTGGGCGGGTTCATCACGCCGCCGCCGGAGTATTTCTCCATCGTGGCCGAGATCGTGCGCCGCCACGGCGGGCTGTTCATCAGCGATGAGGTGCAGACGGCCTGGGGACGCACCGGCTCGAAGTGGTTCGGCATCGAGCACTGGGGGGTGGCGCCCGACATCATCACCAGCGCCAAGGGGCTGGCCAACGGCATGCCCATCGGGGTGACGATGGCGCGTGCCGATGTCGCCGATGCCTTCAAGGGGCTGACGATCTCCACCTTCGGCGGCAATCCGGTGGCCACCGCGGCGGGCAAGGCGGTGCTGGATTTCATCGAGGAGCAGAAGCTGCTGGAGAACACGCAGAAGGTCGGCGACTACCTCAAGGCGGGGCTGCAAAAGCTGCAGGAAAAGCACCTTTGGATCGGCGAAGTGCGCGGCATGGGGCTGCTCCTGGGGGTGGAGCTGGTGCGCGACCGGCGGACGAAGGAGCCGGCGGCGAAGGAGACCAACGCCCTGCTGGCGCGTTGCCGCGATCAGCGACTGCTGGTGGGCAAGGGCGGGCTGTACGGCAACGTGATCCGCATCTCGCCGCCGATGAACATCTCCACCGGCGACGTGGACGAATTCCTCGCGCGCTTCGATCGCGCCCTGGCCGGGCTGGGCGCCGGGGCTTGACCGAAGCGTTGGCTGCGGTGGCTGCGGGTGGCGGTTGGATCCGGTGCGCGCCCTGCGCTGCGAGTAGCGGCTCACCAGACCACGGCTTCGATGTCGGTGAGGGCGAAATCCCGGCCCTTGAACAAAAGCGGCTCCCGCAGCGCCCTGGCGGCAGCGTAGGCGCAGCAGTCTCCGAGGTTCAGAGCGGCGGGATGGCGCCCCTTGCCGTAGCGCAACCATGCGGAGTAAGCCAATTCGGCCTGGCTGGGGTCAAAGGCAACAATCTCCATCTCAAGCGCAGCCAAAGCGAGTCTCATGTCCCGGCTGCCGCTCGGGCCCATGCGGCCCTCGCTGACCATCATGGCCTCCAGCCAGCTCACCGCGGAGCAGCGGCGGGTAGGGGCCCCCAGAATCATTCGGGAAAAAAGCGCTGTCTCCGGCTCCTTCAATACGATTGCCACCAAGGCTGAGGAGTCGACAATCATTTGGGGAGGCCGTGCTCGTCGTAGCCGATGATCTCATCCGGGCTGCGGGGATCCAGCACGGGCAGGCGGGAAAGGGCCTCGGCGCGCTCCAGGATCTCGCGGACGATCCTTTCCTTGTGGGCTTGGCTGCGGCGCCCGTCGCGGTCGAGCTTTTCGCGCAGGGCGGTCTTGACCGCTTCGGTCATGGTCTGGCCGGTGCGGGTAGCCAGCTCCTGGGCGAGTTGGCGGACTTCCGCGTCCTTGATATTCAGGGTAGGCACAAAATTCCTCCTATCCTCCTAAGAATACGCCTATCTTCCCAGGCCGGGGATGAGGCCCAAGCCCCACCAGCAGCCGGCGGCCACGATGGCCGAGGCGGGGATGGTGAGCACCCATGCCCAGACGATGTTGCGGGCGATGCCCCAGCGGACGGCCGAGAGGCGATTGACCGAGCCCACGCCGACGATGGCGCCGGCCACGGTGTGGGTGGTGGAGACGGGGATGCCGAGGGCGGTGCTGAGGCCCAGGGCGAGGGCGCTGGCGGCTTCGGCGCAGGCGCCGCCGACGGGTTTGAGCTTGGTGATGCGGCCGCCCATGGTGTGGACGATGCGCCAGCCGCCGGAGAGCGTGCCCAAGCCCATGGCGGTGGCGGCCATGACGATCACCCACAGAGGCACGGCGAAGCTGGGGATGTAGTGGGCGGCGAAGAGGGCGCTGGTAACGATGCCCATGGTCTTCTGGGCGTCGTTGGTGCCGTGGGCGAGGCTGAGCATGGCGGCGGTGAAGAGCTGCAGGCGGCGGAAGAGGCGGTCCACGCCCAGGGGATGGGAGCGGCGGAAAATCCAGGAAGCCAGCACCATGAACAGCCAGCCGAGGCCGAGGCCAACGGCCGGGCTGATGGCGATGAACAGCAGGGTGGGGACCCAGCCGCCCAGCAGGAGGACCCCCCAGCCGGCCTTGGCGACGGCGGCGCCGGCGTAGCCGCCGATGAGGGCGTGGCTGCTGCTGGTGGGCAGCGCCCACCACCAGGTGAGAATGTCCCACAGAATGGCGCCGATCAGGCCGCCGATGATGACGCGCTCGTCGACGGCGGAGAGTTCGACCATTCCCCGGCCGACGGTGTGGGCGACGCCGGTGCCGAAGAGCACGGCGGCGATGAAGTTGAAAAACGCCGCCCAAGCGACGGCCACGCCGGGCGTGAGCACACGGGTGGAGACCACGGTGGCGATGGAGTTGGCGGCGTCGTGAAAGCCGTTGAGAAAGTCAAAAACGAAGGCGGCGATCAGGATGAGGGCGACGATGTGGAAGGTGGTCATGCCGGGGCGGGCGGCGGCTCAGGCGGCCTTGAGCACGATGGTCTCGATGACGTTGGCCACGTCCTCGCATTTGTCGGTGGCCAGCTCCAGCACTTCGTACAGCTCTTTCTGCTTAATCAGGGCGATGGGGTCGGATTCCTTTTCGAACAACATGCCGATGCCGGCGCGGGCGATGCGGTCGGCGTCGTCCTCGAGGCGGTTGATCTCGATGCAGTGCTTGAGCACGCCATCGCGGCGGTTGAGCAGGCCCAGGGCCTTGTCGATCTCCTTCACCTGGGCGGCGAGGATCTGGCCCAACTGCTGGGTGCCGGGCGCCAGCACGCGGATTTTGTAAGTGACGATGCGCATGGCGGTGGCGTCGATCAGGTCCAGGACATCGTCGAGCCGGGTGCTGAGCATGTGGATGTCTTCGCGGTCGAAAGGGGTGATGAATGTCTGGTTGAGTTTGGTGATGATGGAATGAGTCAGGTTGTCGGCCTTGTGTTCGAGGGCCTTGATCTCGCCCGCCTGCACCGGCGCCTGGGTGACGTCGCCGAGCAGGGTGTTCAGCAGGGCGGCGCCTTCAATCAGCATCTGGCCCATCTGGCCGAACATTTCGAAGAATTTTTCTTCCCGGGGCAGGATTCGCATAGCTGCCCCAGTATACCCGGCGGGCGCGCAGCGCCCGCCGGTATGGGGCGGGGCGCGCGCTGCGCGCCCCGGGGGCGTGGGGGGCGGCGCGGACGCGCCGGGGGTGGCGAGGGGCCGGTAGAATGGTGGGGTGCAGTTGCTGTTTGGGAAAACGTCGCCGCGGTATCCCAGACTGCGGCATACCGCCCGTGATCTGGCGGCGGCGGAGACGCACACCTACGCCAGCTCGGTGGCGGCGCACGCGCTGCTGTCGTTTTTTACGTTCAATGTCCTGCTGCTGACGCTGACGCGGAATTTCCTGCACTCCGACCGTCTGTACCACTCGCTGCTGCAATTACTGCGCGCCTATCTGCCGGTGGCCGACGTGGGCGACGCGCACACCCAGACGTTCATCATCACCAACCTGCAGGTGATCGTCGAACACCAGAAGGCGGCGCAGGCGGCGCTGCTGCTGATTCTGCTGTTCAGTTGCACGGGAATTTTTCTGCCTTTGGAGGTCGCCCTGAATCGGGTGTGGGGGGCGCCGCGCAACCGCAATTATTTTCACAACTGGGCGGTCGCCGTCGGGCTGGCCTTCGGGTGCGTGGTGCTGGGCATGCTGTCGGCTTCGTTCACGGCGCTGACGGAAACCTACTCCACCCGGCTCTATCACTATCTCAGCCACTGGCAACTGCTGGGCGCGCACGGCGTGCCGCTCGACGTGTTCGCCATTGCGGTGGTGCGCGCCGGGGCGGTGCCGTTCACCATCGCCATTTTCTTTTTTGTTTATTGGCGTCTGCCCAACACGCGCGTACCGGTGGGGCGGGTGCTGCCGGCGGCGGTGACCGCCGGGCTGCTGTGGGAAATATCCAAGTACATATACATACTTTTGCTCCCCTGGTTGAACTTCGCCGATATCTACGGTCCTTTCGCGATTTCCATCTCGCTGCTGTTGTGGGCCTACGTCTCCGCCCTCATCCTGCTCACCTGTGCCGACATGGCGGCGCCGATCATGGCGGCGGAGGGCCGGCAAACCGCCTTCGATTTCGCCCCTGCCGCCCCCGCCGGGGTGGAATCTTTTTCGCCACCTCGACCGTCGGCGACGGAGGCCAATCCGGCACCCGATCCAGAGGTTGACCAACCGGCTTTGCCCCGCGCCTGAACCGGGTTTTGGGAGGTTGGAAGCGGATTTGCTGGCGTGGCATTTTGGCCACGGTGGAAGCGGCGGCTGGGAGGGTGGGGGAGGCGATGGACCTAGGTTTTTCCCCTTGACTCTGCCGATGCAGTGCGGTTGAATGCCCCTCAGTCTTGTGGGTAGCGCCGCAAGCCCACAAGATGTATGGTTAGAAGGGAGATTGAGCGCATGTCCGAACCGTTGAGCCAGACCGCCGCCAAAGTTGATCCTGCAGTGTCCGACACGGGTCAAGGTGCGGCCACACGGCGCCACAGCGGGCTGGGCTTCCGCCGCCACTTCACCACGGCGCGGCGTTCGCCCTATGACGACGTGCAATGGGAGAAGCGCTCGGCCCTGATCCAGAACGAAAAGGGCGAGACCATCTTCGAGCAAAAGGACATCGAGGTGCCGCGCGACTGGTCGCAGACGGCGACCAACATCGTGGCCTCGAAGTACCTGCACGGCAAGCTCAACAGCGCGGAGCGGGAGACGAGCATTCGGGCGCTGGTGGGGCGGGTGGCGGAGACGATGCGGGACTGGGGGATGGCGGACGGCTACTTCAAGTCGGCCGACGACGCGGCGGTGTTCCACGACGAGCTGGTGCACCTGCTGATCACGCAGAAGGCCTCCTTCAACTCGCCGGTGTGGTTCAACTGCGGGGTGGAGCGGCTGGAGCCGCAGGCGGCCGCCGCCAACTGGTACTGGGAGCAGCGGCAGCAGCGGCCGGCCTTCGCCGCGGTGGGATACCGGAAGCCGCAGTGCTCGGCCTGTTTCATCCATTCGGTGAGCGATTCGCTGGACAGCATCCTGACCCTGGCCAAGACGGAGGGGATGCTGTTCAAGTGGGGATCGGGCACGGGCACCAACCTCTCGCCCATCCGCAGCTCGGCCGAGCAGCTCTCCGGGGGCGGAACGGCGAGCGGGCCGCTGAGCTTCATGAGGGGTTTTGACGCCTTCGCCGGGGTGATCAAGTCGGGCGGCAAGACGCGGCGCGCGGCCAAGATGGTGGTGTTGAACGCCGACCATCCCGACATCGAGGAGTTCATCTGGTGCAAGGCCAAGGAGGAGCGCAAGGCCTGGACGCTGGTGCAGGCGGGCTATGATCCCTCGCTGGACGGGGAGGCGTACTCCTCCATTTTTTTCCAGAACGCCAACAACAGCGTGCGGGTGAGCGACGAGTTCATGCAGGCGGCCGAGGCTGACGGGCCGTTTCCGCTGCGGCGGGTGGCGGGGGAGCGCAAGGGCGAGGCGGTGAAGACGGTGGATGCGAAGGGGCTGCTGCGGCAGATGGCCGAGGCCGCCTGGCAGTGCGGGGATCCGGGGATCCAGTACGACACCACCATCAACCGCTGGCACACCTCCAAGAACACGGGCCGGATCAACGCCAGCAACCCCTGTTCGGAGTACATGTTTCTGGACGATTCGGCGTGCAACCTGGCCTCCATCAACCTGGCCAAGTTCGCCGGCGCGGGGGGCTTCGATGTGGCCGGATACCGGCATGCCATCGAGGTGCTGATCACCGCCCAGGAGATCATCGTGGACAATGCCAGCTACCCGACCGAGCGGATCGCGCGCAACTCGCACGATTTCCGGCCGCTGGGGCTGGGCTACGCCAATCTGGGCGCGCTGCTGATGAGCAACGGGCTGCCCTATGACAGCGAGGCCGGACGGGACTTTGCCGGCGCGTTGACCGCGATCCTCAGCGGGCAGGCCTATCTGCAATCGGCGCGCATCGCCGAGGCGCTGGCCACCCCGGACGCCGGCGGGGCCTTTCCGGGCTTCGCCGACAACCGCGAGCCCATGCTGGATGTGATCCGCATGCACCGCGCCGCGGTCAACAATCTGAACCCGAAGCACCTGCCCGAGCCGGTGCTGGCGGCGGCGCGGCAGTGCTGGGACGAGGCGCTGGAGACCGGAACCCGTCACGGCTACCGCAACGCGCAGGTGACGGTGCTGGCGCCCACCGGGACCATCGGCTTCATGATGGACTGCGATACCACCGGGATTGAGCCGGACCTGGCGCTGGTGAAGTACAAGAAGCTGGTGGGCGGCGGGGTGATCAAAATCGTCAACCAGAGTGTGGACAAGGCGCTGCTGCGGCTGGGGTATTCGGCCCAGCAGACGCACGACATCCTGGCCTTTATTGACGCCACCGGCACCATCGAGGGCGCGCCCCATTTGAAACCCGAGCACCTGCCGGTGTTTGACTGTTCCTTCAAGCCGGCCAACGGCACGCGCAGCATTCACTACCTGGGCCATGTGCGGATGATGGCGGCGGCGCAGCCGTTCCTGTCGGGCGCCATCTCCAAGACGGTCAATCTGCCGGAGGCGGCCACGGTGGATGATGTGGTGCAGGTGTATACCGAAGGCTGGAAGCTGGGGCTGAAGGCGGTGGCGATCTATCGCGACGGCAGCAAGAAGGTGCAGCCGTTGTCGGCGGCGGCCAAGCCGGCGGAGAAGCTGGCGGCGGCGCCGGCTCCGGCCTTGAGCGTGCCGGCCATCGTCCCCTCGGCGCGGCCCTACCGTCGCCGGCTGCCGGAGGAGCGGCAGTCGCTGACCCATAAGTTCAAGGTGGGCGGCCATGAAGGCTACATCACCGTGGGGATGTATGAGGACGGCCAGCCGGGCGAGATTTTCGTCACCATGGCCAAGGAAGGCTCGACCATCAGCGGCCTGATGGACAGCTTCGCCACCGCCATCTCGCTGGCGCTGCAGCACGGGGTGCCGCTGCGACTGTTGGTGGACAAGTTCTCGCATACCCGGTTTGAGCCCAGCGGCTGGTCGGGTAACGCCGAGATCGGCTACGCCAAAAGCATCATGGATTATCTGTTCCGCTGGATGGGGTTGAAGTTTTTGGACCACCAGCCACCGGCCCCGCGCGGGGTGGAGGATGTGCATGGCGATCGCGGCGAAGCGCAGGAACAACTGGAATCGGTGGGGCAGATACCGCTGATCACGGCGGGGGCGGCCACGGCGACGGATGCGCCGGCGTGCCACAACTGCGGCAGCATCATGGTTCCCAACGGCGCCTGCTACAAGTGCGTGAATTGCGGCGAAACCAGCGGTTGCAGCTAAGAGCGAGCCGGGCGCATGCGCCCGGCTCGCTGGACCGATCCGGACACAAATAGGTGAAATACAGGAACCCAGAGTGGCGCGGTGAGCGTCTTAGGGGTATGCACGTCCGGAGAGTGGGCAGGCGAGGGGTAGGGATTTTGACTGCGGTGGTGGGGTTGGGGCTGGCGATGGGGCTGGCCCAAGGTGGGCCCCAGGAAACATTGCCGGTGCTGGGCCAACCGGCGCCCGCGGCGGGCCAGGAGTTGGGCGGGCGGCGCCAGTTGCAGCAGGCGGGGGTGGTGGTGCGGCAGATGCAGCCGCGGCGGGGGGTGGAGTTGCGCGCCTACGTGGACCGCAACGGCAATGTCTTTGGCCTCGCCTGGCACGGAGCCGGCGCGCCGGATCTTTCGCAACTGCTGGGCACACGGTTTGCCGCCTATCGCCAGGCGCTGGCGCAGCAGCCCGCGCGGCGGCGAGGACCGGTGACGATCGCAGTGCAGGGGATGGTGGTGCAGTTGAGCGGCCACATGCGCGATCTGCGCGGCCGCGCCTGGCTGGCCGATGCCGTGCCCGCCACGCTGTCACCGGCGGTGATTCAATGAAGCGGTGGACCCTGTGGCCGCTGCTGCTGCTGCTGCCGCTGGCGGCCTGCGGCGGGGGCGGTTCGACGAACAACGGCGGCGGTGGCGGCGGGGGCAATACGCCGCCTACGAACAACGTGCTGCCGGTGGTGTCCAACCTGGGGGTCACCGGCAACTACGCCAACGGGCTGTTTGCCAGCGTGACGATCTGTGAACCGGGCAGCACACATTGCCAGACGATTGACAACGTGCTGGTGGACACCGGCTCGTATGGGCTGCGGCTGCTGGCCAGCCAGGTCAATTTGTCGCTGCCCGGTCTGAAGGCGCCCAGCGGCGATCCGCTGGGCGAGTGCCTGCAATATGTCTCCACCTTCAATTGGGGACCGGTGGTGACGGCCGACGTCAAGCTGTCGGGGGAAGAAGCCGACGGCATCCCCATTCAACTGCTGGGGCAGAACGGTTTTCCGGCCCCGCCCAGCGACTGCACCAACAGCGGCTCCACGGAGACCGACACGCAGGCCGATTTGGGGGCCAATGGCGTGCTCGGCCTGGGGGTCTTTCGTTACGACTGCGGCCAGGGCTGCGCGCCGGGGGCGGCGACCACGCCGTCGTTTTACTTCGCCTGTCCCAGCGCGGGGTGCACGGCGACGCTGGTGGACCTGCAGAACCAGGTGCAGAACCCGGTGTGGCGGTTTGCGCAGGACAACAATGGCATTCTGATCAGCTTGCCGAGCGTGCCGGATTCCGGGGCGCTGAGCGTGCCGGGCACGGTGACCTTCGGCATCGGCACGGAAACGAACAACGCCATGAACGGCCTGGCGATACTCGATGCCGATGGGTTTGGTGACTTCGACACCGTGTTTCAAGGCAAAGCCTTTCAGGGGTCGGTACTCGATTCCGGCTCCAACGCCAACTTTTTTCTGGACGACAAGACGCTGAGCCTGCCGCTGTGCGCCAGCCCCAACGACGGGTTTTACTGCCCGGGAACCACGGTGCGCTATCAGGCGGTGAATGCCGGCGTGAGCAGCGGTGACAGCGTCACCGCGAGCTGGAACGTGGCCAATGCCAACAACCTGTTCAACACCGGCAACGCCGCCTTCAACAATCTGGCCGGCCCCAACCCCAACGCCTTCGACTTTGGGCTCTCGTTTTTCTTCGGCCACACAGTCTACATCGGCCTGAACGGAGCCAGCGCCAGCAACAATGGCCAGGCGGTGGTTGGGCCCTTTTACGCCTACTAGATTCCTGGGCTCCGGAATAGTACTCTGACGGCCATGAGTTGGCAGGCTTCGCGCCCCGGGGTCCTGGTTTTGTTGTCGGTGGTATGCGGGCTGGCGCTGACGCAGGCGCCCGGCCGTGTGAATCCCTATCCCGGCGGCGACCATCC
>JBQCEU010000260.1:0-2078 GCA_051959955.1 Terriglobales bacterium | reverse complement strand
AGGCCGTCCACGAATTGGCCGGGTTCGAAGGGGACCAGGTCTTCGGCTTTTTCGCCGACGCCGAGGTAGCGGACGGGGAGGCCGAGTTCGCGGGCGATGGCGACGACGATGCCGCCGCGGGCAGTGCCGTCGAGCTTGGTGACGATGAGGCCGGTGAGGCCGGCGGCCTGGGTGAACTGGCGGGCCTGCTGGAGGCCGTTCTGGCCGGTGGTGGCGTCGAGCACCAGGAGGGTTTCATGGGGCGCGCCTTCGACCAGGCGGGCAGCGGTGCGGTGCATTTTGGCCAGCTCCTGCATGAGATTGGTCTTGGTGTGCAGGCGCCCGGCGGTGTCCACCAGAACGAAATTGACGCCGCGGGCCTTGGCGGCACTGAGGGCGTCGTAGAGAACCGCCGAGGGATCGGAACCGGGTTTCTGCTGCACCAGGTCCACGCCCGCCCGCTGTGCCCACACGGCGACCTGATCGCCTGCGGCGGCGCGGAAGGTGTCGCCGGCACAGATCAGGGAGGAGAAGCCCTCGCTCTTGTAGCGTTGGGCCAGTTTTCCGATGGAGGTGGTCTTGCCGGCTCCGTTCACCCCCACCAGCAGCACCACGAACGGGCCGCCGTCGGCGGTTTCCCGAGGTGGACGCGCGGTGCGATCGAAGATGCCCACCAGCTCAGTCTTGATCGCCGCCTTGACCGCCTCCGGGGTGATGGGCTCGCGGGTGCGCTGCGCCTGTTCGAATTGCTGGCGGACCCGTCCGACTACTTCGGCCGCGGTTCGCGCCCCCAGGTCGGCGTTGATCAGCGTCCGTTCCAATTGCTGCAGCAACTCGGGGCTGACCTCGTTTTTGCCCTGGAACAGCGTTTCCACCTGGGAAACGAGCGCATCGCGCGACTTGTCGAGCCCGCTGGCGACACGGCCGCTGATCCGCTCGAAGAGGCTCTGCTTCGGCGGCTCGCCAAATAACGTCTGAATCATGCCGCTTTTATTTTCGCACGCGGCAGCGGCAACCGGTCAGGAGTGAGGGTCAGAGGTGGGAGGCGAAGCGCCGGCCGCAACCATCGCAGCGGTAAACGCGCGCACGACGCATTATATGGTCCCACCAGCGGCGCCGAACACGGCGCGCGTCGGTGGAGTGACAACGTGGACACGCAATCGCCCGAGTCATGGGGGAATCTTGGCGTGGATGATAGCATGAAACCTCAGTCAAGAGACCCATATGGCTGCTGAACTTCGCCACGCCTTAAAATGGTGAACGTGGCCACCGCATATTCGGCAACCACCGCCAGGCGCCGCTGGCGATGGCTCACACGCGCGCTGCTGATCGTAGTGCTGCTGCTGGCGGCGGGCGCGGGCGTGGTCTACGGGTATATTCGCCTGGAACGGCCGCAGCTTGACGGCAGCCTGGAGCTGCCGGGGCTGGAGGCGCCGGTCTCGATCGTCCGCGACACGCGGGGCATCGCCCACATTCGCGCCCAAAACGTCCACGACCTCATGCTCGCCCAGGGGTTTGCCATGGCTCAGGACCGGCTGTGGCAGATGGACCTCATGCGGAGACTGGGGGAAGGGAGGTTGTCGGAGGTTTTCGGACCGGCGGCGTTGGCCGTGGATAAAGAAAACCGCCGGCTGGGCCTCGGCCGCACCGCAACCGCCGAAGCCACGCGGCTGCAACCGGCCGAAGCCGCCCTGCTCACCGCTTTCGCCCAGGGCGTCAATGACTATATTGAGCGCCGCGGCGCCCTGCTGCCGCTCGAGTTCCGCCTGCTTCGCTACCGACCCGAGCCATGGCAGCCGCGCGATTCGCTTGCCCTGGCGGCCTACATGTACAACGTGCTGGCCTCGGGCTACGACAGCAAGCTGATGCGCGAGACTTTTACGGCCAAGCTCGGGCCCGCGCTTGCCGCCCAACTCTTTCCTGAACGCTCGCCCTGGGACATTCCGCCGGGCAGCTACCGGGCTGCCTCTGGCCGGCCGACTGGCCAGCGCAGCGAGCTCCCGGTTTTTGCCGCGGTTTGGGGAGCGGCGAGCGGGCGGCACGGCGGCAGCAACAACTGGGTGGTCTCGGGCGCCCACAGCTTCAGCGGGCATCCCATC
>JBQCEU010000259.1:0-2749 GCA_051959955.1 Terriglobales bacterium | reverse complement strand
CGGCCGCCACCGTGGTTCAGGCAACCTTGCGGCTGGCGCGCAAGTTCTCTCAACCGGAGGCCATCAGCTTTCTGCAGGGCCTTTTGGAGGCGATTGCCCGTGAGCTTGCGGCCCACTCCGAAGTTGCCCAGCATGTCCAATAAGAGTGTTCTGCGTGCGCTGGCGCACGGGGGGATGGCGCTCGGCGGCCTGACCGCTGCCGGCGCCGTGGCCGCCGCCGCCGCGTTGGCGTGGGGCGTGAGCGAATGGAGGCGCCAGCGTTCCTTCGACCTGGCAGGCAAGACGGCACTTGTAACCGGTGGTTCGCGCGGCCTGGGATTTGCCATCGCCCGTGAACTTCTGCGCCGCGGCTGCCGTGTCGCCATCTGCGCCCGCGACAGCGACGCGCTCCGCCGCGCCGCGGGCAAGCTGGAGCAAGAGGCGCCGGCCGGGGCCGGCATTTTTGCCTACCCCTGCGACCTCAGCAAGCCCGGCGCCGCCGCCGAGCTGGTCGCCGCCGTGCAGGCCCATTGGGGATCCGTGCAGGTGTTGATCCACAACGCCGGAATAATGCAGATCGGTCCGTGGGATGCCATGACCGAAGACGACTTCCAGAATGCGATGGAGGTTCACTTCTGGGCGGCGCTGCGCCTGGCGCAAGCCATTTTGCCTCAGATGATCCAGCACCGACAGGGCCGCATCGTCAATATCAGCTCCATCGGAGGCGTGGTGGCGGTGCCGCACATGCTCCCCTACACCTGCAGCAAATTCGCGCTGGTGGGCCTGTCGCAGGGCTTGGCCAGCGAAGTGCGCCGCCACGGCGTCCGCGTCTGTTGTGTATGCCCTTTCCTGACCCGCACCGGTTCGCAGGAGCAGGTCACGGTCAAAGGCCGTCATGATCGTGAATTCGCCTGGTTTGCCGCTGCCGGAAGCCTGCCCGGTCTCACCCAAAGCGCCGATCACGTTGCCCGCATGGTGGCGCGCGTCTGCGAACGCGGCACCGCTCACACCACGCTTTCACTGCCGGGCAAAGCCGCGGCATTGGCGCATGGCCTTGCCCCTTCCGCAACCGTGGCTCTCATGGCGCAGGCCGACCGGCTGCTTCCTTCCGGCCACGCGCCCGATGGGCACGAACCCCGCCATGGTAGAGACAGCTACAACCCGTGGACGCGGCGCGTGGTGCAGCCTTTCATTCACCAGGAAGGCAGCCGCCTCAATCAGGTTTAGCAGCTTCCGCCGGCAATCGAGGGCAGAATGAGCACCTCGTCGCCCGGAGCAAATTGATAGGAGTTGCCGCCTAGAAAGCGAATGTCTTCGTCGTTGATGTAGACATTGAAAAACCGCCGCGGCCGGCCGTCAGGCTCACAAAGGCGGTCCTTCAGGTCGGGGAAACGTCCGGTCAGCTCGGTGAGCAAAGCAGGGAGCGTGGCGGCGTCGCAGGCTACGGTTTCGGCCCCGGCGGTGAACCGTTGCAAAGGGGCGGGAATGCGTACTTGGCACGACATGATGGTTCTCCTGAACTGTGATATTGGATTTAGGCCACACGCACGCGTGCGGCCGGTTGAGCGGGCGGCTGCGGCGCAGCCAAATAGGCTTCGAAATTGCGCAGCTTCGGTGGCAACACCGGAATCGCTGCCGTGTCGCAAGGAATCGCGTCCAGGGTTTTTAGACCGTTGCCGGTGACGACCAGCACCAGCGGCTGATCGCGGTCTACGCGCGACTGGCTTACCAACTTGAGTGCTGAGGCGACGGTCACACCCGCCGCGGTTTCGCCGAATATGCCTTCGGTCTCGGCCAGAAGCCGCATTCCGGCGGCAATCTCGGCATCGCTGGCATCTTCGGCCCAGCCGCCAGACTGCCGGATGGTGCGCGCCGCATAGAAGCCGTCGGCAGGGTTGCCGATGGCGAGCGAGCGGGCGATGGTTTGAGGCCGCTGCGGCTCAATTTCATCGCTGCCGCGCTTGACAGCCGTGCTTATGGGCGAACAGCCGGTCGCCTGGGCCCCGCAGATGCGTACCGGCGCCGCCGGTGCGGTCACCCAGCCAAGCTGCTGCAATTCAGCGAAGGCTTTGGCGATCTTGCCGATCAAGGATCCGCCTGCCATGGGAACCACGACCGCTCCCGGCAGCCGCCATCGCAGTTGTTCGGCGATTTCGTACCCGACCGTCTTCGACCCTTCGGCGTAGTAGGGCCGGAGATTGACGTTGACGATGCCCCAGGGCAACTGTTGCGCCAGTTCGGAACAGAGCCGGTTGACCTGATCGTAGTTGCCTTGGAACTTGATCAGGTGTGCGCCATAAACCAGCGTGTTGGCAATTTTGGCTTCTTCCAGATCGGCCGGGGTGAGAATATAGGCCTCAAAACCTTCGGCGGCTGCCCCAGCAGCCAGGGCATTGGCCAGGTTGCCGGTTGAGGAACATGCAACCGTGGTGAAGCCAAAGGTCCGGGCCTTGCTCAGGGCCACCGCCACCACCCGATCCTTGAACGACAGAGTGGGGAAGTTGACGGCGTCGTTCTTGATGTAAAGTTCCCGCACGCCCAGAACCTTGGCAAGGTTGGGCGCGGCGAGCAGCGGCGTGCCACCCACCGGCCGTTCCAGCGGCGACGGCTGTGCCGGCACGGGCAGCAACTCCCGATACCGCCAGAGGTTCTGCGGCCGCTGCTGCAATTGCTCCGGCCGCACCGCCCGGCCAATCGCCTGCAAGTCGTAGGTGACCTCCAGCGGTGCAAAGCATTCGTCGCAGCCCGCCAACGGCTGCGCAGCGAACGT
>JBQCEU010000258.1:0-24468 GCA_051959955.1 Terriglobales bacterium | reverse complement strand
GGCGCCACCAGCTTTCCTGGCATGGTGCTGTGGGGCGCCAACATTGCGCAGGGTCCGACCGCGGTGCCGGGCGCCTACAGCGCCCGCATCGAGGCCGACGGGCAAACCCAGACGGTGCCGTTCCATGTGCTGCCCAACCCGCACTCGAACGCCACTCAGGCTGACTTGCAGGCCGAGTTTGACCTCGACCAGCAGGTGGTCGAGGCCGAGAGCCAGGCCAACCAGGCGGTGATTGATGTGCGCGCCCTGCGCTCCCAGGTCGAGGACCGCATGAAGAGCCAGCCGTCGCTGCACGACGACGGGGCGACGCTGGTGCAGAAGCTGACGGATATCGAAGAGACGATCTATCAGCCCAAGAGCCACGCCAGCGAGGATCCGCTGAACTTCCCCATCAAGCTCAACAACCGCATCGGCCATCTGATGGGGGTGATCGAGGGCGGCTACGACGCGCGGCCGACCGACCAGACCTATGCCGTGTTCAAGGACTTGCAGGCCGAGCTGCAGAAGGTGCTGGCGCAGTTCGACGCGGTGAAGAGCGGCGAGCTGGCGACCTTCAACCAGAAGCTGGCCGCCGCCGGAGCGGCGCCGGTGGCGCTGAAAGCGGCGGGTTCTACCAGATAACCGGTACGCGGTAGCGCGCCAGTTGGCGGTCGGCGCTGAGCAGCGTCAGGCCCTCGGCCTGCGCCTGGGCCACCAGCATGCGATCGAAGGGGTCGCGGTGGTGCCAGGGAAGCTCCGCCAAGCCGAAGATGTGCGCCAGGGAAATGGGCAGTGCCCGCAGGCGGAGGCGCGGCGCCTGCTCCCCCACGAACGAACGCACGCCGGCCGGCAAGCTGAGCTTGCCGGCTTTCAAGACCATCTCCCATGCGCTGACGTGGCTGAGCCAGAGGCGGGCCTTGCCGGCAAAAAGATCCCGGGCAGCCGGCGAAAGCCGCCCGGGATCGGAGGCCGCCCACAGGAACACGTGGGTGTCTATCAGATATTCCAATCGTTAAACATGGCCTCGAGGTCAGGATCGGGCGCGTCGAAGTCGTCGCTGATCCATACCTGGCCGCGGGCGGTGCCCAACTGGCGCGGAGCGGGCAGCGGCGCCAGGAGGGCCACCGGGCGGTTGGTGCGGGCGATGGTGATGGTCTCGCCGTTTTCCACCCGCGCCAGGAGTTGAGAAAGGTGTGTCTTGGCCTCGTGGACGTTGAATACCGTCTGCATGGCAGGCTTGGCTCCAGCTTGCATGGCTATATTGTGGACTAAGTTAATGGTCAAGTCAAGCCGGCGGCTAAAATAACGTCATGTCCACGGCATGCCCCAGAACCTTGGCCCGGCAGGCGGGGAGGCTGCGGTTCGTGACCGCCACGCCGGCCAACGTGGCGCAGGGCAGCGGCACCTACGTCGGCATCGCCACGCTGCGGCGGGCGCTGGAGGAACTGGGGGCGGAGGTCGAGCTGGTGGCCGCGCCGCCGGGGCCGGCGGGGACGTGGCGGCGGCTCTGGTTCAACTGGCGGCTGCGGCGCCTGCCGGCCGGGGAGGACGCAACCATTGTCGGCTTTGACCTGGACGGTCTGTTTCTGCCGCGTGGGAAAGGGCGCAGCATCGCCGCCCTCAAGGGCGTGCGCGCCGAAGAGGCACGCTGGGAGCGGGGATGGACGCGCATGGCCTTGAGCATCGAGGCCTGGCTGGAGGCCTGGCGGGCGCGGCGCGCCGACGCCGTGGTGGTCACCAGCCGCTATGCCGCGACGGCGGTGGGGCGGCGGTATGGGGTGGCGCCGGAACGCATCCGCGTGGTGCCGGAGTTGATTGACCTGGCGGCCTGGCAGGAGCTGCTCGCACGCGCCCCGCGGCGGGCGCACACGCGCCCCACGTTGCTTTGCGTGGCGCATCTGTATCCGCGCAAGGACGTAGCGACGTTGCTGGAGGCGATGGCCGGGCTGGAAGCCAATGCCGAGTTGCGGATCGTCGGCACGGGGCCGGAGCGGCGGAGGCTCGAACGGCAAACGCGGCGCCTGGGTCTGACGGAGCGAGTGAGGTTCCTCGGCCACATCCCGCGGCAGGCGCTGGCGCGCGAGTATCGCAGCGCGGACATATTCTGCCTGCCCAGCCGCCAGGAAGGCTTCGGCATCGTGCTGCTGGAGGCCATGGCCGCCGGGCTGCCGATCGTGGCCGCGCGGGCGGCGGCGATTCCCGAGGTGGTGGCCGAACCGGAGGGCGGAATCCTGTTTCCGCCCGGGGATGCGGCGGCGCTGCGGCAAGTGCTGGTGGAGCTTCTGGGCGACGCCGCGCGGCGGCAGGAACTGGCAGCGGCAGGCCTTCGCCGGGTGCGCCGGTACGATGCCGCCCGGGTGGCGGGCGAGTTCCTGGCCGCGCTGGGGGACTGATCCATGCAGGTGCTGGTGGCGGGCGCGTCGGGGTTGATCGGCCGGGCCCTGTGCGCCGCCTTGCGCGCCAACGGCGATGAAGTGATTGCCTGGGGCCGCGGTTCAACTCCGGCGGAGTGGCCGCGCGCGCTCGCGCGCTGCGAAGGCGTGGTGAACCTGGCGGGCGCGCCGCTGCTCGGAAAACGCTGGACGGCGGCGCGGCGCGCCGAGCTGCGCGACAGCCGGGTGGGCTTCACCCAGGCGCTGGTGGCGGCGCTGGCAGCGGCCACGCCGCGGCCGCGGGTGCTGGTCAACGCCAGCGCGGTGGGCATTTACGGCGATCGCGGTGATGAGGTGCTGACCGAAAAGTCCCGCGCGGGCGATGACTTTCTCGCCCAACTGTGCCGCGACTGGGAAGCCGCGGCGTCAGGCGCCGCCGCGCTGGGCATGCGCGTCGTCGGTATTCGCACCGGCGTGGTGCTGGCGCGCCACGGAGGCGCGCTGCGGCAGATGCTGCCGGCCTTTCGCCTCGGTTTGGGCGGACCGATTGGCCATGGGCGGCAATATTTTCCCTGGATTCACCTCGAAGACGAAGCGGGTGTGATCCAGGCCGCGCTGCAGGCGGAGAACTGGCGCGGTCCGCTGAACGCCGCCGCGCCGGAAGCCGTCACCAGCCGCGAGTTCGCGCGCGCCCTCGGCCGCGCGCTGCATCGCCCGGCGGCGCTGCCCACGCCGCGCTGGGCGCTGCGGTTGCTGTACGGAGAGGCGGCTGCGGTGCTGTTTGCCAGCCAGCGCGTCGTGCCCGCGGCGCTGACCGCCGGCGGCTTCGTGTTCCGCTACCCGCGGCTCGAGGACGCGTTGGCGCAACTGGTGAGCGGCTAGAAGATCACCAGCACCACCAGCGCCACGGCCGCGGCGGCGGTCGCCGCCGCCGAAACCCAGCCCAGCGCGGCAACCGGCAGGGAATTGGTCCAGCGGCCCATGACCCTGGGATTGGCGGTGATCAGCAACAGCAACACGATCATTCCCGGCGCCAGAAATCCCTGCACCAGCCCGGCCAGGATCAGGGCGCGAATCGGGTTCACGCCGAGGAAGTTGATGGCCACCGCCACCACCGTGACCCCCACAATCACCCAGTGGAACTGCGGGGCCTCGTGGCGCGAGGCAGAGAGGCCGCTCTTCCATCCCATGGCGTCGCAGACGATATAGGCAGCGCCCACCGACATCACCGGAATGGCCAGAAATCCCACCGCGATGATGCCGACCGCGAAGAGAGCGCCGGCGGCGCGACCCGCCAACGGCGCCAGCGCCTCGGCTGCCTCGGCAGCGGTGTGAATCTCGCCCCAGCGCACCGGAAAGATCGTGGTCGCGGTCGAGAGCAGGATGAAGAACATGATGACGGCCGAGAAGAGCATGCCCAGCGCCACGTCCCAGGCCATGGCCGTCAACTCAACCTTGGTAGTGTCCTTGCGGTCGCTCAAGCGCCGCCGGCCGAGCGAGATCTCCTCCTCCACCTGCTGGCTCGCCTGCCATCCAAATAAATACGAAGAGCCTGTTGTACCGATGATCGCCACCACGGCGCCCAGCGAGTCGCGCGTCCAGTGAAAGTTGGGCAGCAGCGTGGCGCGCGCAATCTCGCTCCAGTTGGGCTGCGCCAGCACCGCCGCACCCACGTAGGCCAGCAGTGCCAGCGCCAGCCAGCGAAAGACGTTGCGTATCCAGGTGTAGGAGCCGAAGATTTGAACGGCAAGAATGAGCGCGGCGACCGCCACGATGCCGGCCGCGGTGGGGAAGGGCGCCAGCAGGTGCAGGCCGGCAACCAGCCCGCCCAAGTCGGCGGCGGCCTCGATGGTGTTGCCCAGCAGCAGAACGCCGGCTACGGTGAGCAGCAGCCAGCGCGGATAGTGTACTCGCAGGACCGCCGCCAACCCCATCCCGGTTACCTTGCCGATTTTGGCGGCCAAATAGAGGGTGACCGCCATCATCGGGAACATCACCGGCGCCGCCCACAGGATGGCTGGGCCGAAGGCCGCGCCGGCGCTGGCGTAGGTGCCGATGGCGGCCGGATCGTCGTCGGCGGCGCCGGTGATCACCCCGGTGCCGAGGGCGCGCACGGAAGTGCCAGGCGCATGCGCCGGCAAGTGAGGGTAAGGGCGCCGGTGTACGCGCCGTTCCGTAAGCACATCCATGGGAGAAGCTGCAGGGGTTGGAATTCAGCGGCTTGGCTGTTGGTTGCTTAGGCGTGCCCAGGGCCGGATGCGGGCACCGCGGCGCGCGCGGTGGATTCCTGTTGACTTTCGACAGAAAGCCCGCCTACCCTGTCCCTGTTGGATTTCAAAAGGAGGGCCGATGGGCGGCAACAAAGCCGACATTCTGCGCGGCACGCTGGATCTGATGGTGCTGAAAACGCTCGATGCGATGGGGCCTCTGCACGGCTACGGGCTGGCGCGGCGGCTGGAGCAGGTGTCGGGCGAGCTGCTGGCGATGAACCAGGGCACGCTCTATCCGGCGCTGCTGCGGCTGGAGCAGCGGGGCTGGATTCGCTCCGCCTGGGGGGCGAGCGAGAACAACCGCCGGGCGCGGTTCTATTCCATTACGCCGGCCGGCCGCCGGCAGTTGGCGGCCGGGACGCGGGAGTGGGAACAGACGGCGGCCATGATGGCCCGCCTGCTGGCCGGAGGGGAAAATGTCTAGCCGCGAGCCCCGCCTGCGCGAAGAGTTGGACGAACACCTGGCCTCCCTCGTGGCCGACTACCAGCGTCAGGGCATGAGCCCGGGGGCGGCCCGCCGCGCCGCCCGCCTGCGGCTCGGTGGGGAAGAGCAGATTTGCACGGCGGTGCGCGAGGCCAGCCGCTGGACCTGGCTGGACGATCTGCGCCGCGACCTGGCGCTGGGGGCGCGGGCGCTGCGACGGGCGCCGGGTTTCACGCTGGTGGTGGTGCTGTCGCTGGCGCTGGGCATTGGCGCCAATGCGGCGATCTTTTCCGTG
This sequence comes from Terriglobales bacterium, assembly GCA_051959955.1. Taxonomy (GTDB): domain Bacteria; phylum Acidobacteriota; class Terriglobia; order Terriglobales; family SCQP01; genus SCQP01. The sequence continues at coordinate 19,128 of JBQCEU010000258.1, read as the reverse complement.
CTCGATGCCGCGCTGCTGCAAAGCTTGCCGGTGACAGCGCCCGGGCAATTGACGCTGCTGTACTGGCATGCGCCCCAGTGGCCGCAAAGCCTAAACCAGAGCGGCGGTGTGGGGCCGGAGGTGGGGGGCGAGAGCGGCAGCTACTCGCTGGCTTATCCCGCATATGAGTACGTGCGCGACCATTCCGGATCGGTGTTCGACGGCGTATTCGGCTTCGCTCCGTTGAGCATCGCCGCGGCCGATGCGGCGCTCACGCTGCGGGGCGAAACCCGCATGACCTCGGCGGAACTGGTGGGCGGGGAGTTTTTCAGCACCCTGGGGCTGCAGCCGGCGGCGGGGCGGCTGCTCAACTCCGCCGATGAACGTGCCGGCGCGCCGCTGGCCGCGGTGCTCAGCTACGGCTTCTGGTCGCAGGCTTATGGACGCGACCCTGGGGTGGTGGGACAGGCGGCGAGGCTGAAGGGCGTGCCGGTGACCATCGTGGGGGTTGCGCCCCCGGGATTTCAGGGCGTGGAGACGGGTGTGGACCGCGACCTGTGGCTGGCCATGCCGCCCACCCTGCCGGCCGGCCTGGCGCCGTGGAACTATGCACCGCCGGGGGAGAGCATATTTCAGACGGGCGATTACTGGTGGGTGCAGGTGATGGCGCGGCTGCGGCCGGGCGTGACGCGCGAGCGGGCGGTGGCGGCGCTGGCGCCGGGCTTCGCCGCGCTGACGCGTTCCGGGCTGAAGGTCGCGGCGGGTCAAAGCCTGCCCCAACTGGCGGCGCAGGACGGCGGCCAGGGGGTGAACCAGTTTCGCTCCGGCGGCGCGGGCATGCTCTGGATCCTGATGGCGGTGGTGGGCGTGCTGCTGCTGCTCGCTTGCGTAAACGTGGCGGCGCTGCTGCTGGCGCGCGCCGCGGCGCGGCGGGAGGAGATTGCCGTGCGCCTGGCGTTGGGCGCACGCCGCGGACGGCTGGTACGCCAACTGCTGACCGAGAGCCTGCTGCTGGCGCTGGTGGGCGGGGCGGTGGGCGCGCTGCTGGCGCCGCTGGGGGTGCGCGCCCTGCTGGCCATGCTGGGCGGCGCCCGCCCGCTGCTGCTGGCCGCCGGCGCGGATGCGCGCGTGATCGGCTTCACCGCCCTGGTGGCGCTGGCCACCGGCGTTCTCTTCGGGCTGGCGCCGGCGCTGCGCTGCACCCGCGTGGAAGTGGGGGCGGCGATGCAGGGCGGGCGCAGCGCGGCGGGCGGGCGCGTGCGGCTGGGGGGCGACAAGGCGCTGGCCATGGCGCAGGTGGCGCTGTCGGTGGTGTTGGTCAGCGCCGCGGTGCTGTTCCTGCGCAGCCTCGACACGCTGCAGCACCAGCCGCTGGGATTTGAGGCGCGGAACCTGCTGGTCTTCGGCCTCAACGGCACCGATGCCGGCTATCAGGGCCCACGGCTGGCTTCGCTCTACCAGCGGGTGGAGGAGCGGCTGGCGGCGGTGCCTGGGGTGGGCGGCGTGACCGCCATGCGGCTGGGCCTGATCACCGGCTGGACCAGCAACGGCTCGGTCAGGGTGCCGGGGATGAAGCTCAACCCGCAACAGGCGCAGTCCAACTTCAACTACGTGGGCCCGGCCTTTCTGGCCACCACCGGCATCGGCCTGAAGCTGGGGCGCGACTTCACCGCCGCCGACGTGGCCGGCGTGCGCCCGGTGGGCATCGTCAACCAGGCGCTGGCGCGGCAGTTGTTTGGCGAAGCCTCGCCGCTGGGCCGGACGGTGGTGCACGACGGCGTGGGCTATGCCGTCGTCGGCGTGGCCGCCAACGCGCGCTACAGCTCGCTGCGGGGCAGGATGCCGCCGACTTTGTACGTGCCCTACACCCAGTCGCCGTCGCCGCTGGGCGGGCTGACCCTGGCGGTGCGCCTGCGCGGCAGCGAGGCGGCGCTGCTGCCCGCCCTGCGCGCGGCGCTGCGCGCAGTGGACCCGCAGTTGGCGATGAGCGAGGTGCGCATGCAGGACGAGCAGATACGGCGCAGCCTCGCCCAGCCGCGCATGTTCAGCCGGCTGTCGGGATTTTTCGGCCTGCTGGGCCTGCTGCTGGCGGCCATCGGCATTGAAGGCACCATGGCCTACGCGGTGGCGCGGCGGCGGGGGGAGATCGGCATCCGCATGGCGCTGGGCGCGGGGCGGGGACGGGTGCTGTGGGAGATGGCGCGCGAAACGCTGGGGCTGGCGCTGGGCGGCATCGCCGCCGGCCTGGCGTTGGCGCTCTTCACCGGCCGGGTGCTGGCCAGCCAGCTCTACCAGGTCAGCCCGACCGACCCGGGAGCGCTGGCGGCGGCGGCGGTGGCGCTGCTGGCGGTGGCGCTGCTGGCCGGCTGGTGGCCGGCGCGGCGGGCGGCGCGTATCGATCCCATGCGGGCACTGCGGGCGGAGTGAGCGGCGAAAAGGGAACCGGGAAGGGCTGCCGGCGGCGCCTGCCCCGGGCAAAGGCGCCGCCGTGCTCCGTCTACAAGGCAGGTAAAAATCACCCGTAAATACCGGGGGCGGAGACTGCGGCCGGTGAATCGGTTTGTGATTCCAAATGACTTAAGGGCGCCGCGGGTTTGGCGGGGCAAGTGCAGGAACTCTGGGCAGGGGGACGCAATGCGCAAAATTTGCCTGCAGTTGGCGGTGGGTCTTTCGGCGGTGGTGATGGTGGCGGGTTGGGCGGCGTGCGGAGGCAACAACAGCGCCCAGATCACTCCCACGGTGACCAATGTGACTTTGAGCGACCCGGCCACATGCGCCGGGCCGAGCGGGCCTTACAGCCATGTCTATGTCACAGTGACCGATGTGCAGGCGAGCACCAGCGCCTCGGGCAGCGGCGGGTTCACGGACCTGACCCCCAACCTCAAGAGCGCGCCGCAGCAGATTGACCTGCTCGGCCAGGCCAACAACCAGTGTTTCCTGGCTTCGCTGGGCTCAACCACGCAACTGCAGGCGGGTGACTACCAGCAGATCCGCGTCATCCTGGCCGACAACAGCACCGCGGTGACCGGCAACAAGTGCGGCGGCAACGGGGCCAACTGCGTCGTGCTCAACGACGGCACGGCGGCCAAGCTGAACCTGGCGAGCGAGGCGCAGACCGGTATCAAGATCCCCGCCGGACAGATCGCGGGCGGCAAATTCACGGTGCAGGCGGGTACGACGCAGGACCTGAATATTGACTTCAACACTTGTGACTCGATCGTGGTCGAGGGCAATGGACAGTACCGGCTGAAGCCGGTGCTGCATGCCGGCGAGGTTTCGACCACGGCCACCTCCATCACCGGCACCGTGGTGGACAAGGCGACCGGGGCGGCGGTGAGCGGAACCACGATGGTGGCGCTGGAGCAGAAGGACGCGGGCGGCACCGACCGCATCTTCATGGCGACGCTGGCTGACGCCGGCGGGCAGCTACGACGTGGTGGCGACCGCCATCAGCACGAACAACATCATCTACGCCGCCACGCTGACCACCGGGGTAAGCGTCGGCAGCAACGTGGGCACCATACCGCTGGTGGCGGCCCAGGCGCCGGCCAGCCTGGCGGGGGAAGTCACGACCTCGACCGGCACGGCGGCCGCGGCGGCCGACATCAGCCTGTCGGCACTGCAGAGCGCGACGGTGGGGACGAACGCGGTGGTCTTCACCGTGCCGCTGACCGCGCAATCGAGCGGCACCGCCTCGCTGGCCACCGCCGCGGGCGCGAGCTGCGCGGCCAACACCAACTGCGCCGCCTATACCCTGCAGGTGCCGGGCGCGCCCGCCAATGCGGGCGCATTCAGCGCCGGCGGGACGACCTGGGCGCAGGCCACGGCGGCGACGGTGGACTACACGGTGGAGGCGGATGCCTTTGTGCCGTCCTCGGGAGGCACCACCGACTGCAACCCGGCGGTCGAGACCACCAGCCAAACCAGCGCCTCGGCCGCATTGTCGGCGGGGCCGGGCATTGCGCTGACGGTGGCGACGCTGGCCTTCAGCGGCTGCCAGTAGGCGGGGAAGAGGAGTCGGCAGCGCCGACTCCGCGCACCCTTTATCGGCCCGCCGGGTTCAATCCGCGAAGATGAAAGTAGGGTGCGCCGGCGAGCATGTGGCGGTCGTTGGTATAGATTTCCGTATAACCCTGATCCACAGCGCAGCTCAGGTGCAGGGCATCACCGGCGCGCAGGAGCACTTCGGCCGGGATGCGGCGCATGGCGGCGCAGGCACGGGCGACGAGAAATCGTGAGAGTGGATACCAGTGCCAGACTCCCTGCTCCTCGTCCTGCTGGAACTCGTCAAGAATGGCGGCCATCTCCCCGGCCTGAATACGACCTTCGCGCAGATGGCGGTGCAGCACGGAGTGAAATTCCAGACGCGCGAGCAGACTGGAAGCCAGGCCCGAACTGGCGCGTGCCAGGGCGCGAACGGCAGCCGCGCCCGGCTCATTGAGGTAGCACTTGGCGATGCAGGCGGTATCGAAATAGATCATGTGCGCTCGCGGTCGGCGGCGACTGCGTCGGCGGAATCCGTCCGCAGTCGGGAGCGGGAACGGATAGCGGTCTCGCGGTCAGGCAGCGGGCGCCCGAGATCGGCTGCGCTATGAGGCTGCAGGCGGGCCACCACGCGGCCGCGGTCGGTGACCACCACGGCGCCGTGCCGCGCGGCGTGGCGCACCCAGCGGCCGGTATTGATGTGCAACTCGCGAATGCTGATACTCCGCATGTGCACATTGTAGGACCTTATTGGGAGCGGGAGCCTCGGCCGGCCCAACGCCGCATCTCCGGACAAGGGAGCGCGGGGGCCTCCATGGTTGCGTTCAGGGTTCGGGGTTCTTCATGCTCCACCAAGGGTGCAGCATTTCGCGGCCAACGGCCACGCGCTCGAGGAATAGCGGCTTGAGGTAGGCAGCCGAGGTCTGCTGGGCGCGCTGCAGGGCGAGCGGGAAGTCAATCCGGGCGGCGTAGGCGAAGGCGTCGGCGAGCTCATTGTCACCGGCGATGGCCGCGGCCTGCGCGAGGCGGCTGTCGTGCCCGGAGGCGTCATAGCGTTGCTCTGACGCCAGGGCCATGGCTTCGGCTTGATCGAGGCAACGGAGAATGAGGGCGTGCGCCGCGGCGGGATCGTGCATGTCGGTCGCCAGCCGCAGGGCCAGCAGTTCGGCCGGACGCAGGTCGGCGCGGAGCAGGGAATCGCTGAGCAGGTCCATCGCCTCGCCCGCGGCCTGGCGGGCCTGCGCCGGGTGGAGGGCAGCGAGCGTGTTGGCGGCCTGGAGCAGGGCTTGCAACTTCTGCCGGCGCTGCACGTCGGTGGCTGCGGGGAGGGCCTCGGCTGCATCGAGCGCGGCGCCCGGATCGGAGTTGTCCGTGGCGGCCCCGGCGGGCATGCGCGGCGCCGGCCGGCGCGCCAGAGTTGGCGCAACACTGAGCGCCGGATACTGGGCGGCAAGCTCCTGGGCGCGGTCGGGGTCGAGGCGGCGAATCAGCCCCAGAACGCGGCTGCCAATCAGGCCGCGGTTCACCTCGTCCAGGCCGGAGAGATGCATGGCGGCCAGGCGGGTGAACATGGCCACCGCGGCGGATTCATTCGGGCCGTCGAGCGCGGGCACGAAGTAATGCGTCCGCGAGAGCAGCGCGAGAGCCGCATTCATGTCCACGAGGTTGGTCTCGGCCGCGGCGGCATCGAGCGCCAGGTGCAGCAGCGGCAGCGGCGCCACGCCGCCCACGCGATAGGCGTCGAGCGCGGTCACCACCCCGAGGTAGGGGAAGCTGCCGTCGGCCTGGCGGCACTCTTGCACCAGGGCTTCCACGTCATACGGCGGCTGCAGATCGGTGGGGCGGAGCTGGGGCCTGGGGTGCACGGCTTGAACGCCGTAAATCTGGAAGAGAAGCGGCTCCTCGCTCACGCGGCGCGGGCCGCCGTTGTTGCCCGCCTGCTCCGCGGCGGAGGAGATCAGAAGATCGTAGAGCGGCCCACGGCGAATGTCGGCGAGGCGCGCCAACTGATGCGCCAGGGTGAAATCTTCGGTGCCGTGCACCTGGGTGAGCGCCTGCATGACGGCTCGCTCGACCCGCTGCTTTTCTCCCTCGACCCAACGCGCGGTCAGGCTCGACGGGTCGGCGGGTCGCGGCAGGGCGACGGCCTCGCGAAACGCCTGGGCGTAATCGTCAAGCGCCATATCGGAATGGCGGATGTCTTCCGCCTGGGCGATGGCCAGCCGGTCGAGCGGGCGGGCGGCATCGGGGACATCGGCCAGCGAGGAGCGCGCGGACTGAAAGATGGCCACCACTGGGTCGGGCGGCGCCGCCGTTTGCGCCGTGGCCATGCCGGCAGAGACAGCGAGGAGGACCACCCATCGCATGGCGACAGGATAAACCATTAAACTGAAACTCATGCTGGGACCCGGAGATACCGCGCCGCCGCAGACTGCGCCTGACCAGGACGGAAGGCTGGCGTCATGGGCCGAATTGAGCGGCGAGCGCGGGCTGGTGCTGCTGTTTCATCGCGGTTACTGGTGACCGTTCTGCCTCCACCAGTTGGTGGAATTTCGCAACGCCCACCCCGAGTTGGAGCGACGGGGTTACAAGCTGGTCTCGTTGGCGGTGGATCCGCCGGAGCGGGCGCGACGGCTGCGGGCGGAGTTAGAGCTGCCGTTTCCCATTCTCTGCGACGTGGAGCGCACCGCGGTCCAGACCTGGGGACTGTACAACCGCTGGGAGCGGGGCGGCATCGCCGTGCCGGCCACGGTGGTGATGACGCCGGAGGGGCGCATCGAGCTTTTCCAGCGCGAAGGCATGACGCGGCGATTGAAGGCTCACGAGCTGGTCGCGTATCTCGGCGGCGGACGGCGTCCGCAACGCCGGGTCGTCAGTCCCCGACTGCGTGACTGGTGGCGCGCCTTGCGCGGCTGAACACGCGGCCTTTAAACTCGCGGCATGGCCCTGCTGCTGATCTTCGCCGTCACGCTCATGCTGGCGGTGCTGATCTCGTCGCTGGCGCAGCGCACCGTGCTTTCGACCACGGTGCTGTTTCTGGCGGCGGGGTTGCTGGCCGGGCGGGGTGTGTTCGGGGCGTTGCCGGGGCTGCCGGCGGGATTTTTACGGACCTTGGCGGAGCTGGCGCTGTTCAGCGTGCTGTTCACCGACGGCATGCGGGCGGGCGGCGAACCGGCGCCGGCGCGGACGCGCGGGCTGGTGGCGCGGGCGCTGCTGTTCGCCATGCCGCTGACCATCGTGGGCCTGGCGGCCGCGGCGCACTGGATGCTGGGCATGAGCTGGGCGGCGGGGCTGCTGATCGGCGCCGTGCTCAGCCCCACGGACCCCATCTTCATCAGCGCCATTTTTCGCTACAAGGCGGTGCCCTACCGGCTGCAGCGGCTGCTCAACGTGGAAAGCGGCATCAACGACGGCATCGCGCTGCCACTCGTGATTATTTTTTTGGGAGAACTGGCGGCGCGGCCGGCCGGCCTGGCGATCATCGCGCTGGAACTGATCGGCGGCGTGGCGCTGGGCGTGGTGATTCCCTGGCTGGGCATCCGGCTGGAGTCAAGCCGGTTTTTCGGCGCCGCCGGCGCCCTGCAGCCGCTCAACGCCTTTGCGCTGGGGCTGCTGGTGCTGGCGGTGGCCTGGCCCACCGGCGCCAATATTTTCCTCGCCGCCTTCGCTGCCGGCGTCATGGTGGCGCGGCTGAGCCCCGAGGCGCGCCACTCATTTGAAGGCTTGGGTGAAGGCATCACCGAGCTGCTCAAGCTGGCTGCCATCCTCATTTTTGGCCTGGAGCTGGCGCCCAATCTTTTTCTGCCGCTGTCGTGGGCCGAGGTTGTCTTTATCCTACTGGCGCTGGCGGTGGTGCGTATGGCGGCGATGGAGATTTCGCTATGGGGGAGCGTGCTGACCCGCGCCGAACGCTGGGCGGTGGGGTGGTTCGGACCCAAGGGGTTTGGATCGGTGGTATACGGGCTGATGATTCTGGAACTGGGCACGCCGTTGGCGCAGCGGCTGGCGCACCTCGCCGGGCTGACCATCATGCTCTCGATTGTGGTGTACTCGTCCACCGATATTCTGGTGGCGCGGGGGTTCGAGAGGCGCTCACATGGCGGCGGGGACGGCGACGCCCATCAGATCGAGCGACGCGGTTAGCGCGCGCTCGACCACGGCAACCGCACTGAGCAGAAAGCCGCGCTTGGCGGCGTCGGGTTCCTGCAAAACCGGGTGATGGTGGTACCAGGCGTTGAAGGCCTGGGCCAACTGGAAGGCGTACTTGGCCAGAATGGCGGGCTCGCGCGCCTCGAGCGATTGCTCAATGACGGCTTCCAGGCGGGCGGCGAGCCAGAGAAGATTCCAGTGCGCGGGTTGGTCGAGGTACTGCGACCAGGCGGGATCGAAGGCGGCCGCGGGCGGCGCACCGGCTTTGCGGACGATGTTCGCCGCACGCACCGTGGCGTACTGCACATAGGGCCCGGTTTCGCCCTCGAAGTTCAGGGCTTCCTTGAAGTCGAAGGCGATCAGCGTGGCGCGGGTGAACTTGAGCAGGAAGTAGCGCAGGGCGCCGATGGCGATGGCGTGGGCGGCGGCGCGCTGCCCGGCGGCGGGCATCTCGGGGTTGCGCTGGGCGACTTCCTCCAGGGTGCGGGCTTCGAGGCGGTCGAGCAGGTCGTCGGCCTTGACGCCCTGGCCCTTGCGGCCGGAGACATCCACACGTTTCTCGCCCTCGGCGGGAGCGTAACCCAGTTCGGCGGCGCAGGCGGCCGACAGCGCCACCATTTCGTAGCTGAAGTGGATGCTGCGCTCAGCCTCGCGCTCGCAGCCGAGCGCGCGCAGGCCGGCGACGACTACTTCCTGCAGATAGCTCTGGCGGACGTCAATGACGTTGAAGACCCAACTGCCGTGGCCGAAATTGGGGGCGGCTGGGTTGGGGGCGACGTCGGTGCGCCAGGCAACGTGGCCGGAGGGGTAGGTATGGAAAGGCGCGTAGCCGAACTCCAGCGGCAGCAGGCCGAACTTCCAGAGTTGGTAGGCGATGTCCTTGCCGACGTAGGTGACGGTGCCGTTGGAGCGGACGATGACCTTGGTCTCTTCCTCGCCCTCGGCGCTCAGCGCGCCGACGCGGTCCATCACCCAGCAGCCCTGGTTCTTGCCTTCGGTTTCGAGGCGCACCGCGCCGCGCTCGCGCAGCAGGCGGAAGGCGTGCTCCCAGAGATGCAACTGCAGGATCTCGCTCTCGCGCGGCAGCAGGTCGTACTCGATGCCGAGGCGCAGCATGGTGGTCAGGTGGGCTCGGGCGATGGCGGTGGAGATGCGATCGGCGAGGGCGGCGGTGGGGTTGCCGCCGGCCTCGATGGCGTGGAGGATCTCCGGCCGCCAGGCGGCGAGGGCGGCGGGGTCGTCGGCGTAGCGTTGGGAGATGGCGGCGTACTGATCCCAGCAGAGGTAGTCGAAGCGGACGGCCGGGTCGGCGAGAGCCTGTTCGACGCGCGCCGTCGCCGCTTCGGGCGTGGCCGGCTGGGCGAGATGAATGAAGGCGGCGACCACGTCGGCGACCTGGACGCCGGTGTTGTCCTGCAGGTTCTGGACCTCGACCGTTTCGCCGCGGCGGCGCAGCAGGCGGACCCAGGTGTCGCCCAGCACGGCGTTGCGCAGGTGGCCGATGTGGGCGGCCTTGTTGGGGTTGATGTTGGTGTGCTCGACGATGACCTTGCCGGCGAGGCGCGGGGCAAGTGTGTCCTCCGGTCCGGCGAGCAAAGCCGCGGCGGCGTGCGGCCGATGGACAAAAAAGTTCAGATAGCCGCCGCCCGCCACCTCGACGCGGGCGAAGCCCTCGGGCGGCGCCAAGGCGGCGGCGATCTCCTGCGCCAGCGCGCGGGGCGGGCGGCGGAGGGTCTTGGCCAACTCGAAGCAGACCGGCAGGGCGAACTCGCCCAGCTCGGGCCGCGGCGGCAGCTCGACGATCAGGGCCGGCTCGCAGCCATAGGTTTCGCGCAGGTGTCGGGACACGGCGGCGCGCAGTTGTTGTTCCAGGTAGAGGTGCACAGGGGAACCGAGTTGATTATAGCCGGGCGAAAATATTGCGCTCCGGCTGTGCTATGGTGAGACTTCCCCCGGGCATGCCAAACCCATGAGCTTTCGTACTTTATTCAGCGTATTTTCCAGCGATCTAGCGATTGATTTGGGGACCGCCAACACGCTGGTGTTCGCCCGCGGCAAGGGCATTGTGGTGAATGAGCCTTCCATTGTCGCCATCAACAAGGTGAGCGGGGAAGTGGAGGCGGTGGGCAAGGAGGCCAAGGAGATGCTGGGCAGGACGCCCGGCAATATCGTGGCCATCCGGCCGATGAAGGACGGCGTCATCGCGGACTTTAAAGTCACCGAGAAGATGCTGAACTACTTCATCCAGAAGGCCCACAACCGCAAGGTGCTGGTGCATCCGCGCATAGTCATCGGGGTGCCCAGCGAGATCACCCAGGTGGAAAAGCGCGCGGTCATGGACTCGGCCTACCGGGCCAAGGCGAGCGAGGTGTTTCTGGTGGAGCAGGCCATGGTGGCGGCCATCGGCGCCGGGCTGCCGATCACCGAGCCGAGCGGGAACATGGTGGTGGATATCGGCGGCGGGACGACCGATATTGCCGTGATTTCGCTTTCCGGGATTGTGTATTCACGGTCGGTGCGGGTGGCGGGCAACGAGATGGATGACGCCATCACCAACTTCCTCAAGCGCAAATACAACCTGCTGGTGGGCGAGCGGACGGCGGAACAGGTGAAGATGACGATCGGCTCGGCCTATCCCCTGGATTCGCCGGAGACCATGGAGATCAAGGGGCGCAACCTTATAGAAGGGGTGCCCAAGACGATGGTGATTGAGGACGGCGAGGTGCGGGAGGCGCTGAGCGAAAGCGTAGGGACCATCGTCAACGCCATCCGCGTCGCCCTGGAGCGGACGCCGCCGGAACTGAGCGCCGACATCAGCGATCGCGGCATTGTCTTGACCGGAGGCGGGGCGCTGCTGAAGAATCTGGACAAGCGCATCCGCGAGGAGACCGGGCTGCCGGTGTCCATCGCGGACGATCCGCTGGCCAGCGTGGTGCTCGGCACCGGCAAGATGCTGAGCGACTTCAAGCTGCTGCGCAAGATCTCGATTGACCAGTAGCCGGCGGGCAGACAGGCAGAGTGGAAGGATATCGGTATCGCAACCGCAGCCGTTACCTGCTGGCGGCGCTGGTAGTCGGGCAGTTCTTTCTGCTCGGCTATCAGGTGCGCAGCCCGCAAGCGGGCGGGGTGCGGCTTATAAGGCTGTGGACGCTGAAGGCGGTGCTGCCGGCCGAACGGCTGTCGCAGCATGTCTTCGGCGGGGTGCGCGGCTGGTTCGGTGATTACGTCACACTGCGGCATACCAGCAACGAAAACCAGGCCTTGCAGGCCGAAGTCGGCCGCCTCGAGCTGCAGAACCAGCAGTTACGGGAGGCGGCGCGCGAGGTTCCCGAGCTGACCGCCCTGCTCGGCTTTCAGCGGCAGACGGAGCTGAAGACGGTGGCCGCCCAGGTAATCGGGTCGAGCAGCAGCACCGATGCCCAGCTTCTGTACCTGGACCGGGGAGCGGACAACGGGCTGCGGCTGAACATGGCCGTGCTCACGCCGGAGGGGGTGGTGGGCAAGCTGACCCAGGTGCTGAGCAACGCCTCGCAGGTGCTGCTGATTAGCGATCCGGAATCGGGAGCGGGGGTGCTGATCGGCAGTAGTGGCGTGCACGGCATTCTGCACGGGTTGGGGGCGGGAAGGGCGGAGATCCAGCGCGTCCTCAAAGATGAGCCAGTGAAGGTGGGGGACGCGGTGGTCACCTCGGGCGAGGATCAGGTATATCCCAAAGGACTATCTGTGGGGACCGTAACGGCGGTGGGCGAGAGCCATGACGGGGTGTTCAAGACAGTGTCGCTGCACCTGGCGGCGAATCTGGGCCGGCTGGAGCAGGTTTTGGTGGTGACGGCGGCAGTGCCGGTGGCTAGCCAGGAGACCCACGACGCCGGTTTGACCGCGGCCGACGTGCGCCAGGCCCAGCTTCCCAGCCTGCCACAACCCACCGCAGCCCCTGCTAAAGGGATGGCCAAACCACCCGTCGCGTCGTCGCCAGCCGTGGCCGCCGCCAAGCCAGGCGGAGGACACATGGGGCCGGGGGGCAAGAATAACGAATTTTTGCCCTGAGGCTGTGACCTCACTCCGGTTGTTGACGTTTACACTTACAAGGATGACTCCTGTGCGCGCCATACGACTGTGCTGTCTGACCCTGGGGGTTGCCGCCGCGAGTTTTGTCTACTCCGGCTGCACTTCTCACATGAACGCCCAGACTCCCGCCAACTCGGGGGGGCAGGACTACACGGTGGCCCGGGTAGACTCGGGGAAGCTGACGCGCTCGCTGCGCGTGGGTGGCACTACAGCCGCGGTGCATGATTTCACCGTGCGCATCCCGCAGGTGCGGGGCCAGGGGCACAACTTCACCCTGGTGACGATCGTGGACAGCGGCGCCAAGGTGCAGAAGGGGCAGGTGCTGGCCACCTTCGACTCCACCCAGGAAGTGCAGAACGCCCTCGACGCCAAGGCCAAGTACGACGGTCTGGCGCACCAGGTGGACGACCTCAAGGCGCAGAACGCGGCCAATGCGGCGGCGCGCGCCAGCGCTCTGCGGCAGGCGGAAACCGACCTCTCCAATTCCCAACTGGAACTAAAGAAGGGGCCAGTGCTGAGCCAAATCCAGAAAGATACCGACCAGATCAACGTGGACGCGGCCCAGGCGCACATCAGCAGCCTGAAACGGCAGAACGCTTTGCAGGAGCGGGCCGATCAGGCCTCTCTGCGGGTGATGGAGCTGCAACGGGATCAGCAGAAAGTCGAGTGGGACCGGGCGCAGGCGACGGTGGACGCCATGACCATGCGGGCGCCGATCTCCGGCATGGTGGGGCTGGTGCCGGTACGCCGCTCCGACGGCATGGGGCCGGCCGAGCCGGGAGACAATCTCCACAGCGGCCAATCGCTGGTGCGCATCTTTGATCCCGGCGACATGCTGGTCGAGGGCCAGATCAACGAGGCCGATGACGCCAACCTGACGCCCGGCCTGAAGGGCGTGCTGCATCTGGACGCCTATCCCGGCGTCGAGCTGCCGGTACATTTCGTCTCCGCCAGCCCGGTGGCGGTGGCCACCGGCGGGTTCGGCAACACGGTGCGCACCTTCTCGGTGCGTTTCCATGTGGACAAACAGGAAGCGCGCCTGCTGCCCGATCTGTCGGCGGCGGTGGACCTCAAGGTTCAAAGCGCCGCGCCGGAGTTGCTGGTGCCTCGCCACGCCGTCCACTTCACCGCCCAGCAGCCGTATGTGAGCAAGCGCAACGCCAACGGCCAATGGGTCGAGCAGGCTGTCGAGCTGGGCAATTTTGATGACCAGCAGGTGGAGATTCTGCGCGGCTTGAAGACGGGCGATCAGGTCAAGGTGCCGCAGCGCGTCGTCGGGGAGGGGCAGTGAATTCGAGCAAGCGTTGGCTGCAGATTGTCGTCGTCGTGCTGGTCGCCGCCGGGGTGTATTATGGCGTGCGCACCTTTCGCAACCGGGCGCTGGAGCCCAAGGTGCCCACCGTGGAGGCCCGGCGCGGACTGTTTCAGGTCACCATTTCAGTGCGCGGCAGCCTGACGCCCTCGCGATCGGTGGACGTACGCGCCCCCGATATCGATGGGCTGATCATCTCCTGGCTGGCGCCCAACGGCAGCACGGTGAAAAAGGGCGACATCATGGCGCGCTTCGACTCCGGCACCGCCAAGAACGATCTGGTTTCCAAGACGGCGGCGCTCAATCAGGCCAAGGCGCAGTTGGATCAGGTGAAGGCCACCGCCAAAATCAGCGATCAGCAGGACGCGCTCGACCTGGCGGCGGCGAACACCGCCGTAGCCACGGCGCAATTGGCTTACTCCAAGGCCGCCATTCTGAGTCAAATCGCCGGCGACGAAGCCAAGTTGGCGCTCGGCATGTCGGAGGAGAAGCTGAAGGTGGAGCAGGCGACGATCAAGTCGCACCAGACCTCGAACATGGCCAAAATCGCCACCGCTGAACGCGCCTTGCAGAAGGCGCAGGCGGACTGGGACCGGGTGGACTCGCAGATCAAGCAGATGGACGTGCCCGCCCCGATCACCGGCATGGTGGCTTATCTCAACAATTATTCGCAAGGCCGCGACAACGCTCAGCCGTTCAAGATCGGCGACAGCGTGTGGCCCAACGGCACCATCGCCCAGATGCCCGACATGAGCACGCTGGGGATTCTCGCCAAGGTCTCGGAAGTGGTGCGCGGGCAGATCAACACCGGCGAAAGCATCCGCATGACCCTGGACTCGCTGCCCGAGGTCAGCTTGCGCGGCAAGATCACCTCCATTTCGGCGCTGGCCGAGGCCGACTTCGGTACCACCTGGCCGCCGCCCCAGGTGTTTCGGGTGAACGCCAGCATCAACCGCATGGATCCGCGGCTGCGCCCGGACATGAACGGCAGCATGAACGTGGTCACCCAGCGCATTCCCAACGCCATCATTGTGCCGGCCAATGCCGTGTTCCCGGTGGGCGGCAAGCCCACCGTATACGTGCAGAACGGCACCCAGTTCAAGGCCACGCCGGTCACCGTGCTGGCGCGTACCTCCGAGGATGCCGCGGTGGAAGGGCTGGCCGTGGGAGCGCGCGTCGCCCTGCAGGACCCGACCGCGCCCAAGTCCAACCCCTAGTCTGAGTTCGCAGTGCTTACGGAAGCGTAAATGACCAGTCCCGCCCCCATTCATACCATGCCCGCCCCGGCACCCCAGCGCCTGGGCCGGAACAACTCCTCCCCGCTGGGCCGGTTGCTGCGCTGGGTGATCCTGGCCGCCATTCTGGTGGCCGTGGTGCTGCTCGGCTGGTGGCTGATGTCGAGCATGGGCTCGGCCGCCACCTCGGCCATCCCCACCGCCACCGTGCAGCGCGGCTCGGTCATGCTGCAGGTCTACGCCCAGGGCACGCTGAAGGGCGGCAACTCGGAGTTGCTGGTCGCCCCCTCCATCGCCACCGGCCAGTTGACCATCAGCTACATGCTCGACTCCGGCACCGAAGTGCACAAGGGCGATGAGGTGGTGGGCTTCGACACCGGCACCGAGGAGTACAACCTCACCCAGGCGGAAGAGGCGTTGCAGCAGGCGCAGCAGCAGGTCATTGAAGCGCAGTCGAGCACCGCCGCGCAAACCGAGTTGGACAGCTACAACCTGCTGCAGGCGAAGTACAACATCCAACTGGCCAAGCTGCAGGTGCAGCAGAACCCGATTCTGGCCCGGGTGGATGCCGAGACCAACAACCTGAATCTGGCGGCCGCCGAGGCGCGCTTGAAGCAACTGCAGGCCGACATCGCCAACCGCAAGGCCAGCAGCGCGGCCACCATCGCCGTGCAGCGGGCGGCCGAGAAGCAGGCGCAGGCGGATGCCGAGACGGCCAAGCTGGACATCGCCGCCATGACCCTGCGGGCGCAAAGCAGCGGCTATGTAGCGGTGGATCAAAACCAGGGGTTCATGCGCGGTTTCGCCGGCCAGGCGGCGCAGGACTTCCAGATCGGTGACACGGTGCGGCACGGGCAGACGGTGGCCGAGATTCCCGACACCAGCACCTGGGCGGTGGACCTGCTGGTGAACGAACTGGACGCCGGACATCTGGCGCCGGGGGAGCCGGCGCAGATTCGCTTTGTGGCGCTGCCCGGGCGGGTATACCAAGGACAAGTAACGGCGCTGGGACAGGCCCAGGGACCGGTGTGGAACCGGCAGGTGGAGATCATTGTGAAAGTGCTGGATCCCTCTCCCGATCTGCGGCCCGGATTTACCGCCAACGCGGTGATCACCACCGACGTGCTGAAGAATGTGCTGCATGCTCCGGCGCAGGTGGTCTTCGATCAGGGCGGATCGGTGGCGTTCCGCAAGCACAACGGCTCGTTTGAGCGCATCCCGGTGACCGTGGTGCAGCGCAGCGAGAGTCAGGTGGTGCTGCAGGGTGTGAACGCGGGCGATGAACTGGCGCTGGCCAACCCGCAGAACCGCGGCACGACCGGCGGCGGCAATGCCGGGCCGGGCGCGTCGCGGGGACGTGGGGCGCGCGGCAACCGCGGCGGCGCGGGTGGCCCGGGTGAGCCGGGCACCGGCGGTGCCCGTGGCGGAGGTCGCCGCGGCGGACGCGGCGCCGGCGGCGGCGGTCGTCCCGGTCCGGCCGGAGGTGGACAATGAGTCAACTGGGACGTATCGGCACTGACCTGGCGCTGGCCAGCCAGAACCTGAGGGCGCAGAAGACGCGCACCATGCTGACCGGATTGGGCATGGTCTTTGGGGTGGGCGCGGTGATCGGCATGCTGGCCATCGGCGCCGGCGCCAAGCAGGAATCGCTGCGCATGATCGACTCCCTCGGCGTGCGCAACCTCATGGTGGATTCCATTCCGCCCGGCAGCCCGCAGCAGTTGCAGCAGCGCCGCCAGACCTCGCCCGGGTTGACCGAGCGCGACGTCCGCATCCTGGTGAGCAACCTCAACGGGCTCGACCAGATTTCGGCGCGGCGTTCGCTCCACCCCGCCAAGCTGCTGCCCCAGCCCACCAAGGCCATGCCGGACGTGCTGGGCGTGGCGCCGGCTTACGCCGACATCCACTCGCTGCATGAGTTGGAGGGCAATTTCTTCGATGACCTGGACAACGCCGCCAGCGCCCCGGTGTGCGTGCTGGGACAAAACGCCAAGGTCAGCCTCTTCGGCTATACGCCGGCGGTGGGCAAGTACATCAAGGTCAATGACACCTGGCTGCGGGTGAGCGGCGTGCTGGACGAGCAATTGGGCGCGGCCGACGCCAGCCGCGACTGGAACAACGTCATCTACGTTCCCATCAACACCTTCGATTACCGCTTCTACGACAACAGCTTCAGCCAGAAAGACGACCTCGACGGGGTCGACATGAGTCTGAAGCCCAACGTGGACAGCGTGGCGGCGGCGCAGGTGGTGACCGCCATCCTCAACTCCACCCATCACGACACCGACGACTTTACCGTCACCGTGCCCGCCGCCCTGCTGGCGCAACAGCAGCAGACGCAGCGCATCTTCACCCTGGTGATGGTGGCCAGCGCCGCCATCTCGCTGCTGGTGGGCGGCATCGGCATCATGAACATCGTGCTGGCGACGGTGATGGAGCGCACCCGGGAAATCGGCGTGCGGCGCGCCACCGGGGCGCGGCGCAGCGACATTCTGCGCCAGTTCCTGGCGGAGGCGGTGCTCATCTCGGTCTCCGGCGGGGCGCTGGGCATCATGTTCGGCTACATCCTCAGTTGGACCATCGCCGCCACGGCCCACTGGACGACCATCGTCAGCACCTGGTCCATCATCATCGCCTTCGGAGTATCGGTGGGGGTGGGGGTGATCTTCGGTATTTATCCCGCGCGCAAAGCGGCGCGCATTGATCCCATCGAGGCTCTCCGTTATGAATAGTCCGCGTTTCCGCGCCGTGGCGGCGCTGCTGGCCGTACTGGCAGCCCCGCTCGGAGCGCAGAGCATTCTGCGCTTCCATCTCAACCCGCCCAAGGTCGAGGCTGTGGCCGGCCTGCAGCAGCATGTGCAGAACGGCGAGCTGCACCTCACCCTGAACGACTTTCTGCAGATGGTGCTGGTCAACGACACCAACATCCATCTGCTGCGGTTGAGTGATGACAATGCCCGCTATGCGGTGCTGGCGGCCCGGTCGCCGTTCGACCCCCAGTTGACGGCCAGCTTCAACGGCACCCGGTCGGTGCAGCCGCAGACTTCACAGACCAGCGGCGCGACCACGTTGAGCAGCCTGCGGCAGACGAGTTCGATCGGCTTCAGTCAGATGCTGTCCACCGGCCAGACCTTCCAGGCCAGCTTCGGCAGCAGCCGCAACTCCAGCAACAGCGCCTTCAGCACCTACAACCCCAGCGTGGGCGCGGATGTGAATTTTTCCTTTACCCAGCCGCTGCTGCGCAACCGGGGCAATCTGCAGAACCGCACCGCCGGTCTGGTGGCCCGCACCCAGGTGCTGGTGGTGGGCGATCAGACGCAGACCCAGATCGCCGATGAGCTGGTGTCGGCCGCCAACCAGTACTGGAACACGGTCGGGGCGCGGGACCAGATCAAGGTGCGGCAGGCGGCGGTGGACCTGGCGCAGAAGTCCTACGAGCGGGACGAGAACGCGCTCAAGCTGGGCGCGCTGGCTCCGGGCGACATCTTCTCTTCGCAGTCGCAGGTGGCGCAGGATCAGACCGCGCTCCTGCAGGCGCAATCCACCTACAAGCAGCAACTGGACCGGCTGCGCCGGTTGATCGGCGCCGACCTGGATCCCGCCGCGCGCGCGGCGCAGATCATTCTCGACGACGACCCCACCGCGGTGACGCCCACTCCGCCCACCCTCAGCGTGCAGGAAGCCACCCAGCAGGCGCTGCAGCACCGGCCGGAACTGGACGCCCTGCAACGGCAGCAGCTCGAGGATCAGTTCAGCATCAACCAGGCGCACGATCTGCTGCGCCCGCAGTTGGACCTGACCGGCCAGTACGGCTCCAATGGCCTGGCGGGAAACCAGATCGCCAGCACCACACCGCTGGGCACCATCCCGGCCAGCCAGAGCGGCTTTGGGACCGCCCTCAACCAGGTGTTCAATTTCGGTTCCCCGACCTACGGCTTCAACCTGCAATTGACGCTGCCGTTGCGCGACAGCCGCTCCGAGGCCACCCTGGCCAACGCCCTGGTTTCGCAGACCAACCACGCCTATCAGTTGCGTAATGAAGAACAGCAGGTGCGGCAGGATGTCAGCGTCGCCGACACCCAGTTGCGCATGGCGGTCGAAGTGGTGAAGTCAGCCACGCTGGCACGGGACCTGGCGCACAAGAACGTGGATGCCTACCAGCAGAAGTACACGCTGGGTTCAATCACCGTGTTCGAGCTGCTGCAGGCGCAGGTGCAGCTCAGCGATGCGCAATCCACGCTGCTGACGGCCTACACCAACTACCAGATCGCGGAGATTGCCTACGAACGCGCCCTCTGGACGCTGCTGCCCAAGCTGCACCTTACGGTCGCGCCGTAGCGCGACCGTAAGGTGCAGGGGGACGCGAGAGGGGGCTGCGCCACGGCGCGCGGGGGCGCGCGC
>JBQCEU010000257.1:0-7144 GCA_051959955.1 Terriglobales bacterium | reverse complement strand
CCGCGGGCCCCCCGCGCGCCCCACTCACCTACCCCCCCCCGGCCGCGCGCGGGGGGCCACACCGCCCCGCCCCCCCACTTCCCGACAGTGAGGCCGGATACGGGGGGTGTGGTATAACGGCTGCTATGGGAAAGAAGTGGCTGGCGGCAACGGCCGGCGTGCTGTGGTTGGCGGCGGGGTGCGCCGCCCAGACGCCCAGCGGCACGGCTTTCCTGGCGGCTCCGGGCACGCGCGAGGCCTTCCTCAACGGGTACCCGCTGCTGGCCGGCACCGCTGTCCTGCCGGGCGAAACGGTCACCACCGGCAGCGGCGGGGTGGCCGTGCTCACCCCCACCGGGGGCGGCGGCGGCGCGGTTGAGCTGACCGGCAACGCCAGCGCCACCGTGGCCCCGCCCATCGCCGGCCACCCCGGCGCGCCGCTCTCCCTCACCCAGGGGGATGCGCTCATCTACGGACAGGTAAGCGTGCTGACCCCGCAAGGGGCCACCCTGCTGCCCCAGACCGGCAGCACCAGCTATGTGGTCAATGTGGCGACGGGGCAGTCCAGCCTGGGCGTGCTCAACGGCAGCGTGCAGACCCTGCATGCCGCCGGCGACGTCTCGGTCGCCCAGGGACAGGCCCGAAGCTGGAAGACCGGTGGGCAGATGCGCACCATCCCGATGGCGCAGCTCACCCGGCCCAAGCCCGACAGCGCCCTGCAGAAACTGGTGCCTGCCAGCGTCAGCCGCTGAGCGGGCGCGGGGGTTCGCTGCGCGAACGGGGTAGCGGAGGGGTGCTGATCAGAAGAGGGCGTGGCCGGTTTTAGGGTAGCGGTAATTGGCCACGGCCGAAACCACGCCGAAGCCGATGTAGGCGGCGGCGGCCCAGCGCTCCCAACGATGGTGGCCGGCGCGGTGGAAGAGATAGCTGAGCGAGATGGCCGCGGCGGCGGCGGAAATTTCGGTGGTGACGAAGGCGGTGCGGTTATCCACCAGTTGGTTGGTGAGCAGCCACTCGTCCTTGCCGCGGTTGCGGAAATAGCGCGTCGAGGTGTAGTCGAGGGCCTGCACGGTGACGATGCCGGCGAACAGCGGCGTGTTCCACTTGTCGAGCCAGAAACGGTGGGGCGCCCGCGGCTCGGGACCCGAGCCCCAGCGCGCGCCGGCCGCCGCACCCAGCACCCCGCCGATGGCGCCGTAGGTGAGGCCCGCGCGCCAGCGATGCGCCGCCCGCTCGCCGGCCGGAATTCCGGAGAAATTCAGCCCCGTCGCCCCGATCAGCGCTCCGCCGGCGCCGCCGGCGACCGCGCCGAGAGTCACCGCCGGCGTCTGCGCCCCCAACCCGAGCGCCAACCCCACGAGCAGAATCACGATCCGCATGGAGCCACCATTATGTATCATGCGACCCCGACTACACCGCTTAGGGCGGCGCCGTCGGAGGCGGTGATGGTCAACTCGCGCCGTTCCCCGGGGGCCGGCGCCGGACCCTCGATCCGCACGGTTGCGTAGTTGTCGGTGAGCGCCATCCCGCCCTGCAGCATGACGGCGGGCAGGGTGAGGCCCACCAGGGGTTGGAGGAAGCTGCGGCGCTTGCCCGCGTCCAGGGCGCGCAGCTCGCGCGCGCGCTCAGCAGCCACGGCGGCGGGCACCGCTTGCCAGCGGCCGGCGGCCACCTGGCGGGCGGAGACGGTGCCGGGCCGCTCGGAATAAGGAAAGACGTGGAGATAGGCGAGCGGCAGGGACGCGAGGAGAGCCAGGGTTTCGGCGTGTTCCTCCGCGGTTTCGCCGGGAAAGCCGGTCATCACGTCGGCGCCGATGGCCGCCAGCGGCACGGCGGCGGCCAGCGTCTCGACCCGCGCGGCGTAGTCGCGGGCGCGGTAGCGGCGGCGCATGCGGCGCAGCACCGCGTCGCTGCCGCTTTGCAGCGGCAGATGGGCATGGCGCGCCAGCCGCGGCTCGCCCGCCATCAGCGCGGTCAGGGCCGCGCTCCAGTCCGTGGGCTCGACCGAACTCAGGCGCAGACGCGGCAGCGCCGTCTGCCGCAACAGCGCGGCAACCAGGGATTCGAGACGCAGGTCCGGGTCCAGGTCCCTGCCCCATTGCCCCAGATTGATGCCCGAGAGAACAATCTCCTGCTGCCCGGCTTCCACCAGGGTGGCGACCTCGCGCAACACACTGCCGAGCGGGCGCGAGCGGCTGGCGCCGCGGACCCGGGGAATGATGCAGAAGCTGCAAGCCCGGCCGCAACCCTCCTGGACTTTCACCACCGCCCGGGTTCGACCGGCGGGCGGAGTCTCCAGCCAGGCGAGGTTGGCCAGCTTGGGCGCGGGCGCCAGCGACTCCGGGGCGAGAAGCTGCGCGGCCAGGTCCCACTTGGCGGCGTGGCCGGCGACCACCTCCACCCCGGGCAGCCCGCGAAGTTCGCCGGGCGCGCGCTCGGCGTAGCAGCCGGTGACGGCGATCCGGGCCTGGGGGTGGGTGCGGTGGACTTGGCGGATGGCGCGCCGCGCCTCGGCGTCGGCCGCCGCGGTCACCGTGCAGGTGTTCAACACCACCCAGTCGGCGGCCTCCCCGGCGGCCGGGGTCAGCCCCGCCTGGCGCAGGCGGTGGGCCAGCGCCGCGCCGTCGGCCTGGTTGGCCCGGCACCCGAAGTTGCGCAGAGAAAACGTCGCCACTTGCCCATTATCGCTTGACAGGCGCGGCGCGGAATGTATAATTATTCTCACGATGAATAATTATTCTACAGACGCGCCGGGGCCGGCGCCCCTGCCGGTGGCGATTGCCGGGGCGACCGGCTACGCGGGCCGCGAGTTGGCGCGGCTGCTGGCGCGCCATCCCGGAGCGCGGGTGGTGGCGGCGCTGGATTCCAGCGCGGGCGCGGAGGCGGCGCTGGCGGCGGCGGCCGCGTTCGTCTTTCTCGCCACCCCGGCCGAGGTGAGCGCCGCCTGGACGGGCGCGCTGCGCGCCGCCGCGCGGCCGCCGCGCATCGTGGACCTGAGCGGGGCGTTTCGCTTCGACGACGGGGTGGTGTACGGCTGGCCGGAGAAGAATCGCGAGGCGATTCGCGGGGCCGCCGTGGTGGCCAACCCCGGCTGCTACGCCACCGCCGCCAACCTGGCGCTGGGGCCGCTGGCGGCGGCCGGGGTGATCGAGACCGGCGACATCGTCTGTGACGCCAAGTCGGGCGCCAGCGGCGCCGGCCGCGGCCTGCGCCAGGATCTGCACTTTTGCGAGCTGGAGGCCAACTGCAAGGCCTACCACGTCTACGCCCACCGCCATGCCCCCGAGATCGTGCGCCATTGCGGCCTCGACGCCGGCACGTTCGCCTTCACCCCCCACCTGCTGCCCACCACGCGCGGCATCCTGGCCACCCATTACGTGCGGCTGCGCAGCCAGGATCTGGCCGGGGCCTACGCCCGCGCCTACAGCGGCGAACCCTTTGTGCGCCTGCGCGGCGGGGAGTTGCCGGAACTGAACGACGTCAACCACACCAATTTCTGCGACATCGGCTGGAAGATCCGCGCCGACGGCCGCCAGGCGGTGATCGTGAGCTGCCTCGACAACCTGCTCAAGGGCGCCGCCGGGCAGGCGGTGCAGAACTTCAACCTGATGACCGGCTGGCCGGAGGAGACGGCGCTGGCATGACCACGGTCCTCAAGCTGGGCGGCAGCCTGCTCGAGCCGCAAGCCTCGCCGGTGCTGCTCGCCGCGCTGGCGCGGGTGGCGCGGCAGACCGACCTGGTGCTGGTGCATGGCGGCGGCAAGGCGCTGAGCGCGCTGCTGCGGCGGCTCGACACGCCCACCGAATTTCGCCAGGGCCTGCGCGTCACCACCCCGGCCGTGCTGGAGGCGGCGCTCATGGCGCTGGCCGGCGCGGTCAATACCCAACTGGTGGCCGCGCTCCAGGCCGCGGGATTGCGCGCGATCGGCCTGACCGGCTGCGATGCCGGCCTGCTGCGCGCCCGCCGGATTCCGGAACTCGGCGCCGTGGGTGGCGAGCCGGCGGCTGACGCCGCCTTGTGCCGCACGCTGCTCGGCGCCGGATATACACCGGTAATCGCTTCGCTGGGGATGGACGTGGAGAACGCGGCCATTCTCAACATCAACGCCGATCAGGCGGCGGCGGCGGTGGCCACCGCCCTGGGCGCGGCACGGCTGATCTTTCTTACCGATGTGGACGGCATCCTCGATGTCGAGGGCCGGACGATCCCCGAAGCCTCGCTCGCCGACCTGGAAGCCCTGACGGCTTCCGGCGCGCTCCACGGCGGCATGCTGCCCAAGGCCGCCGCCTGCCGCGCCGCGCTGCAGGCGGGCGTGGCCCAAGTCACCATCGTCGGACCGGCCGCCGCGCCGGCTCTCGAATATGTCTGCGCCGGCGCGCAACTGGCCGGCACCCAACTTCTGCCATGACCCCACCACCCGCTGCTCCCGAACCCGCACCGCTCACCTGGCCGCAGGGTTTCCGCTTCGCCGCCGGCCATTGCGGCATCAAGCGCAAGGCGCCCGACCTGATGCTGGCCACCATGGAACGCCCGGCGGCGGCGGCGGCGGTGTTCACCACCAACCGGCTGCAGGCGCCGCCGGTGCGGCTCTCGCGCGCCCATCTCGCCGCCAGCGGCGGCTGGGTGCGGGCGCTGGTGGTCAACAGCGGCAACGCCAACTGCGCCACCGGCGCCGCCGGACGCCGCGCCGCACTCACCATGGCGCGCGCCGCGGCGCGCTGGGTGGGCTGCCCGGTCGAGCAGGTAATGGTGGGTTCGACCGGGGTGATCGGGCAGCCGCTGGCGGTGGAGAAGATCGTCGCCGCGCTGCCGGCGTGGGTCGGCAAGGACGACACCCCGTTGGCCGCCGCCCACGCCATCCGCACCACCGATACCTGCGCCAAGGTGGCCGCGGCGGAGTTCCGCGACGGCGGCCGCACCTACCGCGTGGCCGGCATGGCCAAGGGCTCGGGCATGATCCACCCGCGCATGGCCACCATGTTTGGTTTTCTGTTCACCGACGCGCCGCTGTCGCCGGCCGCCTGCCACGCGGCGCTGCATGCGGCGGTGGAGGAATCCTTCCATCGCATCACGGTGGATGGCGATACCTCGACCAATGACACCGCCGCGCTGTTTGCCAGCGGCGCCGCCGGCGGACGTTTGTCGGCAGCGGGGCGAAAGAAGTTCCAGCAGGCGCTGAACGAAGTGGCGCAGTCGCTGGCCCGGCAGATCGTGCTGGACGGCGAGGGGGCGCGGCACTTCGTCACCCTGACGGTAGAGGGCGCGCGCTCGGCCGCCGATGCCGACCGGGTGGCGCGGGCGCTGGCGCATTCGCCGCTGGTGAAGACCGCCATCGCCGGCGCCGACGCCAACTGGGGACGGGTGCTGTCGGCGGCGGCCAGTTGCGGGGTGAAGTTCGATCCCGAGCGCGCCTCCATCTGGTTCAGCGGCCTGCCGGTGTACCGGCGGGGGCAGGCGCTGGCCTTCGACGAGCACGAGGCCAAGCACCGGCTGGAACGGCAGGAGGTGGCGATCCGCATCGCGCTGGCCGCCGGCCGCGCCTCCGCCTGGATGTGGACGTGCGACTTGACCGAGGGGTACGTGCGGATCAATGGGGCATACCGGACGTAACGTTGCAGTTGCCAGTTGCCAGTTGCGGGCGCGGAGGAGTGGTGGACCCGGGTGGGCGTTACATCCGATTGCAAAGCTCGAGCCCGGAAAGCTGGATTGACCGTAAACTGGGGGCGTGAAAACGACGGTGGATCTGCCCGCACAGCCTGTCTTTGCCGGGGGCTGCCCACCCTAGCCCGGCAAGGCGGATGGCCCCGCCACGCTGTGACTGCGCGGGCGAGGCGACGGAATGGGACATGGGAAGGCACCCCATTGCTACGCTTGCGTGCTGGACCCGCTACTGAGCCAGGCGGAATTCAGCTACCATGAGGCGATGCCGCGGGCGCTGATTCCCGACAAGCTGTACTTCAAGATCGGCGAGGTGGCGCGCCTGGCCGGGGTCGAGCCCTATGTGCTGCGCTTTTGGGAGAGCGAGTTCCCTGCCCTCAAGCCCGGCAAGAGCACCAAGGGCCAGCGCCTGTACCGGCGGCGTGAGGTCGAGCTGGCGCTGCAGATCAAGACGCTGCTGCACGAGCAGGGCTTTACCATCGCCGGGGCCAAGAAGAAGCTGAAGAGCGAGCATGACGGCAAGCGCGCCCAGACGGCGCTGCCGCTGGCGGCCGGTCGCGACCGTGAGCTGCTCGACCGCGTGCGCGCCGAGTTGGCGGCGATCACCGCCATCCTCGAGCGCAAGCACTAGCCCGGCCAGCGCATGCTAGACTGGCTGTACCCCGCTTTACCCGCCTTGGACCTGGTTTCGGGACGTAGCGCAGCCCGGTAGCGCACTTGCTTGGGGTGCAAGGGGTCGCGAGTTCAAATCTCGCCGTCCCGACCAACCTTCCCGGTTCGTACTCATAAAAGAACATGAAAGTTGCCTATCTGTTCATCACTTCCGGCCATACCGTGGACTACAAACTGGGCAAGATGATCCTGCCCCAACTGGAAGCCGGCACGCATGGCGCCGAGGTGGTCGGCATGTTCTTTTTTGACGACAACGCCTACATGCTGCGCAAGGGCGATCCGCTGGGCGAGCGTCTGGCCAAGGTGGCGCGGGAGAAAAACATCTGGCTGGGGGTGTGCGACATGTGCGCGCTGGATCGCGGGCTGGCGGCGGGCGAGCCGGTGTGGTGCCAGCCCGACCGCCAATCGGCGCGTCCGGCGCCGGCGCACGACCGCATCCGGCTGCAGAACGCCATCGAGGGCTTGCATGTGGGCTGTTTCCCTGACGTGTACCAGGCGCTGAGCGGCAACCCTCCCGATCTGGTCATCAGCCTGTAAGCGGCAACAGATTGAATGGCGCGGGCCCCCGAGCGGCTTCGCCGCTCGACCCGCTTGACGCTCCGGCTGGGGGCCCCTCAAGCCCCAGCCCGGTCGGGTCCGCGCCTCGTTGTCTGCCGGGGGCGCGAACGAGCCACCGGCTCGTTCGCCCACGGCATGAATTTCGCAGCCTTCCACGCCGACTTGGCCCACGGTGGCAACGGCGCGGCCCCCGCGTGCGGAACAGGCAGGCTGCGCCCGCGCTACTGCGTCAGCGCCGCCGGGCCTGGAAGGCGGCGAAGGCGATGCCGATACAGAC
>JBQCEU010000256.1:0-4836 GCA_051959955.1 Terriglobales bacterium | reverse complement strand
ACCGAGCCGCGATGGTAGCTGTAGGGGTTGTAGGCGAGGTGACGCTCGGAGAGGGTGCGAATGCCCCAGCCGCTGAACATGTCCGGCGCAAACAGGCGCTCCACCGTGGGCGCCGCCAGGTCGCTGGCGATAATGCCGGTGGCCAGGGCATCGCCCGGGTCGGAGCCCACCGAACCCACCTGGCGCCCGTGCCGGTCGAGCGCCATGGCGAAGTAGTTCTCCTCCGGCATCCAATAGGCTGCATTGAAGCGCTTCTTCAGTTCGTGAGCCTGCCACAGCACGCGCGCTGCGGCGCCGCGCTCGCCCGCCAGCCACAACAGTTCGCTCATCCGCAGCTTGGCCTCGTAGGCGTAGCCCTGAATCTCACAGGTGGCGATGGGATCCGGGACGATGCTGCCGTCGGGATAGATAAGCGCATCGCCCGAGTCTTTCCAGCCCTGGTTCTTCACCCCCTGCGAGCTGCGCGTCCGGAAAGCGTAGAAGTGCTTGGGACCAGGGTGGCCGCAACGGTCCATCCACGCCAGCGCGGCCCGCGCCGCATCGAGGTGTGACAGCGTGGCCGCGCGGTCGCCGGTCCAGTGCCAAAACTCCGAGAGCACGATGATGTAGAAAGGCGACGTGTTGAACGAGCCGTAATAGCGGCCCTGCGGGCGATAGTCGAGCACCGAAGTGGGCCCGGTGTGGGCCTCGTGCAGCATTTTCCCGGGTTCCTCGTCGCGCCAGGGGTCATCGCGCCTGCCTTGCAACTCGCTCAACACCTGCAGCGAGCCGCGTAGAATTTCCGGCCCCAGCAGCGCCGACTGCCAGGCGGCGGTGAGGATGTCGCGCCCGAACGTGGCGATATAGTTGGGCGAGCCCGCCGCCGGTACCCAGCTCTCGCCTCCGGGAATTGAGCTCCCACGGTCGAGATCCTGCATGCGAAGGGCCGCCAGGTCATGCCGCGCCCGCTCCAGCGCCCGCTCCACCGTGGTCTGCTGCGCGGGCGGCAGCGCCACCCGCGTGTTGCTGTCCAGGTAACGCTGCGTGTCGGACGGCACCTCCGCCAGCCGATGGCAGCCGGGGTCGGGTCGCAACTCGTGCTCTTCAATCCGCGCCCCCAGTTCCAGGCAGATGTGCGCGCTGGCGCCCGGGTCCAGTTCCAATTCCCAGCTCAGCCGTCCCCGCCTCCAGCGCGCCCCTTCCGGCACGCCCCGCAGGGTCAGCACCGAGGCCCGGGACAGACGGCAGCCGCGATGATGGGCGCGGTACTCCCAGGCGATGGTCCATTGCGCGTCGTCGTGGAGTACGTCCATTTTCAAGGAGCCCCGCTGCTGGCGCCGCCGACTGATCACTTCATCCAGGTCGGAAAAATCCGCATCCAGCTCCAGTTCGACCTGCACCGTCTGCGGCTGAATCGTGAAGTTGGTGATGTCGGCGTCCTGATGGAACCCGTCGCTAAGCCGCGTGCCCAGCCGCAATTCGATGGTCTCCTCGGTGGCGCCGCGGGCGCTGTCCCCATGCTGCTTGCGCCCTGAATATGGCCGCAGCCGCTTCTCGGGCCGGGCAATGGCGTAGATCAGCAGCGTATGCTGACGCACTTTGCTGGCCGCGACCGTGTACGGCGCGCCGCCCTGCAACCGCCAGCCCAGGTGCGAAAGTACCCGGGTTTCATGGACGTACACGCCATGCTCGCGCACGTCTGAGATCATGCCGTCGCGCCCGCAGATCATCACCGTGCGTGAGCGCGACGCGATGAGCTGGTGGGGCCGGGCTTCCAGGCGGATCAGGTCCGAACGCGGTGCCTCCAACGTGTCCATGCCGGTTTTGGATGCCATCTATACTGTGTGGGGGTGGGATGTCTGCGTCGTCGAGTCCGGAACCGGCCCATCAATACTCAGCCTGGCAGCGCTACCGGCTCTTTTTTTCACAGTTCCGGGAGCACTTCCACGCCACCGGCGCCATCGCGCCCAGCGGCGGCGTGCTGGCGTCGGCCATCACCGCCCCCGTGGCCCGGGCGGCGGCGTCGTCGCGGCCCCTGCGGGTCATGGAAGTGGGTGCGGGTACGGGCGTGTTTACGCGCGCCATCCTGCGGCATCTGCGCCGCGGCGACCGTCTCGACATTTTCGAAATCAACCCCGCCTTCCAGCCGGTGATCGAGAGCTGCATCGCCGCCTCGGGCGCGCGCCAGCGCGGCGTGGACTGCCGCTTGCACATCGCCGACATCTGCGCCGCCGCGCCCCAGCCGGATCACGACTGCATCGTCTGCGGCCTGCCCTTC
Source organism: Terriglobales bacterium (assembly GCA_051959955.1). Classification (GTDB taxonomy): domain Bacteria; phylum Acidobacteriota; class Terriglobia; order Terriglobales; family SCQP01; genus SCQP01. The sequence goes on along the minus strand of JBQCEU010000256.1, from coordinate 2,579 downwards.
AATACCTTCGATCCGGCGCTGGTCGAGCGCATCCTCGGCCAGTTGGTGGCCTCGCTGCGCCCCGGCGGCGTGCTGTCGTACTTCGAATACCTGTATATCCGCCGCATCAAGCTGGCCCTGGTGCGCGACCGCGCCGAGCGCGACCGCCTCCGCGCCGTCGGCGCCGTGGTGGACCGCCTGCTGGCCGGTCATCCCCATCGCGCCACCCCGGTGCTGCGCAACCTGCCCCCCGCCGTCGCCCGCCACATTGCCGTGGGTTAGGCGGGATTGACAACCCGGTTGGGCTTCTTTACCATAGAGCATTGTCCTGCCTTGCGGTTTTGTCCCCGTCTGGCGGCCGCCGGATCGGGGAAATGCCTGTCCGGGCGCTTTTCAAATTTTTGGGTTGGAACTGAAATGAGCACGTATTTTCCCAGCAGCAAGACGGTTGCGCCCCACTGGTACCTGGTGGACGCCGAAAACGAGGTTTTGGGCCGGCTGGCATCGCGCGTGGCCCAGCTTCTGCGCGGCAAGGCGGCAGCCCACTTCACCCCCTTTATGGACACCGGCGAGCATGTGGTGGTGATCAACGCCTCCCGCATCCGGGTCACCGGTCAGAAGCTGGAGGACAAGCAATACCACCACTTCACCGGCACTCCCGGCGGGCTCAAGACCGCCAGCATGCGCGAGCGCATGGCCAGGCATCCCGAGAAAGTGGTGCGCGACGCGGTCGAAGGCATGCTGCCCAAGAACAAGCACGGCAAGCACCTGGGCGCCAAGCTGAAGGTGTACAGCGGCGCCGAGCATCCCCACGCCGCCCAGCAGCCACAAACGGTCAAGCTCACCAAGGCGCGCGCGGAGAAGGCATAACCAACATGGCAGACATGGTCCAATTTCAGGCCACCGGACGGCGCAAGAGCGCCATCGCCCGCGTCATCCTGCGCCCCGGCAGCGGCCAGCGCAAGATCAATGGCAAGTCTTACGGGGATTACTTCGGCACCCCGACCCGCGAGCTGCTCGCCAACCGCCCCCTGGTGGCGGCCGAGATGGCCGATCAGTACGACGTGCTGGTCAATGCCCACGGCGGCGGGGTCAACTCCCAGAGCGGCGCGGTGGCGCTGGGCGTGTCCCGGGCGCTGCTGGCGATCAACCCCGAGCTGCGCGCCAAGCTGCGCGCCGCCGGCCTGCTCACCCGCGATTCCCGCATGAAGGAACGCAAGAAGTACGGTCAGAAGGGGGCGCGCAAGCGCTTCCAGTTCTCGAAGCGCTAAGGCGCGGAGAGAGAAAACCGGCGGTCAACGCCGGTTGCAAACTTGGGAGGAGGTTCATTGGCTTCTATCAGCATGAAGGAACTGCTCGAGGCGGGCGTCCACTTCGGGCATCAAACGCGGCGCTGGAATCCGAAGATGAAGGAATATATCTTCGGCGAGCGCAACGGCATCTACATCGTGGACCTGCAGAAGACGCTCAAGATGTTCAAGGACGCGTCGGCTTTCGTGCAGGATCAGTGCGCCAAGGGCAAGACCGTGCTCTTCGTTGGCACCAAGCGCCAGGCGCAGGACGCCATCGCTGAGGAAGCCACCCGCGCCGGCATGTTCTACGTCAACCAGCGCTGGCTCGGCGGCCTGCTCACCAACTGGGTCACCATCCAGAAGTCCATCAAGCGCTTGAAGGAGCTGGACGAGATGGCCACCGACGGCCGCTACGAACAGTTGCCCAAAAAGGAAGTCATCAAGCTCGAGCGCGAGCGCAAGCACCTCCACACCAACCTCGCCGGCATCAAGGACATGCCTGGGCTGCCCGACGTGATCTTCGTCATTGACTCCAACAAGGAGCAGATCGCCGTGGCCGAGGCCCGCAAGCTGGGCATCCCCGTGGTTGCCGTGGTGGACACCAACTGCGACCCCACCGCCGTGGATTACGTCATCCCCGGCAACGACGACGCCCTGCGCGCCATCCGGCTGTTCACCGGCCGCATCGCCGATGCCTGCTTCGAGGGCCGGCAACTGCTGGCCTCCGGCGGTCAGGCCGACGGCGGCGCGGCGCCTGCGGCCGGCGACGGCGGCGCCGAGGCGTCTGGCGACGAGACCCTGGTCGAGAATTGGGCCGATCTGGATACCCACAAGGGCCCCAGCCACGACGAAGTTCTGGACGGCCGCGAAGAGGGCGAAGAGCCCCGCCAGGCCACCCCCGCCTTTTAGTTTTCACCCCCGCCGCCGGCGGGGGCACAAAAGAGACATGGAAATCACTGCCAGCGACGTTAAAACTTTGCGGGAGCGCACCGGCGCTCCCATGATGGCTTGCAAGCGCGCGCTTACCGAAGCCGCCGGCGACATGGCCAAGGCGGAAGTGGTGCTGCTCAAGCAGGGCATCGCCGGCGCCGCCAAAAAGGCCGAGCGCACCGCCACCGAAGGCTCCATCGGCAGCTACATCCACGCCGGCGGCAAGCTGGGCGTGCTGGTCGAGGTGGCTTGCGAGAGCGACTTCGTGGCCCGCACCGACGAGTTCCAGCTCTTGGTGCACGATGTGGCCATGCATGTGGCCGCCACCGACCCGAAGTATGTGGCGCGCGAGGCGATTCCGGCCGCCGAGCTGGAAGC